>CACMBV010000005.1 GCA_902612125.1 uncultured Verrucomicrobiota bacterium
TCAGCTTTCCAAAGGTTTCCCAACGCGCAAAAAGTCTAAACCTTCTAATTCACAGATTCTCGTTCGTAAAAATGGGCGTCGCATTCAATAAGTTCTGATTATGACAAGATCAATCAAAAAAGGTTTTTATGTTGAGCCAAGCCTCATGAAAAAAGTTGTTACAGCACAAGAAAATGGAGATCGAAAGCCAATCAAAACATGGTCTCGCAAATCCACTATCACACCAGATTTTGTTGGATTAAATTTTACAGTGCATAATGGAAAAGGATTTTTACCCGTTTATGTAACCGAGAATATGGTTGGTCACAAACTTGGGGAGTTTTCGGCTACTCGTTCCTTCAAATCACACAACCCTCACACTCAGAAATAGTTCCCATGGAAGTTAAAGCTTATTCGAAATACGCGAGAATTTCTCCTAAAAAGGCCAGGGATGTGTCTCGTCTTTTACCCGGACGAAAAGCTGGAGAAGCCGCATCGCTTCTTAAGTACATCCCGAGGAAAGCCGCCAAGTTGTTAGGCAAGACATTACAATCAGCTATGGCAAATGCTGAGAACAATAATAATCTTAATGCGGATGATCTATACATCAGTGAGGCTATCGTGGAAGAGGGCCCTGCACTGAAGCGCTTCAGGCCATGTGCAAGGGGTTCTGCTCATCCTTACAAAAAGCGCATGAGTCATTTGCGCATAACCCTTAGCGACGAATTTTAATTATGGGACAGAAAGTAAATCCAATCGGTTTCAGGCTTGGCGTAAGGCGCAACTGGAGTGCCCGTTGGTATGCCAATAAAAATGACTATCCAAAGTTCATGGAAGAGGATAACTTAATCCGTGGATTCTTGGATAAGAAACTTCGCTATGCATCCGTTCCTAGAATTGTGATTGAGCGAGCCTCTACCCGAACTCGAGTAACTATTTGGACTGCCCGTCCCGGAATTGTCATTGGAAGAAAGGGACAGGAACTTGATTCGCTCAAGGATTCATTGAACAAAACGGTTGGGAAGGACATTCGCTTGGAAATTCAAGAAATTAAAAAACCTGATCTCATTGCGTCATTGGTTGCTGAAAATGTGGCGCTTCAACTTGAACGAAGAATCGCATTTAGACGGGCTATGAAAAAAGCAGTCCAAACTACCATGTCTATGGGGGCTGAAGGGATTCGAATTCAGTGTGCCGGTAGACTTGCCGGAGCTGACATTGCACGCACTGAACAATTGAGGGAAGGTCGTGTCCCTCTCCATACGCTCCGAGAAAATATTGATTACGGGTTAGTTGAGGCAAACACAGTTTATGGAATCATTGGAATCAAATGTTGGATTTGCCTAAAAGAAGAGGACAAACTTTTTTAATAGACTTTTAAGCCATGCCTAAATTATTACCGTCAAGAACCAAGTACAGAAAAGTCCACAAAGGTCGGGTGCGCGGGGTTGCATCTCGCGGAAACTTCGTTTCTTTCGGGGAATTTGGCATCCAGTCTTTGTCAAGGGGAAGAATGACCTCCAATCAAATTGAGGCTGCCCGGGTAGCCATCAACCGTCATCTCAAGAGAAAAGGAAAGGTTTGGATCAGAGTTTTCCCTCATAAACCCGTTACCAAAAAACCGGCGGAAACAAGACAAGGTAAGGGTAAGGGACCGGTCGACCATTGGGTAGCGGTTATCAAACCCGGTCATGTGCTTTTTGAAATTGCAGGATGTTCCCTAACCTTAGCAAGAGAAGCACTCGGATTAGCCGATGCGAAACTTCCGTTTCGATGTCGTCTCGTCACTCGTCAAACATCATATTAGCCAAACCATGAAGATGTCAGAAATTAAAGATCTATCATTGCCTGAACTAAATAAGAAATTACGCGAACTGGGTGACGAACTATTGAAACTTCAAGTGCGCAAACAGACCGGGCAAGTTGAACGACCCCACATTATTAAACAAACTCGGCGTACACGGGCCAGAATATTGACCATGATAAAGCAACTTAACCAAGCATCTTCAAACATGCATAATCTTCTATGACAAAGGAAACAGAAAGGAATAATCGTAAGGAACTCATCGGGGTTGTCAGGTCAAAAACGGGAGACAAGTCCGTCAAGGTTGTTTATGAATATAAGATCCCTCACCCTCTTTACAAAAAAGAGATACGTAGAAAGACGACAGTTCATGTGCATGATTCCAAAAATGATTCTAATGTTGGTGATAAAGTTAGAATTATGGCAACAAGACCAGTCAGTAAGCTAAAACGCTGGAGAATCATAAAAGTCTTGGAAAAAGCTCCAACCGTCTAATTCGAAATGATACAACTATTAAGTAGACTAGAAGTCGCGGACAATACAGGTGCTAAAAAGGTTCGCATGATAAGAAGGATCGGGCAAAATAAAAAAACCGCTTCAGTTGGAGATATTATAGTCTGTCATGTCAAGGAAAGTTCAACCGAAGCTTCCGTTAAAAAAGGGACGGTATGCAGAGCCGTGGTAGTGCGTACAAAATCCGCTTTGCGCAGAGTGGACGGCAGCTATCTACGTTTTGATGAGAATGCAGTTGTGATCGTCAACAATGATGGCACCCCTAAAGGCACTCGTATTTTTGGACCGGTTGCCCGGGAGTTGCGTCAAAAATACATGAAAATTATTTCACTTGCGCCAGAGGTCTTATAAAATGGCCACTAAACTTAGAAAAGGTGACGAGGTTGTTGTTATTACAGGTGATGACAAAGGCAATAAAGGTAAAATCTTACAAGTACTTCGCGAAAAAAATCGAGTGCTGGTTGAAGGCATCAATTTGTCCAAGAAGCATGAACGGAAAACCCAGGACAATCCGCAAGGTGCGATCGTTGAAAGAGAAGCCTCCATTCACTACTCCAATGTAAAAAAAATCTAGCATTCAACCACCACGATGAGAATACCAGTATTAAAAAACACCTACTTAAATGAAGTGGTGCCCGCTTTATTTAAATCCTTAGGGTACACGAATATTCATCAAGTACCCAAAATTGAAAAAGTTGTGATTAATAGTTCATTCGGTGCAGAAATGGACAAAAACGGAGTGGAAGAGCTAAGAAAGGACATCGCTTCTTTAGCCGGACAGGCTCCAGTAGTCGCAAAAGCCAAAATGAGTGTCTCAAATTTTAAGCTCAGGCAAGGCATGCCTGTCGGAATAAAGGTCACCCTGCGGGGAAACCACATGTGGGATTTTCTGCTTCGACTTATTGCAATAGCCTTACCAAACATTCGAGACTTTAGAGGAGTGCCCACAAAACTGGATGGACAGGGAAACTACACTTTGGGCATCGTTGACCATAGTATATTCCCCGAAATAAATGTTGAACGTCAAAGAGTCAACACAGGTATGGACATATCGATTGTTACCTCCGCTTCTTCTGACCAAGAGGGCATGGAACTTTTAAAATTACTTGGGGTTCCTTTCCGCAAGGACTCAAGCGAACAAGCCGCAGCCGCGTAACCAAAATTTGTTATGGCAAAAAAATCAGTAACTTACCGAAACAAGAAAAGAGAGCGATTAGTTGCTCGTTATGCTTCTAAAAGAGCAGAACTTAAAAAGATTTTAGCTGCTCCTGATACAAGCGAGGAAGACTTTTACAATGCCCAGGCCAAGTTGGACAAGCTCCCTAAAAATTCTTCACAAGTTAGACTTGTGAAAAGGTGTTCATTGACCGGTCGTCCACGTGCAACGATCCGTAAATTTGGACTTTCAAGAATAACTTTTAGAGAACTCGCCTTACAGGGCAAAATGCCCGGGATAATCAAATCCTCTTGGTAGGAACTACATATATAAATATACCATGGCCGTACATGACACAATAGGTGATTTTATTACTGTAATTCGAAATGCAGGCAGTGCTGGCAAAGCATCCTGTCAGTATCCCCATTCTAATCTAAGGGCGGGTATTGCGAGTATCCTTCGTGATCGTGGGTTCGTCGAGAAAGTTTCAGAAATCAACAGAAATTCTGGAATCAAGCATTTGGAGATCGAACTAAAGTATGTCAATGGAGAGCATGCAATCCGTGGTCTTTCTCGGATTAGTAAGCCTGGCAGACGATCCTATTGTGGTTACCGGGATATACCCAGAACCCTTGGCGGGCTTGGTATATCAATACTAAGTACACCTCAGGGAATTATGGATGATAAATCAGCTCGAAAGAACAAGCTAGGCGGAGAGTTACTTTGCAGTGTTTGGTAAAAATTTAAAATGAGTAGAATTGGAAAATTACCGATCGAGATACCAACTGGTGTTAGCGTAAGTGTCGAGAACCATATGGTATCTGTAAAAGGACCAAAAGGGGAACTTACCCAAAGAGTTTCGTCCCTTATTAGCGTAAACATCGAAGAGAAGATTGTTTCAGTTGCTCAACTTGAAAAAACCCGCGAAGCTAAAGCTATCTACGGTACAACCCGCTCCTTGATCGCCAATATGCTTCAAGGAGTATCCCAGAATTTTTCCAAAGATCTTTTGATAGAGGGCGTAGGCTTCAGGGCAACTGTCAAAGGAAAAGTCATCGACCTTGAACTCGGCTATTCGCATCCGATTGATCACCCCATCCCAGAAGGGGTGATGGTTACTGTCGCCGATAATGTCAAAATTCATATTGAAGGTCCAGACAAGCAGAAGGTTGGTCAACTCGCTGCAGAAATTAAAAACTATTATCCAGCCGAACCTTACAAAGGAAAGGGTGTTCGAATTGTCGGTGAATATGTCCGCAGAAAAGAAGGTAAGAAGTCCGCATAATAAAATTCTAAAAATGAAATTAGCTAAAAAAAGAGAGCTTGCCCAAAAGCGAAGGTGGAGAATTAGAAAAAAAGTTTATGGCACAAAAGGCAGGCCTCGGGTTACAGTATGTTTTACTAATAAAAATATTCATGCTCAGTGCATTGATGATGAAAATGGTCATACACTCAATGCGTTATCTACGAATAATCCTGATTATAAAGACCTATTACCCAACATTGATGGGGCAACCAAACTAGGTGATGCATTTGGAGACATTCTTTCTAAACATGGAGTAAATACTATCGTTTTTGATCGTGCAGGACGCAAATATCATGGGTCAATCAAGGCCTTTGCTGAGTCCCTTCGCTCCAAAAAAATAAAATTTTAATATGAAAAAGCCTCACCATAAAACAACAAAAGAAGCAATTGAAGACAACGAGCCCGAACTTTTTGAGAAAGTTGTTCACATCAACCGATGTGCAAAAGTGGTTAAAGGGGGAAGAAGGTTTAGTTTCGCTGCACTAGTTGTCGTTGGGGATCAGGAGGGAAATGTTGGTTTCGGTTATGGTAAAGCTCAAATGGTTCCGGACGCCATTCGTAAGGGTACGGATCAGGCTAAAAAGGCTATTTGCCATGTTTCTATCTCAGGTGATACCCTACCTCATCCAGTACTTGGAACACACGATGGTGGAAAAGTTATGCTTAGACCAGCAAGAAAGGGGACAGGAATTATAGCCGGTGGTGGTGTTCGAGCCGTGCTAGAAGCAGCCGGTGTGAAAAATGTTCTCTCCAAATCTCTAGGCTCTAACAACCAACTCTCAGTAGTATCAGCTACTCTCGATGGCCTCTTACAACTTCGGACGGCAAGTCAAATCTCTGAAATCAGGGGGGAAACAGTTTTTGGTCCAACTTTCACCGATAATCAGTCTCAGGTCCAACCTTCGATAGAAGCAAAATCAGAATAATTTCAACTTTTATTAGAATGAAAGAATCCAATTTACCAAAAGGTCCTAATCGAGAGAAAAAGCGACTCGGTCGTGGCGAGGGTAATGGTCACGGCAAGACATGCTGTCGTGGTCACAAAGGTGCGGGAGCCCGCTCAGGCTATTCCTTACATCCCGGATTTGAGGGTGGCCAAATGCCCTTATTCCGCAAACTTCCGCAAAGAGGCTTCAGTCAAGCTAGGTTTAGAAAACCATGTTCGATCGTTAATTTATCAGACTTGGAAAAAATCAGCGGTGAAGTTGTGAATGCCGATTCACTAAAAGCCGCTGGTCTTGTTCGCCAAAACTCCAAAAAAATCAAACTTTTAGGCGATGGCGAAATAAACAAGTCTTTTACTGTAGATGTAGATCTCATTTCATTTTCCGCAAAAGCTAAAATTGAGGCAGCCGGCGGTAAAATTCAAAATAAGTAATTTTTTCATTTTACTGTCTTATGTTTTCAGCCTTTACCAACTCTTTGAAAATACCTGAACTAAGGCAGAAGATTTTCTTCACACTGGCCTTGCTTTTCATTGCTAGAGTAGGAGCTAACATCCCATTGCCAGGGGTGGATCCGGCACCAATTAAAGAGTTTTTCGAGCTGCGGGAATCCACCCGTAGTGAGACTGAGGGTAATGACATACTTGGATTTTATAATATGTTTACAGGTGGTGCCTTGCTCAATGGTGCCTTATTCGCCCTTGGCATTATGCCCTACATTAGTGCATCCATTATTATGCAACTCATGGGAGCAGTCTTTCCAACACTCGCAAGACTTCAACAAGAGGGTGAGCCTGGTAGGCAGAAAATTTCACAATATACACGTTATCTGACGATTTTCATTTGTTTAGTTCAAGGTGGTCTGCTCGCTGTGGCTCTGCGGGATAGTCCTGGAAGTCTCATTCAAGGATTCAATCCATCTGAGATAGGGCTTGATGGTAATCCTCTGGGACCAATAGTCATTGCTAGTTCGCCTACTCTCTTTTTATTCAATACAATCATCTTCTTAACCACAGGTTCCCTGATCCTGATGTGGCTAGGTGAACAGATTACTCAACGAGGTATTGGGAATGGAATTTCCTTATTGATTACAGTGGGCATCCTGGCTGATTTGCCTAAAGCTTTATCCGATGCCTACGCTCTTATCTTCCTTGCTCCTGACGGTGACAATCTCGTGATCCTTAAAGGATTTTTAATGGTTGGGTTGTTTTTGATTGTAGTAGCGGGTATTGTTGCGGTAACCCAAGCCCAAAGAAAAATTCCCGTTCAGTACGCCAAGCGGATGGTCGGAAGAAAAGTATTTGGTGGGCAAAGTTCATTTCTTCCGTTGAAGGTTAATTACGCTGGGGTTATGCCGGTGATTTTTGCAAGTGCCATTCTGATGTTCCCTGCACAATTACTCAGGACTTTTGGTGCGGCTTTTGAACAAGACTGGGCAATTGACTTGGCCAATGTCTTTGCAAGTAGAGGTTGGTTTTATTATCTTGTTTATGGTGGTTTAATTTTGGTTTTTAGTTACTTTTGGGTCTCGATTATGTTTAAGCCCGTTCAGATCGCGGATGATTTGAAAAAAAATGGTGGATATGTCCCAGGCGTTAGACCAGGAGAACATACAGCCAAGTTTCTCGATTTTGTTATGACTAGACTTACCCTTGCTGGAGCAATATTTTTGACCGTGATTGCGGTATTTCCAGATTTTATATTCAAAACCGCCAATGTTTCTTATAATGTTGCTACCTTTTTTGGCGGAACCGGAATGCTCATTATCGTTGGCGTAGTGCTTGACACAATGAGACAGGTTGAAACCTTTTTACTACAAAGGCATTACGATGGCTTTCTTCGTAAAGGTCGTATTAAGGGTAGATCCACCAACACTGGTCAGGGGATCGAGTCCCTCGAATTAAAAGATTTTGAAGCCCAGTGGCGTCCACTTCTTCTTATTTCCACTGCTTTATTTGCCCTTGGGTTTCTCAGTCTGGCAATCAAAAATTTCGTTTTAAACTAGGAGAAGCATTATTATGGCAAGATTATTAGGCGTAGACATACCAAATCGCAAAAAAGTTGGGTATTCCCTCCGTTATATTTATGGAGTTGGACCCACCCGTGCAAAAGAAATTTTAGATGCCGTTGAAATAGACTCCAACCGCAGAACCCAGGATCTCACAGAACAGGAATTAAGCCTTATCACTAACTACATTATTGATAATAAAATCATGGTTGAAGGTGATCTTAGAAGGGCTATAACAAATAATCTCAAAAGACTTCAAAGCATTCGCTGCTACCGTGGTTTGCGGCATCAGCGTGGATTACCGGTAAGAGGACAAAGAACGATTACTAATGCTCGTACTCGTAAAGGTGGACGGAAAACCGTAGGCGTAGTCAGAAAAAGCTAATTTATATTATGAGTGAAGATAACACTAAGGAAGAGGAACAAAAATTAGAAGAGACTAGTACTTCTGGAGAGCATAAAGCAGTAGAAACAAAACAAAAAGAGGTTGCAGATTTCACGAGTCCGGCGGAAAAAACGCCCGAGAAAAAGGAAGAGACTGCAGCTGACCTACTTGGTGCCAACATTGAGCAAGTAAAAGTTCGTAAAGCGAAGGGTAGCAAAAATATTTCGACTGGTATTTGTTTTATTGTCGCAACATTCAACAATACAAAAGTTTCCTTTTCCGACATAAAAGGAAATGTGATATCTTGGTCAAGCTCGGGAAAGTGTAATTTTCGTGGATCCAGAAAATCTACTGCCTATGCTGCGCAAGTAGTTACGCAAGATGCAGGTAAAGCTGCGATGTCCCATGGTATGAAAGAAGTGATTGTTAAAGTTAAAGGTCCTGGAATGGGAAGAGATTCTGCAATTCGTGCCTTACAGAGCTTAGGATTCACGGTATCTACCATAATAGATGTTACCCCAGTTCCTCATAACGGTTGCCGTCCGCCTAAGCGCAGAAGAGTCTAAAATCCTTATTTTGTAATCATCATATATTATGTCTAGATACACCGGTCCAACGACTCGAATAAATCGCCGTTTTGGTATGGCGATCTTCCCTGCCAATAAAGCATTTGAAAGAAGAACATATCCCCCGGGACAACACGGTCCGACTTACCGACGCAAAGTCAGCGACTATGGTGAGGGCTTGCTTGAAAAACAAAAACTCAGAATGCTATACTGCCTCACCGAAAAACAATTTAGAAATCTTTTTGAAAAAGCGAAAAGAAAACAGGGAGTTACTGGAGAAAACTTTTTGACCCTTCTGGAAACAAGACTCGATAATGTTGTATACCGACTTGGTTTTGCTAAGACTCGTAAAGCTGCACGCCAATATGTTAATCATGGACACATCTTGGTAAACGGCAAAAAAGTCGATATCCCAAGTTTTGCGGTTTCTGTTGGTGATGAAATTGGTGTTCGTGAAAAGACTTCATCTCGCCAATTGGCAACCCGAAATCTGGAAGGTACTCAGTATCACCCCTCCCCACCTTGGGTTGATGTAAACGCTGATTCATTGCAGGGAACTGTTTCGAGGTTTCCCCAAAATGATGAGCTAGAGCAAAGCATCAATGTACAACTTGTGGTTGAATTCTACAGCCGATAAACCTTCACCAATCAACAAATAATTCATCATGGCAACTAGATTAGGAAAGTTCGAACTACCCAACCGTCTCATAAAAGAAGAAGATACTTCCACAGATACCTACGCTAAATTTATCGCAGATCCTTTTGAATCGGGATATGGTCACACAATAGGCAATGCGTTTCGTCGCGTCCTTCTTAGTTCTATCGAAGGAGCTGCGATCTCATCACTAAAACTTGATGGGATACAGCATGAGTTCCAAAGTATCGACGGTGTTGTGGAAGATGTAACAGATATCGTTCTCAACCTTAAAAAGGTTCTAGTGATCAGCCATAAAGCTAAACCTGTCACTATGACAATTGATACGGAAAAAGAAGGTGAAGTGACTGCCAGTGATATTTCACCAGCAGAAGGAATCGAAATTATCAATCCTGAGCAGATTATTTTAACCACTGATCGCAAACTTCGTTTAACCGGAGAGATGGTGGTAACAGTTGGGCGAGGATTTTGCCTTGGTGAAGATAGTAAAATCGATGATCAGCCCATCGGCATGATAAATGTTGATGCTTTGTACAGCCCAGTGAAATTAGTTAAATACGAAGTCCAAAACACGCGGGTTGGGCAAATGACTGATTATGATAAACTCCTTCTTGAAATTACTACCGATGGGAGAATCACTCCTGATGATGCCCTTAAACAGTCCGCTGCAATTCTTAGGCATCATTTAGATGTTTTTGATCAAATAAGTGAAGAACAAATTGAATTTGAAAGCCACTCCAAGGAGGTGAGCGAAGAGCAAAACCGTCTCCGTAATTTGCTTAGCATGAGTGTGAATGAAATTGAACTTTCAGTCCGTGCGGCAAATTGTCTGAACAATGCCAATATCACAACCGTTGGAGAATTGGCAACGAAGAGCGAACCAGAAATGCTCAAATATCGTAATTTTGGAAAAAAATCCCTCAACGAGATAAAGGCTAAATTGGAGCAACTTGGCTTGTCCTTAGGGATGAAATTTGAAAGCCGTTTACTCGAGACTGCCATCAATTAGTTCTTTTAACCCACGAAGATGAGACACCGTAAACATAATCACCAACTTGGAGTTAAAACAGCCCACCGTACATCTATGTTGGCTAATTTATGTTGCTCCCTTATTGAAAATGGTAGGATAAAAACCACTCTTGCTCGAGCTAGAGCATTGCGTCCAACTATTGAGAAGATCATTACTTTAGCCAAGAAAGCTCATTTCGCTCAGGATACGGCCAAAAAAGTACACTTCCGAAGGTTGGCTATCTCCAGATTACGGAGTACGAGTGCAACTAAAAAATTGTTTGACGAACTAGTCGAAGAATTTGTGAATCGAGAAGGTGGCTACACCCGAATTTACAAGTTAGCCATTCCTCGTTTAGGAGATGCGTCTGAAATGGCTTTGATTGAATTCGTGGAAGAGGCAAACAATAAAAAGAAGAAAAGCAAAGCCAAAAAAGCCATTAAAAAATCAGTCTCAGCGAAAGAAAAAACTGGTATAAGATCTAAAGAAAATGATCTCGCTGAATCAACAAAGGATAAGACTGCAGTAACAGCGAATTCATCAATTGAAGATGCCCAGAAAGCAGAATCTGTTCTGGAAGATAAACCTGCGAACTTTGAAATTGCTGATAATACCACTATCGAAGAGGCTGTTGAACAAGCGGAAGAGGCAAAAGAATCAGCCAATCAAGGTCAAAAAGAGGTCGAAGACGCGAATTCGAAAGATTCGAAGTAAAGACAAATATATATAATCTTATTTGGCAGGTATTATTGATGCCTGAAAAATATCGTTTTTCCTTTTGGAATCTTTGATATTGGTTTGTGTTTCTTGCCTTAGTTTAAAGTAATTATAATCCAGTGCCATGCCACAAACCATAATAGTTCTCGATTTTGGGTCACAATATACCCAGGTTATTGCAAGAAGAATTAGAGAAATAAATGTCTTTTCTTCAGTGCTTCCTTACAACTCCAAACTCTCCGAAATCCGAAAACAAAATCCCGTTGGAATAATTCTTTCTGGGGGGCCTGCCAGTGTATTTGCCAAAAATTCACCAAAGCCTAATCCTGGCGTATTTAAGCTAGGAATTCCAATTTTGGGAATTTGCTACGGGCTTCAATTAATGGGGAAAATGCTCGGAGGTGAAGTTAAGCCAAGCGATCGGAGGGAATATGGTCGTGGAACTTTAACCATTGAGAGAAAAGGAACTTTATTCAACAGTTTACCTTCAAAACTATGCGTATGGAACTCCCATGGAGATTACCTTTCAAAACTGCCCAGAGGTTTCCGAGTATTAGCCAAAACAGAGAATTCTTCTTTTGCAGCGATTGAGGATGAAAAGAGAAAATTTTTTGGACTACAGTTCCATCCCGAAGTGGAACATTCAGAGAAGGGAGATATAATTTTAAGAAATTTTCTTACCCATGTTTGCAGGTGTAAGGGTGATTGGGATATGGGCGATTTTTTAAACTCTTCCATTCATCAAATCCGGGAAGTTGTTGGTAAAGAAAGAGTGATTCTAGGATTAAGTGGGGGAGTTGATTCTTCAGTTGCAGCGGCACTCATCCATCAAGCAATAGGAGATCAACTCACATGTATCTTCGTTGACAACGGCCTTCTTCGGTTACACGAGAGAGAGCAGGTAAAAACGCTTTTTGAAAATCATATTCCGGGAAAACTACGAATCTCCAAAAGAGGCTCCCTGTTTCTAAAAAGACTAAAAGGAATTAAGGATCCCGAGAAAAAAAGAAAAATTATAGGCAAAACATTTATTGAAGTTTTTGATTTGGAAGTCTCAAAACTTGGAAAAATAGATTTTTTGGCACAGGGCACCTTATATCCAGATGTCATCGAAAGCGTTCCTGTAGGTGGAAACCCGGCATCTCTCATTAAAAGCCATCACAATGTAGGGGGATTACCCAAGAAAATGAAACTCAAGCTTCTTGAGCCATTAAGGGAACTCTTTAAGGATGAGGTTAGAAATTTGGGCCGAGTATTGGGCCTTCCAAATTCCGTACTGATGAGGCATCCTTTCCCCGGTCCAGGCTTGGGTGTGCGAGTAGTGGGAGATTTATCCCCGACCAAGCTTAGGATATTACGGGAAGCGGATCACATTTTCATTGAAGAATTATCAAAGCATAAACTATATCATAAATTATGGCAGGCTTTTTGCGTATTTTTACCCCTCCGAAGTGTGGGAGTCATGGGAGATGAGAGAACCTATGAAAATGTTATATGCCTACGTGCAGTGACAAGCTCGGATGCGATGACAGCAGATTGGGCTAAATTACCAGATAAATTTCTCCGAAAAGTTTCCAACCGTATCATCAATGAGGTGAAGGGAGCAAATCGTGTCGTTTACGATATTAGCTCTAAGCCACCCAGCACAATTGAATGGGAGTAGCCACTGCCTATCGTGAAAATTAAGCTCGAATACAAAATATTCGCACCCAATCTTCTCGCCGAGATTGAGAAGTTTGCCACTTCAACCAATGTGGATGAAGGAATCGCGTCGACTGTCTCCGAAATTTTACTGGATGTTAAGACGCGTGGAGATCAAGCAATTGTCGAGAGAACCTTGCTCTACGATAAAGCAAATTTAAATAAATTTGAGCTCCGTATTCCCCTTAATCAAATAAACGAAGCATCCTCTTCATTGTCTTTAAAATTCAAGGCAGCGATGGAGGACGCGATTGAAAATGTAACTTTCTTTCATCAGCAGAATCTTCCTCGAAATTGGCAAGGCAGGAATTCACACGGAGCCATTATTGGTGAGAACTTTTATCCCATTAACCGAGTGGGTCTGTATATTCCGGGTGGTAATGTACCCCTTGTTTCAACTGTCATTATGACTGCAACCTTGGCAAAAGTTGCAGGAGTTAATCAGATAGCTGTCATGACTCCACCTAATCCCGACGGCACGGTTTCGCCTGAGTTGCTGGGAGCTTTGGCTATTCTGGAAGTTGACGAAGTGTATAAGGTAGGGGGCGCTCAGGCAATCGGTGCTTTGGCATACGGAACAGAGTCGATAAAAGCTGTTGATAAAATTTTTGGACCTGGCAATGCTTTTGTCAATGAAGCGAAAAAACAAGTATTCAGTACCGTTGGCATAGATTTATTACCTGGTCCAAGCGAAGTTATGGTTATTGCGGATGAAACTGCTAATCCTGCTTACATTGCTGCAGCTCTTCTTGCCCAAGCAGAACATGGTTCTGGAAAAGAAAAAATTTATTTAATTTTTTCAGCAAAAGACCAGTTCGAGTCTGTAGTGAAAGAAATCATACATCAAACTAATTCTCTTTCACACCAAGATTCAATCTTGCATATTTTAGAAAAGGGCTTTTTGGCCATACTCGCTAAGAATTTAGAAGAAATTGTCAAGGTAGCTAACTTTATTGCGCCAGAACATCTTGAACTTCAGGTTAAAAACGAGGATCTTCCTTATTTGCAGGAAAATATTAACACTGCTGGTGCACTCCTGTTGGGTCATTTTAGTGCCACCGCACTTGGGGATTTTGTTGCAGGACCAAGTCATGTGTTGCCCACAGGTCGGTCTTCCCGCTTTTCTTCCGGGCTTAGAATGGAAGATTTTTTTCGTCGGGCGAGTATTATTAGGTATGATCAAGACGCTCTTATAAATGCTTCCGAGTCCGCACTTCTTTTTTCCGAAATGGAAAAACTTGACGGGCATGGGTATTCCATTTCCGTTAGGCTAAGACAGGATTAAACTAGATGGATAGTAGGCTGAAGAGTTTTGTCTCTCCCGAAATTCTTTCTCGTGAAGGCTACACGCCCGGTTTTCAGCCAAAAGGTAAAGGAAATTTAATAAAGCTCAATACCAATGAGAATCCTTTCCCCCCAAGTCCTTTGGTTGCAAATGCCGTTTTAGAACAGACACAACGATTGCAATTCTATCCGAATCCTAGTTCTCACAAACTTCGCAATTTGATTGCCGAAACACATGAGTTGCAAGAAGAACAGGTAATCGTAGGAAACGGTTCGGATGATATTCTGAATTTATGTGTCCGTGCGTTTTCCGACTCGACACGTTCGGTGGGAATGCTTAATCCGAGTTACTCTCTTTATCCTACATTGACATCCTTGCAGGGATCTAAATTAGAACAAGTTGAGTTTAGTGATGATCAATTTGATCTCCCTGTCGAAAAAATTATTTCAAGTGGTGTAAACCTCTTTTTTTTAACAAATCCTCATGCTCCCAGTGGTTTATCATTTCCTCAACATAAGATTTTAGAGATTCTAAATCGCCTAGATGCAATTCTTGTTGTGGATGAGGCTTACGCTGACTTTTCTACAAAATCATCTATATCTTTTCTTGAATATGTTGACAATTTGATTATCACTCGCACATTCTCAAAATCCTATTCGTTAGCTGGTGCTAGGGTTGGTTATGCCTTTTCTACTCCCCGAATCATAGAGGTTTTAGACAGTGTTAGGGAGGTTTATAATGTAGACAGAATGTCTCAGGCAGCAGCTTTCGCTGCCTTGTCCGACAAGGAATATTTTGAGGATTGTAAGTCCAAAATTATTTCAGAGCGTTCAAAGGCACATGAATTTCTAACGAGGCTTGGATGGCGTACGGTTGAAAGCCAGGCAAATTTCATTTTGACAGAACCGGTTACTAAAGGAGGAAAAGCTGGAAAAATAGTGGCTAAATCCTTGTTCGACTATCTTGAGAAACATGATATATTTGTCAGATATTTTCCCAATCATCGTTTGACCGAGTCTAAAATAAGAATCAGTATTGGTACCGAAAAACAGATGACTACATTATTTCAAAATATTAATAACTGGCAAAATGAGAACAGCTGAAATTACTAGGGATACACAGGAAACTAAAATCTCTTTGAAGTTGAATATAGAAGGTACAGGAAAAGCTGAAGTAGAAACCGGCGTAGCGTTTCTGAACCACATGCTTCAACTCTTTGCCAGGCATGGTTATTTTGATCTTTCTGTTTCCGCAAAAGGTGATTTAGAGGTAGATTATCACCACCTCGTCGAAGACATGGGCATTGCTATGGGTCAAGCGGTTAAACAGGCTTTATCGGAAAAGGCAGGGATTCAGCGTTATGGTTTTTTCATTCTGCCTATGGATGAAACTCTTGTTACTGTGGCAATGGATGTCAGCAACCGGGGATATTTATATTACAAGGTAGAATGTCAGAATTCGCAGGTGCGAGATTTCAACATTCATCTCTTTAAGGAATTTTTTCAGGCATTCGCCAATGAGGTTGCCTGCAATCTTCACATACGCTTAGAGCATGGGCAGGAACCTCACCATATTGCGGAAGCAATTTTTAAAGGTTTTGCAAAAGCTCTGGACATGGCCACGCGACCTGAACCCAGGCTTTCAGGCCTTGTGCCTTCAACTAAGGGAACTCTTTCTAATTAATTCGAAAGGATTAAATTTTAAAGTGAAAAGAGTTGGGGTGTTAGATTATGGAACTGGTAATCTACGAAGCGTAATTAAAGCCTTTGAATTTACTGGGGCAGAAGTATCCATCATTCGTTCACCAGTGGAGTTTGCGGTAATTGATGCATTAATCTTTCCGGGACAGGGAACATTTGACCAGTGCATGGGCAGCCTTGCTGAAAGTGGCTTGGATAAATTTATCATCAAATGGATTGAAGCGGATAAACCTTATTTTGGGATTTGTTTGGGACTTCAGGTTCTTTTTTCTTCTTCTGAGGAGGGTGAAAGGTCCGGTCTTGGCTTGGTAAGGGGCAAAGTAAAAAGATTCGCCTTCGATACTGGATTAAAAATACCCCATATGGGTTGGAATTCAATATATTGGAATGATGATTTGGAAGATGATATAATGAACGAGATTGATAATGGTGACCAATTTTACTTCGTACATAGCTATCATGTTTGTGACACTGAAAGCAGTATGACTACTTATTTAACTTCGTATGGATATGATTTTATTAGTGGTATCCGATTTGGAAATAGTATTGCAACACAATTTCATCCTGAAAAGAGTCAGGAGAAAGGATTAAAATTATACAGGAACTTTCTTGAAAAACTGGCGTAAGATTGGCACAAAGAATATTTAATCCCCACTATACCGCACCTAATGTCTAAACAAGCTACCCTAAATATCGGCGATAAAGAATATACTCTTAAAATTCTTACAGGTTCAGAAGACGAACATGCTCTCGACATTAGCATCCTCCGTAAAGAAAGTAATTTCATTACTTATGACGATGGCTATGGAAATACGGGATCTTGTGAGAGTGACATTACTTTCATTGATGGAGATAAAGGCGTACTAAGGTATCGTGGTTTCGATATTGCCGAGTTAGCGGAAAAATCTAATTTTTTGGAAACATGTTTTCTTCTTTTTAACGGTGAACTTCCCAACTCTTCCGAGTTAGATAATTTTAAAACCAAAGTTTTTTCTCACTCCACCCTCCCCTCCCCCGTTGAAAAAGTTATTCATTCAATGTCGGGGAATAGTCATCCAATGGGTGTTCTAAGTTCGGCTCTTCAAGCACTGGGTGGTTGTTTTCCTCACCTTTGCACAAATACACGCCCTGCCGATATTGACTCTTTTCAGGAGGCAGCCTCTTTAATCGTTGCATCGATCCCATCCATTGCCGCCAGTACATATCGTTCTTCCAAAGGTGAAAATATGCCTGAAATTGGTAATGTATTTTCTTATTGTGAGAATTTTCTCCATCTGATGTTTGGTAGTGCCTCTGCTGAGCCGATAGATTCCTCTATCAGTAAAGCATTGGATCTTATATTCCTTTTGCATGCAGATCATGAGCAAAATTGTTCCACATCGACATGTCGTATGATTGCATCTGGTGGTGCCAACGCTTTTGCATCCTTGTCTGGGGCGGTTTCAGCTTTGTGGGGTCCATTGCATGGTGGAGCAAATATGGCTGTTATCAGGATGCTGAATGAAATTCACTCCGCGGGTGATGATGGTAGTCAATTTATTCAGTCCGCTAAGGAGGGTAAGTCGCGTTTAATGGGTTTTGGGCATCGTGTGTATCGGAATTACGATCCGCGTGCCAAGATTCTCAAGAGTGCCTGCGATCAAGCATTAGAAGCCCTTGGTGTAGAAAGTCCAATTCTGGACATTGCAAGGAATCTAGAGACTTCCGCTTTACAGGATGAATATTTTATTGCCCGTAAGCTTTATCCAAATGTTGACTTTTACAGCGGAATTATTCTGCAGGCCATGGGATTCCCCACCAATATGTTTACAGTACTGTTTGCCCTTGGCAGGGCACCCGGATGGTTAGCCCACTGGAAAGAGATTGCTACGAACGGAAAGCGCATCCATAGACCCAGACAGATTTATCAGGGGTCGACCCATCGTCCCTATGTTGGGTTGGGCGACAGATAATTTGAGTTTTAATTGCCCGAGTTTTGTGGTGCCTGTGCCATAACTTCTTCCATAGAAAGACCGGTAAATTTTCGAATTCCCTTGATAAGAAGCCAAAAGGCATAACCACTCACGACCATACAAGGAATGCTTATAACCGGGAGGCTCCATCCCATCATTTGACCCACCTCGTCATTAAAAGCGATTTTATCAATACTAGGCTCGGTTACCACAATCATCCGGGAAAGAATAAAATTTAGCACAGCACTTACCGCAAAAGATAAACCTATCAACCATGTACATTTAACCAAGAGTTTGTCAAAATGTCTCTTCGTTCCCAATTCCTTTAATTTGTGTTCTACTAATGAAACTTTGATAATTTCGGGATTGTAGAGAAACAATCGTACCAGGGGCTTTTTTGTTCTTAAAGTAATGATGGTAATCATCCCGAGAATTGCAGGTAGTGCGGATTCCTTGATTGCAAACATTAAAACATTCGCTCCGGGAAGTAGCCCAATACCTCCGGTCAACAAGGCACTGATTGAACCGAGAATGGAAAAGAAATTCCATTTTCTGCGTCGAATCAAATCAAGAATTCCATAAGATACCGGAAAAGAAATGGCTAAAAGTAAAATAATTGCACCCACAACGGCAGAGTCCGGTGTGCTGTCGGTGAAATTTGCCAAGGACTCCCCCATCCACTCGTCCCCTTTTCTTAAAATCACAATGGGTAAGAGCAGGTTAAACCCCAAGTTTAAGAACATATTTTCCCGTTTTGGACTGGATATTTCTGCCGAGTCGATACTCATGAGTCATTTTATATGAATTTCCTTATGATAAGTCGCCAATAATTTTATGAACAAACCGGTCAAGTGTTTGATATCAGCTGGTCCCACAAGGGAGTGGATAGATGATGTGCGATTTATCTCAAACCCATCGAGCGGGAAAATGGGATTTGAGTTGGCAAGCGTTGCCAAAAAAATGGGATTTGAAGTTACATTGGTAAGCGGTCCCGTATCCATACCCCGTCCGGATGGAGTAATTTATAAATCGGTAGAAACTGCCATAGAAATGAGGGAAGTTTTAGTTAAGTTATTTCCCCAAAGTAGCTTAGCGATCATGACTGCGGCTGTTTCGGATCATCGTCCGGAATTTCTTGGAAAAAAGAAAGTTAAAAAAGATGAATTCCCATCTTCCTTAAAATTCATTCGCAACCCAGATATTCTGCAGGAGTTAGGAGACATGAAGTCCTCAAATCAGAAATTAATTGGATTTGCTGCCGAGAGTTTCGATCATTTGGCGAATGGACAAAAAAAACTCGAGGCGAAAAACCTGGACTGGATTGTAGTGAATGACATTTCAAACCCCAAGACCGGTTTTGAATCAGAAATGAATGAGGTTACTTTATTGTCTCGAAATAATGAGCACTTTTCTTTTCCATTATCAACCAAAAGAAAAATCGCTGCAGATATTCTTAATCAGGTATGGAAGTAAACAAATCAAACCGTAACCCACTAGACCGCGTCCTCGGTCGATTGGACGATTTAGATGAAGTAAATCTCGGAATTTTGGTTCAAAGGCTCGCGAGGGAACGTAAATTACTGGAAACAGTTTTTGATGTTATTCGGGATGGTGTATTGGTATTGGATGAAAAAGGCTTCTTGACTTATTCCAACCAACAGGGCCGAAACTTGATTGGATTGAAGGACAACCATTCCGAAAAAATCAACATTAGAAAAGCTTCTCCGGAAATTGCCCGGGCCCTGGGAATGGATAGAACAAATGATCCTTCTTATCCGGAAGTTGTGGTGAGGGAAATGCAAATTTCATATCCTGAATTAAGACAACTACGAATCTATGCCGTCCCTATTGAGAGATCAGGTGCACAAGAGGCTGAGGTGGACAAGGCTGGTCTCGCGGTGGTAATGACAGATTTTACCGAAGAGCTGGATGATTTAAACGCCAAAATAGAAAGCGAAAAAGTATCCAGTATTATGGATCTTGCTGCCGGCGTGGCCCATGAATTGGGCAACCCATTGAATTCAATAAACATTCATCTTCAATTATTACAACGGAATTTAAAGGGGATGGAGCAAGATACCAAAACGCAAAAATCCTTACACTCCTGCATTAAGGAAGTAAAGCGTTTGGACGGAATCATTTCGCATTTTTTGAAAGCAATTCGACCTTCAGATCCAGATTTTAAAAAGATTAACCTCCTGAAAATTGTTGAAGAAACGGTTTTATTGAGGGAGAAGGAATTGAATGCAAAAAAAATCTCTGTAAGGATGGAGGCAGGGGTCAGGGAACCCATGATTCATGCAGACGCAGAGCAGATTAAACAGGTCTTTTTCAATGTTATTGGCAATGCAGTCGATGCCGTTGGTGAAAGTTCTACCATTCGAATTGTGACAGGAATTGATGACCACTATGTATTTGCCAAAATTGTCGATCAGGGTTCAGGGATTAAAAAAGAGGATATCTCCAGGGTATTTGAGCCATATTTTACCACGAAGAAATCGGGTCATGGAATAGGCATGATGATTGTGCACCGTATCATGCGGGATCATCGAGGAGAAGTGGGTATTGATAGCAAAGAAGGCTCGGGTACGATTGTTACATTGAATTTTCCGCGAAAATCTGCTCGTCGTACTCTTCTAGAAAGTGCAGAAAAAGAAATTTCATGAAACCAAATTTGCTGATTGTTGATGATGAAGAGCATACGCGTGAAGGGCTAGAACTTGCATTGGAAGATAAATTCGAAGTCTTTCTTGCTTCGAGTGCGGAAGAGGCTTTCAATGCAATGGAGGCTGAAGAATTTGAGGTTGTCTTGACTGATTTAAGAATGTCTGGCGATTCCGGAATGAGCGTAATTGATTTTGCGATCGGTCATGCCCCTGATTCGATTTGTATTATGATGACCGCCTACGGGGAAGTGGATGTGGCTGTGGAAGCGATGAAACGGGGAGCCTTTGACTTCCTATCCAAACCGGTAAATCTTGAGAAATTAGATTTACTGATCTTTCGTGGCTTAAACGAAAGAAAGTTAAAAAAAGAGAACCATGATCTTCATAAACGCCTGGATAAGACTTACAGTTTTGATGGAATCCTCGGGAAATCTCAGGCTCTTGAAAAAGTGCTGGAGCAGGTTCAATTAGTGGGTCCGTCCAAAGCTACAGTTTTAGTAACCGGAGAAACTGGCACAGGCAAGGAGCTCATTGCTCAGGCAATTCATCAGAATAGTGATCGTTCACGCGGACCCTTTGTTCCGGTTCACTGTGCGGCCCTACCTTCCAACCTGCTGGAGAGTGAATTATTTGGCCATGAAAAGGGTGCATTCACCGGAGCAATGGAGAAACGAATAGGTCGTTTTGAATCTGCCAGTAAAGGTACTTTATTTCTTGATGAAATTGGAGAAATCGATGCATCCACCCAAGTGAAGCTGCTTCGATTTCTTGAATCGAAAAGTATTGAAAGGCTGGGAAGTGCTCAGACCATTGGTTTAGATGTTCGTCTCGTCTGTGCAACGAACCGAAACTTACGAAAAATGTCGGAAAAAGGTGAATTTCGAGAAGATCTCTTTTATCGTATGAATGTGGTTACGGTTCACTTACCACCTCTTCGAGAAAGGGGCGAAGATGTTTCTCTCTTGCTTCATCATTTCTTAAAACACTTTGCCAAAGAGAATCAATTTGATGTTCCCACTCTCAATCGAGAAGCACTTGGAGTACTCGAAAAATATTCTTGGCCTGGAAATATCCGTGAATTGCGGAATTTTTGCGAGAACCTCGTAGTGTTAAAGCGAGGCTTGGAGATTACACCTTATGATTTGGATATGCGGTTCTCATCCACTGAGCCAAGTGCTCAAAATGTTCATTCTGTGGGAGTTGCGGTAACCCATCTTTCCGTCGAGGAAAATGAAAAAAGGCTTCTGCGCAATGCACTACTGGAATCTGGAGGAAATCGTACAAAGGCAGCGGAGTTGATGGGTATTAGTAGGCGAACATTGCATCGAAAGCTGGAGAAATGGCCGGAGCTCGATCACAAATAAAAGTGAATGGCTGCTCGGGCTGGATTCGAACCAGCGACCAAGTGATTAACAGTCACCTGCTCTGCCACTGAGCTACCGAGCATGTATTAAAATACAATGGGAAATCTTTTGGCTTGTGTCAACCTTGACCCATAAAGTAAAAGACCCTACCTTCAGTTTCCTTCTAAGGTAGGGTCCCTAAGACCTATGTAGACAGTGCTGCCCCCACTTTCTACTAAAAACAAGTTATTGCGTGTGCTTTCGGATAACCTGAAACAACAAACTAGGTCTTAAATTTTATATTACTATGTTGAATCCTAGAAAGAACTGGTGATACTCAACATTGCATTGATAGGAGCACCAACGGATGCTTGGTGAATACTATGGGAATGGGGGAAATATAGCTCATCTGTAAGATTTTCTATATTAAGACCAACAATAGTATTTTCTGTGAGTGCATAGTTTGCACCTACATCGACACGAGCATATTCCGGCAAAATTGCTGAACTTCCTGTCTTCATAACAGTTTCATCTTGATAAATTACACCAAGATTTAAGGCAAGGCGGTCAGAAACATTGTAGTTATTCCATATGGAAAACATATTTTCTGGTGCTTCACGAAGAGGGTTACCACCGTTAGCTTTTGCATCTAAGCTAGTGTAACCTGCACTTAGAAACCATTGGTCGGTCAAAGTTCCAATAAGCTGTAGCTCGAATCCACTGATATCAGATTTTACCATCGAACTCGTCATAGTCACAGTGTCATACTCTGGTTTGTTGGCTTCTACTTCAAAATACGCAGCACTAAAGCTTAGGCCCATAGGTAGATCGTATCTCAAACCAAATTCGAGGTTTTCAAAAGTATCGGGATCAATTTTGTCATCATTTGCACTTACCTTTGCGTATTGGTCACCTGCTTTTGGAGCAAAAGTTTCGCTGTAACTTGCATATAGAGAAGCTTGTTCAGTCAAATCAAAGATTAAACCGATACGAGGTGAAATGGTATCATCTTCATCAGATCCGGTAGTGGTACCAGAAACACCAATGTCCATGTTATCAAAACGTGCTCCTAGAATTAAATCTATTGAGTCAGTCAATGCGATCTCGTCATTGAGATAAAATGACAATACCTTAATATCAGCAAAAGTTTGATCTGCACGTACACGATTCGCACCAGTGTAGTAATTGGTGGTGGTGTTGCCATCAGCTGTTTGGCCCACTCCGCCAGCAAGATTTCCGGGGAATTCCGCAATGCTGAATATATCAGTGTCGGCATCACCGAAAGAAACTGCATTTGTATTTGATCGAATCCAATTTGCATGATAACGGTCGTTATCATTATCAGTGTCAAGGTACTCAGCACCTACAGAGACGCTGTGGATGATTCCGCCAGTTTCAAATTCTCCAGATAGATCATAAGAAATAATGGAAGTTTTGCGTTTGGTTGTATCAACATATCCATCAAGCGCAACGGTACCGGCATTAGCATCATAACCATTCGTTTTTGCAGCACCCCAACTATCCGGAACATAGAAATTTTGATAAAGCTTATCGTGGTGACTGTGACTAGCTGCAAGACGACCAGTGAAATTATCAGTTGCCTGGTGTTCGAAGATTGCACGAAGTATATGTGCTTCGTGTGTGGAATAGTTTTCTGTTGGGTCACCAAAAACTATATCTTTCAATGCTTTGACTGGTTTATTGTCAGCACCGGTGGGTATTCCACGATCAATGAAGCGCTCTTGATCTAGATATTCATAGGAAATATCCAGAGTACTCCCACCACCCAGATCATATTTCAATGTAGGGTTTAGGCCAATTCCATCTCCGTAGTAAAAATCACGATGATTCTCCAAGTTTTCACCAAAGATATTGACCCGAAGTGCCGTTTTGTCATTTAGCTGCATATTTTTATCGAGCTGAACATTATGTTCGCCGAAGGTGTCAATACTTCCGCTTAGAACCGTAAAATCCTCTCCGATTTGTCCTTTTTTGGAAACACGATTGATTAAACCGTAACCACCGCCAAAACCTGAAAGAAGGGCATCAGGACCACGGATAATTTCCACTTGTTCTATGTTGTAGAGCGGACGGTAGTACTGTACGTCGTCACGAATGCCGTCGCGGTAAAAGTCTTGCGTAGTACGTACTCCACGAATTACGGCAGCATCACGATGCCCTTCACCTTGGGAATTGTTTACACCAGGTGTGTAGTCGATTATATCGCCAACACTATTTAACCCCTGTGCTTTAATTTGATCAGCTGACATGATGGACAAACTCTTGGGTGAGCTGTCGACAGACAAAGATGTTTTAAGGCCTGAAGTTAGTGCAGGGGCATCTATCTTTGATCCAATGACATTTAACGGGTTAAGCTCAGAGGTAGTACCATCGCCGCCATCTTGAGCACTAAGATTGAAGTTGGCCAAGGCTAAAGCCAATAGGGCAACTCCGTATTTACCATTGTTTTTTTTCATTTATAGTTTGAGTTTGGATAGGGCCTGAGACTGAGACTCAATCTCATTGATATTGAGACTCAATCTCAATATGCATTTAATGTCAACCCCCTTTTCCGAAACAATTCAACATCTGCAAATGATTTAAGTTATTCTTAATGCAGTCATGGTAATCGATTTGACCGCTTTGTCCTTTGAATATTTTATAACAATAATGCTCCTGTAGTTCAATGGATAGAACATTGGTCTCCGGAACCGAAGATCTGGGTTCGACTCCCAGCGGGAGCGCCACTTTTCCCTTTTGATCAAAACTTGGCACGGATGGTATTTGGAGTATGATGAATGTTATGAATTTTGATTCATTAATACCCCTTAAGCACAAACTTGAAGAACATCCTATTTTTGACAGGATCAACTCGATTGAGGAGTTACAAATCTTCATGGAACATCATGTATTTGCAGTGTGGGATTTCATGTCACTGCTAAAAAAGCTTCAGAAAGATTTGGTTCCAAGCGGCTCGCCTTGGATTCCCAACCCAAATGGTAACCTAGTCAGGTTTATAAATGAAATCGTTATGGAAGAGGAGTCAGATCAGGCTTTTGGAAACGGAAATGAAATTACCTACACGAGTCATTATCAAATTTATTTGGACGCAATGTCAGAAGTGGGTGCATCAACAAAATTGATCTCGGAATTCGTAAATGAAGTCTCATTCCGAGGGATTCGAATGGCTCTAGATTATCCAGAGATTCCAGAGCCATCTTTACAATTCATGAGACATACTTTCGAACTTGTTGATGAAGGTAAGTCGCATGAAATTGCTTCTTCGTTTGCAATAGGTCGCGAAAGTATCGTGCCCCTGATGTTTCAGAGGATACTCAATCAGTCCAAACTAGGAAGTGATAAAGTACCGGTTTTCCGTTATTATTTACAGAGACATGCAGAATTAGACGGAGATCATCACGGGCCGATGGCTCTTAAGCTGTTAGAAAATATGTCTGCAGGTGATACCAGAGTTGAAACCGAAATAGTTAAACAGGCAGAAAAAAGTATTGAAGAAAGAATAATTTTCTGGGATGGCGTGCTCGACGCATTGAGTTAATCAAGCAGATTTCAGACTTAGGCTAATTCAATTTCAACGGTAAATTCATCCCGGGCTGCGGGACCAACCAAACGGGTTGTCCCGTTTGCCGGTGAATTGGGGGGTGACATCCATGGCTCCACACAAAAGTATGGGCTCTCTGGCTTTGTCCATGTGACAAAGGTTAATCGTGATCCCGTTTTTGCTCCACCTACTTCGGAAATTCGTATGGTTTCCTCACCGTTGCCCAGACAGATCTCCGCCGAGGGCTCAGTCGTCTGGTTAAAAATATTGTTGACCAGATCGGGAGCGTCTAGTCGGTAACAGTCATCCTTCGATGATGCTCTCTTGATCAAATTCCCCCCGTTTTGGTATTGATATACCGAATTTGCACGAATCTTTAAGGTATGTTCTCGAAGTGTTAAATGTTTCCTCCAAGGAACCTGAAAATAAGGATGTAAGCCGGCCGACCAGGGTATAGGAGTTCTTCCTTCATTTTCTAAGATCAGACTAATCTGTAGTGATAATTCAAGAAAATGGTAAATTACCGTAAAAGTGTAGTCGTAAGGGTAGGATTGTTTTTCTTTTTGTATCAGTTCTACTTCGAAACCAGACTGATCAATTGAACGGACATGGAAGTCAGCATCCTTAGCAAAGCCATGCATAGGCATGCTCACTGGGTCGCCAGAGGAGGGGGACCATTTGTCTTCCTTGCCATCATGAAAACATCTACCGGCGAAAGGAAATAGAATCGGAATACCCCCATGAACATTACGAATACCGCTTTCGCCAATTGTTTCCGGCCAATGAATAACATCCCTAACCGAGCCATCTGCCATGTTAAGATGCCAATTCATGAGCAATGCCCCCTTTTCGGGCGAAGCAAGAAAGGTAGATGGACCGACATCCCATCTTCTAATTTCCTGATTTTGATAGCTGATTTTTTCCATGTATTTCAATTGTCCATTCTTTCCGGTTTGCGCAAATACATTAATCAAACAAAATTAATTCTATCCTTTCCATGTTACTTACATTACCCAAATTTGTTTTACTTCTTGTTTTATTCTGTGCCTTTGCTCTGGCTGATGAAAACGCTTCGGATGTCAATTCCTCCTCTTCAACCTCATCTTTTGAAGGAACTAATAGTAAAATAACTGCTTTTCAAATACCTGTACGTGATCAAATTGGACCACCTATCCTTGATATTTTACGTCGTGGATTGAAAGATGCCATCCGAGACAAGGCAGACTTGGTTATTCTGGACATGGATACACCGGGAGGAGAGCTCGGGGTAACATTGGAAATAATGGAGGAAATCATCGAAAATTTAGAAAAGTTTGATGGAAGAATTATTACCTATGTAAATGATGAAGCAATCTCTGCAGGGGCATACATAGCGATTGCCACCAGTGAAATTGCTTTTTCTCCAAAATCACAAATCGGAGCCGCTGAAGCAGTCAGCGGCGGAGGTGCCAACATTGATTCTTCGATGAAGAGGAAAATTAATTCTTATCTTAAGGCGAAAATTCGAAATTATGCAGGCGATTACAGATACCGTTCGCAAGTCATGGCTGCGATGATGGATGCAAATGAGAGCCTGATCATCGAGGGGGAGCCTTTGAAAACAGAAACAGGAAGCCTAATAAAAAAGCCTGGTGAATTGTTAACCCTCACCGGTCAGGAAGCATGTCAAAATTATGGCAACCCCCCTGCCCCGCTGCTGGGTTTTGGCGTGTATGATTCAGTCGAAGATATAATGAAAGATAGATACGGTTCTGAACAATGGCAGATTAAGAAGATGGAAATTAATTGGGCAGAGGAAATGGGGTTGTGGCTCAATGGCATTGCTCCGCTAATTCTTAGCATCGGTTTGGTTTGTATATTTGTGGAATTCAAGACACCAGGCTTTGGTGTTTTTGGCGTTGCCGGGATTATTCTTCTGCTTGTTTTCTTCGGATCAAAATATGTGGCAGGATTAGCAGGGCAGGAGGAATTATTGGTTTTTCTATTGGGAGCTTGCCTAGTTTTGGTGGAGATCTTTTTGGCACCAGGTTTGGTAATACCCGGAGTTTTGGGAATTGCGTTGATGATGGGCGGTATTTTTTGGGCAATGATAGATGTATGGCCGACTCCTGATTTTCAATGGAGTATGGAAGTGATCCGCCCACCTTTATGGGAAATGATACAGACTTTAGGGCTGGTGTTTTTGTTCGGTCTGCTGGTCTCAAAATTTTTACCCAAAACATCTATGTGGAAAAAACTTGTTCTTTCCACAACTCTTGGAGGTGAGGGGATATTAAAAGAGAATATGCAGAATCAAAAGTCGACCAGTCAATTGGTTGGCAAAATGGGAAAATCCATTTCAGAATTGTATCCAATTGGACAAATTGAATTGGATGGAATCCGCTATGATGCGCGTTCGGACATGGGTAAAATCGCCAAAGGAGAGAAAATTGAAGTTATCAAAAAAACAGAATTTGAACTGGTCGTTAGGCTCGTGGAAACATGATTGAAGTAATTGGAGTTTTATTCCTTTGTTACTTACTGATTGGGCTGGAAGCGATCGTGCCTGGAGGTGTTCTTGGAATTCTAGGTTTCCTCGGGTTATTTTTTGCTGCCTACTTGGCTCAAGTCGAATTTGGCGGTTGGTTTGCTCCTTCCTTGACCTTTCTTCTTGGAGGACTGGGGGCTATGATTTTGGTTTTCATGGAGTTTACTTGGTTATCAAGAAGTCCGCTCGGCAGGCGTCTCTTTATGAGTCATTCCATAGAGGGTGGTAGCAACAAAGAGGTGGCAACACCTGAAGTTTTGGGCAAATGCGGAAAAACTGTAACCGACTTACATCCAGGAGGACGAATTCAGATTGAGAAGGAAGAATTTGATGCAGTATCTGAGGATGGGTTGATTCCAAAGGGAAGTAAGGTGAAGGTTGTATCAATTGAAAATTTTTGTCTCAGGGTTCGCGTCGATTGATTTTGCAAGGTTTGAATTACTATTTATAAATAGGAATAAAATTACTTAATTATGATTGAATGGATTATTATTGGTTTGTTGACCGTCATCGGATTGGTCGTATCACTCGTCATCATCTCGTTTTTCAACACTTGGCTGAAAGCTTTTCTGGCTAAAGCTACCGTTGGGTTTACTACCTTACTGGCGATGAGACTGAGGGGCGTTCCTGTTGGTATGATTGTGGATGCGAGAATAACTGCAGTGAAGGCGGGAATTCCCCTGGAAACGGATCAACTCGAAGCCCACTATCTCGCTGAAGGAAATGTGGTTCAGACGGTTCAGGCACTCATTGCTGCATCTAAAGCTAACATTGAATTAGCTTGGGATCGTGCCTGTGCAATAGATTTGGCTACTCGTGGGACGAGTAAATCTGTACTCGAAGCGGTAAGAACTTCGATCAACCCAAAAGTAATCGACTGTATGATTGAAGGCAGAGAGACGATTGATGGGGTTGCCAAAGATGGTATTCAAGTAAAAGTACGCGTTCGGGTTACGGTGAGGAGTAATTTGGACCGTTATGTGGGAAGTGCTCAGGAAGAAACCGTGATTGCCCGAGTCGGAGAGAGTATTGTTTCAACAATTGGATCCTCCGAGAATTATAAAGTAGTTTTGGAGAACCCAAATTCGATCACTGAAAAAGTCTTGGACCGTGGCTTGGACCAGGGTACTGCGTTTGAAATTCTTTCTATTGATATTGCGGATGTGGATTTGGGTGAAAACCGAGGAGCGGCCTTACGGTCTTCTCAGGCTGCCGCTGATAAAGAAGTTGCTCAGGCACAGGCAGAAATAAGAAGGGCGGCTGCGGTCGCCCTTGAACAGGAAAACATAGCCAAGGTACAGGAAATGCAGGCTAAGTTGGTGGAGGCTGAAGCACAGATCCCTCTGGCAATGGCAGTGGCTTTTAAAAGCGGTAATCTTGGCGTAATGGATTATTACAAGTTACGAAATGTCGAGGCGGATACAGAAATGAGGGATAGTATTTCCAAGGGATCAGAGCAGGATTGATGAAACTTTTCTGAAAGATGCCCGACTTACCTTTAGACACGCTTTTTATAGTGGGACTGCTCATTGCATCCTTTGTAGGTAGATTTTTCCAAAAAAAATCTGGGCCAGAATCCTCTTCCGGCAAAAACCAAGAAGACAAGAAAGGTAATCAAAAGAGATCAACTTTACGTGATGTTCTGAGGGATGCATGGGAGAAGGCGAACCAACCAGAAGTGATCAATCCTGAATTCACTGATTCGATACCACCACCTCTGCCTTTGGAAAAAGAAACAATAGTTGCCGCAGAAGAAGAGGAATTTTCCACCGATGAGGTATTCCCGAAAGCTTTATCACAGCCAAAGAACGCGAATGTCTTTCGTTATAACTCGGATAAAAGTCATATGAATGGACGGCACGGGTGGATTAAAAAGGAGCTTTTTACAAGCCAAAATTCGCTTAAACGGGCTGTTATATTAAAGGAGATATTGGACAAGCCCAAGTCCCTCAGGTCTTCTTAATCCCAGTTTTTTTCGCGTTTTCAACTGTATCCGGACGGAGAAGAGTTTTTTTTGAAGAGATGCTTAAGAGTAGCTCTTTTTGCATGCATTTGTGATTCCAATTGCAGGTGTTGGGAAATTTACACATTTTCTGGGAACAATCTTGTATTGAACCCATTTCTTTCAATTTTTTTTTCACTCGTGTTACCATTTTCTTTGTCAATAAATGTAATTCTTTGCAATGCTGAAGCCCTCTTCCAACACATCACTAGTAAGCAGAGATGAACGGGTCAGGTATGTCGACGGTACCACCTGTCTAACCATCTGGTATGACGAACAGGAAGAAATAATCGCCTTTGAAGTAATATTTGGACTAGCCATCGATGAATGGGCGTTTCTTTATCACCGGAAAGGAATGACTAGGTATTGTAAGGTTGATGATGGTGAAAATCGTTTTGGTCGACCTCAAAAGCAAATCATGACGGGAACCTACATACTGCCCGATTCGGAACTCGAAAAGTTTTCTCATTTTGACGGAGCCATACCCTTAAAAGAAAAGAACTTTGTCTTGAACATAATGAAAGCAAGAATTGTCAAATAGTTTGTTGACCATTCAAAAATGAAACTTACAACTTTTCTACTATTTCAATGGCTTGTACATTCCTAAATCTTTCCTGTTTGGGCATCCTTTTCAGTAGCCTATTAACCATTCTTCATGCTTCCGAAATCAGCATTGTAAGGGAAAACGGAAAACTGATTATAAGAGCCGGTGAAGATCTTTTCACCCAGTATATTTACAAAGATGAAAAGCGAGCAAAACCAATTTTGTACCCCGTGCTTGGCCCTTTACAAAGATCAATGACCCGAAAATTTCCAATCGGAGCAAAGAGCGAAGGGGAGGAATCAGATCATCCCCACCATACTTCCTTGTGGTATACTCACGGAGATGTGAATGGCGTTGATTTCTGGGCGGTTGGTGAGCGTAAGGGGAAGATCATACACCAAGAATTTCTCAACTTGCAGGGGAACACCTTCACTTCATTGAATTTTTGGAAGGATGGACAGGGAAAAACAATATGCCAAGATGAGCGAACTCTTCACTTTTATGAATTTACAAAAAACGAACGGGCGATTGATATAAAAATTACCCTGAAGGCTACCGTAGATGACTTGGTTCTGGGAGATACCAAGGAGGGAAGCATGGGAATAAGAATGGCTCCGGAGTTCCGTCTGCGTGGAAAGGTAGCCCGTGGTTCATGCTTAAATAGTGATGGTGTAGTTGGAAAAGCAATTTGGGGGAAACGGGCTTCATGGGTTTCATATTGGGCGAAGTTTGATGATCAAGATTTGGCAATTTCGATTTTTGATCATCCTTCCAATCCCCGGCATCCCACCTGGTGGCATGCTCGTGATTATGGTTTGGTTGCGGCCAACCCCTTTGGTCAGCATGATTTTGAATCAAAACCAGAGGGAATCGGAAAGATGGAGCTTAAGTCAGGTGAAAGTATCTCCTTTTCTTACCGGTTCCTATTCCATTTGGGAGATCCATCAAAAGCTGAGCTTCCCCAAAAATATATTGAATGGTCGAAGGGAAAGACTTAATTCTTATTCCTCCCACCGCAACCCAAGTGACTTAGAAAGATCCAAAGCAAATTGAAATACTTGCAGTCTCGTTGATAGTTCATCTCTTTGGATTCTGAGAAACTGTCTTTCATCCTCCAATAACTGGAGTTGTGAAACCAGACCTGCCCGCAAGCGGTCATTGGTAAATGCATAGACCTTGGCAAAATTTTTCGATGCTTCGACTGCAATGGAATGCTCTCGTAAACTCATAACAAAAGATTTGGTAGCAAATTCAATTTCCTCGATGGCTGAATTAATCGAGGCATTCCATTCTTCTTTGTAAAGTTCTACTTGCGATTCAGCGATTTTTAGACCGAGTTTTTTTCTGGGACTCCAAACAGGAAGATTGAAAACAGGACCAAAGGATGCCTTCCATTGTTTAAATGGAGCAGATAAATCCGAGCCCAAGGAGATGCCTGACATGCGAAAGGTCAAGTTAGGATAAAGGTCATACTTAGAGCTTTCTTTAAGCAACAGATTTTCCTTAAGTTTGGCCTCTTTTTCCTGAAGAAAGGGTATATTCTTCATAGCTTGTGCGGGAAATACCTTTGGCAAGGAAGGCAGTTCTATTTGGGAGATTTTCTTTATTTCCGGAAGATCCGGATCAAAAGGGTTCCCAAGTAATGATCCCAGCCGAATCCTGGTGGTTTCAAATTTTCGGAGCACCTTAGCCTGCTCCAGTCTTAACTGTTCGTAAGCAATCTTTTGTCTCTCGTAAGTTATGTCACTATCTAAACCTGAATCCACCCGTTTCCTGTAATATTCCATGCTTTTTTCCTGACTTAGCGTGGCTTTTTCCAAAATCTGCATTTCAGTCTTAAGGGCACATAGTAAAAGCCAAGTGCCGGTAATCTCATGAATAAAAGTTAATTTTGCTGCTTCCTTAATATATTCCGCTTCCTGGATGTGTATTATGGAAGATTGCTTTATAAATTTCCATTTTCCCCAAAGATCCATTTCCCAATTAAATAAGGCACCTGTATTCCAGCTAGGGATTGATTGCTCAGTAAAGCCTGATTCCCTGGTATTTTCCTTACCCTGACTAAAGCCGATTTGAGCATTTAGCCTGGGTTCTGAATCTGTACTAAGAATTCCTGAATTGACTCGGATTAATTCGACTTTTGCGAGTTGCACTTTCCAATCAGGATTTTTCAGAAGAGCCCGGCTAATTATCGGCTTGAGCGAATCAATTTTGATTACTGATTGGAAAGATGGAATCTTGGAAACATTAAGATCGCCGGAAAGAGAGAACTGACTATTGGATAAGGAAGTTTTTTCTATTTTGGGTTCTGGAATACCCCGGGAGTTACATCCACAAATAAAAAGTAAAAAAATTAAATAAATTGTAGGCATACTTCCCTCAAAATAAATTAATTAAGAACCTGAATTTTCTGGTTGCTTAGGCTGACTGATTGTGAAGTTGAATCGTTGCTCGGAACTCCTTGAGCCTTTAGCCTTTTCCCAGCCTCTATTTCCCCCCACACCTTCCCGTCTACCAGTCAACAAAGCTCCGTAACGATCGATTATTGAAATCATAGTTCTTGCAATTCGTTTGCGATCTATGCAGCAAGAATGCCAAGGGCTCGGACACTTAACTCCGGAAATTTCTTCATAAGTCTCCCAAGAATCATCCCCAATAACTGTTATTTCCCGATGAGCCAGGAATGGTTTTTTCACTCCACTAATGAAACTCTCGACCACGATCGCTTCCTTAGGCCGATTCATTATTTGCATCCGTGACTCCGAGGGGAGGGCCCATATCTTGCGTAGTAATGAAATCGTTGGGTAATTGTCGTCCATTTCGTTTTGGAATCATTTTTTCTATTGGAATAGCTTGTAAAGGATAGTTGGGTTAGTGCGGTTAAAAGTCGGATACAAATGGGGAAAATTTTCATTGGTTCTATGTGATTAGATTCAATAGGAACGAAGAGTTTCCGGTAAATCGGGTCGCAAGCATTTCCAGGAAGGCGGAAAGACGCCGACGATTCCAAGAATGACGCCAGAGATAATTCCCGTAAAAATTATGCTTTGATCGAAATGGAGAGTAAAAACACCGATAGCAAAAGGAAATGAAAGACCCTCCATAAATAATATTCCGATAAGAATGGAGGAGGTGGCGGAAATGAATCCAGTAAATGCCGCCTCTTGGGATAAACTACAAAATATAGCAAGCCTTGAGAAACCAATTGCCTGCAAGGCTCCGAATTCTTTAATCCTTGCCGTAAATGTTGCAAATAGGGTATTTAAGCCGCCCATAAATGCACCGATCGAAATGAGAATGGCTGAAATCCAGGCCATCCATCGTATCGGGGAATAAAAATTTGAAACTTCCGCATAATAGATTGATTCCCTAATGGCAACGAGTTCCAAATCCAGTCGTGATCTGGTAAAGATTTCAGCGTTTGAAAAAGTATTTTTATCTTCTACCGAAAGTACCACGCAAGAGAGATTATCCCGTTGAGTGTAGGTCATAAGGTCTAAAAGGGGAATCCATATTTCAGCTTCCATTACTGTACCCCGAGCATCAAAAATTCCCACGATCTTAAGTTTTTCACTGTTGAAGTTAAGAAATTCACCAACTTCTAAATCAATGGGCTTTAATCCGAGTTTGTGATGTGCAAGTCTCCCGATCATAATTTCCCCGGACTGAGGAAATCTACCTTCAATGATACGTACTTTCGGGTGCACCCATAACGCTTGGTGCTGAACACCCCTCAAAAGTGCCTGAGCACCTTGACCTTGCAGGGTATGAACCATGCCATTGTAATGAACTTCCGGTGATATGGCAGACTGGTTCATGATCTGTGCAATTCCTTGCAGGTTTGCATTGACAATTTCATCGGTGCCAAGAGCAATTTCACTGCGCTCAATACTTTCTTCACTGCCTGCACTCAAGAGAATAATATTTTGCTCGCTACCTGAATTGGTGAGAGTTTCCTGCATCGCCTGATTGATTGCAAAAGCAACCATAATTAAAAGAACAACCATTCCACTACCTCCAACTAATTGAAGAGTCTGAATAGGTCTTCTAAAGATATTTCGGATTGTATAGGCAATGGGAAGCATAATTAAGAAGCCCTCAAATTTTCAACTATGGAATGACTGCTTGCTTGCCAGGCAGGATAGGCACCTGCAACCACACCCAAAGCCCAGGAAAGAAAGAAGCCAGCCAGCCAGACTGAATGGCTTGGAATAAAAGCTATGGCCAAGCCCTCATTTCCTATGGTTATACTTTGCATATGTAGAAAAACCGTAGCAGAGGAAACGCCGACAACACCTCCTACGGTTGAAAGAATGACGGCTTCAGCGATGACTAACCAGGCAATGGCTCCGCGTGAGTAACCGAGGGTTTGTAAAACCGCATTTTCCGAAATTTTGCCCCTAACAGCTATCAGGATAGTATTTGCGATTAATCCGATAACCGCAAAGACTGACGCAACACCAACCCATCTGGAAAAAGAAATTAGTTCGATCAGTTCCTTGGCAGTGCTTGCAAAAAAAGCTTTTTCTGGGCTTGTAGTGGTTGGTTCCGGTTCTGTTTTGAACCTCAGGTCGATCTGCCTGGCTACCGAGTCCAAGATAGAGGAATCTTCAACCTTGACCATAAACTGAGTGACTGCTCCGAGCCCAGCTCTAGAGCTTTGCTGAAGAAAAGGCAGATGCACATAAGCAATATTTTCATCTTGAGAAGATTCAGAGGAACGAATTATTCCTGCGACGGTCACTGTAACACCCGCAGCATCGAAACTATCTCCCACATGCAGCCTTCGCCTTTGAGCTAAATTAACCCCGACGAGAGCCCCGTCTTCCCGTTCCAGCCATTTGACAAGTGAACCATGTAAGAATTCCATCTTTTTTGAAAGGGCACCAACTTTGGAAGAGGGGATTCCCCGAAAAACAACCACATCCAAACTTGTTCCGCAATTATTGACAAGAATCTTGACAGGAATTACATCCGTAACTCCGTCAATTTTCTTAATTTCATTTTCATAGTATTCAGGAAGTTCGCTTGTGGATGGACAAAAACGGTTTTCACGAAAAACAATCAGGGTGGTGTCATTGGCAGTGATGGAAGTGGCACTCTTGAGAGAGTCTTGCATCGTTTCGATGGTTGTGAATAGAAACATGCCGGTAGCCACACCGACTATTGTCAGGATTGAGCGGGTGCGGTTTCGTAAGGCATATTTTGCCGCCACCACAATCAGTTTTAAGGATTTCATGCTAAGATTTCTGAACGGGTGATTAGCTTACCTTTCTCAAGTTCAAGACAACGCGTAGCTCGAAGGGCAGCTTTGGGGTCATGAGTTACCATAACTACAGTTTTCTTTTCATAGGCAGAAAGCCCTTCAAGGAGATCAAGAATCTCATCTGCGGATTCCCTGTCAAGGTCCCCGGTGGGTTCATCCGCGACAATCATGGAGGGTTCAGTAACCAATGCCCGAGCAATGGCAACTCTCTGCTCCTGACCTCCGGAAAGTTCATTAGGGAAATGATCCAGTCTATCAGAAAGGCCAACATGCTCTAAGACGGCTTCCACTTTTTCTCTTCTTTCCTTTTTGTTGATATTATGAAGTAACAAAGGTAACTCAACATTTTCAAAGGCAGTTAGAACGGGCATCAAGTGGTAAAGCTGAAAAATATAACCAACATGTTTGCTTCTCCATTTGGTTAACTGCTCACGATTCATTTCGTGGAGGGAGTGTGAACCTACATCTAAGGTGCCTTCGCTTGGTGAATCAATGCCAGCGATTAAATTAAGAAGGGTGGTTTTACCGCTGCCTGAAGGTCCCATAAGGGAGATAAACTCAGCGGATGCCACCTCGAAGCTGAGTTGACGGACGGGAATGATTTCCCGCTTACCTTTATGAAATTTCTTGGAAAGTTGTACTGCTTTGATAAATGGTTTATTCATAAAATTTGAGTTATTTTAACAGCATCCCCGATGGTTAAATTATGAGGCGGATTAAGAATAACTTGGTCTCCTGCTAGAAGGCCTGTTCTAACTTCGATGAATTTCTCTTTAAAAGTTATTCCAAAAGTTACCCTCCTTTTTTCACAGTGTTTACCATCTTTGGAAATCACCCACAAAAACCCTTCAGAATTTGAAGAATTTGGAAAAGTATCGTAAGCTTCCTTTTTTACAAAAATTCCAAGCTTCGAACGGTCTTCTATTTTGATGGTTTTTGATTCAAAAAACTTGGCTCTGCAAAGCATTTCGGGACGAAGTCGTGGATGAGGATTTTCGATGCGGACTTTTACCTGAAGCGTATTTCTTTGCAGATCAGCTTCTCCGAGAATTCGGGTTATTTTTCCTCGAAATGTTTGCTCTGGAAGAATGCTGGAGGAAATTTCTACGATTTGCCCAAGATTCACCTTAGCAGCTTCGCTTAATGGAACATCAATCCTAGCCTGCAATTTGCCTTTTTCGAATAGGATTGCGGCCACCGCAGCCTCCCTGTTGTCCATATCCAGCATCATTCGAGATCCTGGTTTCGCAAGTAACCGAAGAATAATTCCGTTCATTGGCGATGTAATTCTTGTCCTTGTTAAATCCAATTGCGCTTTTTCTTTTTGTACTGAAAAAATTTCAGTCTTTTTCTTTTGTGCGAGAAGAGTTTCTTCCAGTTTCCTGATGAGTGCCTTTTGCTGAAGAACCCCAGAATTAGAAGTGGCTAGTTCTGCAATTTGTCTTTGTAAAGCGAGTTTTGCCTGATAAAAGGACTGATCCGAAACCGCACCTTTGGGAAGAGAAGACATTCGATTGACGGTATCATTATTTTCCTGCAACAAAGCCCCGTCTTTACTTACCTTGGATAGGGCAGCACCGAGTCCTGCCCGGGCCAGCTCTACATCCGCTTCGATGATAGCTTCTTCAGCTATTGATTGTGAATGCTTTGCGTTAATTTCAGAAAGCACCAAACGGGCATCTTCATCAATAAGGGTAGCGATGACCTGATCCTTTTGGATTTGTTGGCCTTCGAGAACATGAACTTCCTTAACTACTCCACTGTAGAGGGATGTAACCCTGATGGGAAAAGGGTCAGGTTCAATCCATCCACTTGCTTGGAATAAAAGTGAACCCTGTCCATGTGTTGAAAGATTATTATCTAGAACTTGTTTCTTTTCGTTCGGGTATAAGATGGCCGTGGTTACTTTGACCTCGTATGCAGATAAAAAGTTTTCTCTGAAGGCAACGGCAAGAAAGATGGCAAAAAAACAAACTGAAAAAATCGTTAGTAATTTTTTATTGATGTAGCCTTTCGGCTTTTTAGGCTCTTCGATGCCAGTGAATGGGTTTCGATTTCGTAATATTATCATAGTTGTCTGTCTACAGTTCAATTTATCTCTTCAGGGAGAGAAGAAAGAATGAACTTTCGATCAGACAATAATTACGCCCATCAAGAGATGCCGTCTGGCTTTAGATAAATAAGTATGAGGAGAAAAATTTTCTTGAGTGCGAAGGGAATGCGGTTTTATAGCTACTTCGATTGGTTTTCCTGCAGCAGAAAGAAGAAAATTTGAGGATTCCAGAATTTCAACAAGCCCAAGTTCGTCAATTGCATCAAGACAGGGATGATTTTCGCATGGCTGGTTTGCGGTTGATTGATGGGCACAGCATGTCGATGAAATGGCATCATCTTCGCAACACAAACATTCAAACAAAGGAATGAAGAAGATGCTTGCAGCACAGATAATTGATTTAAAAATATTCAACATTTGTTAAAATACATGTTTTTGTCTTTTTTGCAATTGTCTATCTCAATACCAAAAGCGATTTTGAAAAAAACTAAGTTTCAGCATTCCAGACTGACCATCCTTCATAACACTCTATTAGGCAAGTGGTATATTACGAAGGTAAATACACCAACAAGCACAATATTTAAATTTGTTAAATACGAAAAGCATGCCGAAACCTATCGTTGCCACATTATTTTCGGATAACTAATCGCTCTTAAATAATACGCAAATTTATGGTCTTACCCTTGATATAATCGGACCTTGAGATGAAAAGCTAGGCTAATCAACTATCTGATTAGATGTGTCTTTTCTGAAAGATAATAATTTTACTTCAGGTTTAACAGGTTTGAGGGCTTTCTCTTTTAATCTATCTTTGTTTTTGGCAATATTAAACCATTCCTTCGACATTTGGCTTACTTTTTGAGGATACTTTGCGGATAAATCTTTAAGTTCAGTTCGATCATTATCAAGATTGTACAGCTCCCACTTTCCGCCTTTCGCCGATACAAGTTTCCATTTCCCTTGTCTGAGTGCTCTGTCAGTGCCGAAATGGAAGTACATGGAGTCATGTCCATCTCTTTTTTCATTATTAAAGATTGGAGTAAGTGACTTTCCTTCTAGAGGATCAATTTGTCGGTTTCCTATTTTTCTTGGGTAAGTAGCTTTACCTAATTCAATGAAGGTTGCCATAAAATCAATGAGATGAGCAGGTTGGCGGGTTATACTTCCTGCCTTTACTTTTAAGCCGTTCGGCCAATGAGCAATTAGAGGAGATGAGATGCCTCCTTCATGTTGGTTTTGCTTATAAAGCCGAAAGGGAGTGTTACTTACCTGTGCCCAAGAGGCATCATAAGTCCAATATGAGTCCGGGTCCCAGGGAGCGATGTTTCTGCCGCGAGTTCTTTCGAAAGGACAACCGCCATTATCTGCACAGAAAAGAAAGAGTGTATTATCCAGAACGCCACGAGATTTTAAATCAGTAAGAAGTCTCCCAATATTTTGGTCCATAATATCAATCATAGCCGCAAAAACTTCCATACGTTTTGCTTCCCAATGCCTCTCGGTTTCTTTGATGTCAGACCAAGCGGGAATATGAGGTGCACGAGGAGAGAGTTTAAATTTCTCAGGAATCAGGCCGGATTTAACTTGGTTTTGATAGCGTAATTTACGAATCACATCCCAACCGACATCATATGCACCATTGTATTTTTCCACATCCTTCCTTGGTGCGTGGAGAGGATAATGGGGCGCATTGTAAGCGATATACAGAAAGAAGGGGTTGGAATGACTATCTATGTCTTCTTCTGACAAAAATTGCAGAGCATAATCAGTGATTGCATGGGTCGTGTAGAAAGGTTTTCCATTAAGCATTCTTGGAACATGCCATTCTTTTCCATTGAGCCTAAAAGATTTGTCTCCACTAAAGAAATTAGTGGCGCCGGATAGATGACCCCAATATTTTTGAAAACCGAAATCAGTCGGCTGTTCGCTAAGGTGCCATTTACCAGTCATCCATGTCGAATACCCCGCAGGCTTAAGAACTTCAGCAATGGTTGCTCCTCTAGAAAGTGATTTACCACCTGCCTGATCACAATAGAGACCAGTTAGCAGTGAAACACGAGAAGAATGACATTTAGCCGTATTATAAAATTGGGAAAATTTAAGCCCATTCTTCGCAAGCCGATCAAGATTGGGGGTCTGAATTTCTGAACCATAGCATCCAAGGTCTGCGAAACCGAGATCATCTGCCATAATCAATACAATGTTTGGCCGGACTGCAAAAACACTTGTTAAGGATAAGAGGGAACCAAAAGAAAAATAAGCCTTTAGCCAATATTTAAATAAATTTGTAAGTAGATTGCTTTTCATAAGTTTTTTAATCTCTTGTATTCGGGCCGATTTTTCCATTCATTGAAATATTTTTCATAGCTCTCTACTTCTGTCCAAAATATTCTTGGTGGCTGTGTCCGGACTTTGCCTTCAATGTAGTCTTTCCCGATAACACTGTTCCTTATCGAGATCATACCAGCGTTCAAAAATTTATTTAAATTATTTAAAGTCTTACCTTCTTTATCTTTCAAATTGGTGGTTTCTGCCATATCTTTAGACAAGTCATAGAGTTCAAGTTTTGGACCATTTTTGCCCGGTAAGCTTAGTAGCTTCCAATTATTATCAATCACAGCCATCCTAGCATTGCTGCTAAAAATTAGCGGTTTTTTTCGCAAGGTAATTTCCCTTTTAAATAGTTTTGCTAGGCTTTCTCCATCTTGGGGATATAAGCATGATTCCTTGGGTAGACTAACGATCTCAGAAATAGTTGGAAAAATATCGACCGCCCCAGCTGGGTAACTGGTCTTTCTTGGCTTACTAATTCCTTGTGGCCACTCAATCACGCAAGGTACACGGATACCGCCCTCATAAAGACTGCCCTTAAAATCCCTTAGACCTCCTGTCGTAGAAGGTTTTATCTTTGGTAAACCCCCGTTATCACTCATAAACCATAAAAGGGTGTTTTTTTCGATCGACAAATTACGAAGTCCTTTTCTTAGGTTTCCGATACTTCTATCCATTGCTTTGAGCTCTGCGTAGTGGTCCCTTGAAGACACATCAAGATCTGCAAAACAAGAGCGGTCTTTCTCCAGGGACATGAATGGAACATGAGGAGTACCGTACCAAACGACGCAAAAGAATGGAGTGCCTTTTTTCTTTTGCTCAGCTATAAAGGATAAAGCTTCATCAATGATAATTTCAGAAGAATCACCCGTAAATTCTTCAAAGTTTCCATTCCGGCTCATGATCGGGTTAAGGTCAAAGAAATTGGTAACGGATACCCATTTTTGAAAACCAAAATCCTTTGGTCCATTTGGGTAAGACTTAAGAATGGGAACTCCTGGTCCTCTTAAACCGTTTAAATGCCATTTACCGAAGTGGCCGGTAGCATAGCCCGCCTTTGATAAGGCCTCTGAGATAGTTTTTTCCTGCAAGCGGAGAGCATATCCGTGATTAAAAACCCCTGTCCGATCATGAGTGCGTCCCGTCAGCACAGTTGCCCTGGTTGGGGAACAGACGGGTCCACCAGCATAAAATCTTTTAAAACAAATCCCATTTTCTGCCATTTTATCCAGGTTTGGTGTTTTTAGAACAGGGTGTTTCATGTAACCTGTCTGTCCCCAACCCTGGTCATCAGTCATAACCAGAATAATATTTGGTTTTGAATCCAAGCTTAAATTGACCAGTAAGAGCAAAGATAGAATTCTTAGTAAGCTCATATATTTATTTAACGGTTAAAATACCCTTCATGATTGTCCAGTGACCAGGGAAGGTGCACATGTATGGATATTCTCCAGGTTTCTTGGGTGCATTGAATCGAAGAATTTCTTTCTCTTCCTGCTTAAGCATTTTAGTATGTACAATTATTTTCTTTGAATCAGGTATAAATTGTCCTGTTTTTGCAGCATCAGGATCACTGGCCATCAAGTTTGCAGCCTGACCAATGTCTTCGAGAGAACCCGGTTCCACGATTACAAAATTATGTGGTGTAGCATCGGGGTTGTAAAATTCCAGTCTAATGGGTTGGCCCTTTTTGGCTGAAATAGTTTCAAGATCAAAAAGCATTCTTTCTTTTAGGCATTTAATTTTTACTTTTAGTAAATTACGTTGGCGATCAAATTTAGAGTTCTTTTTAGATATCTCTATCTCTCTTTCTGTTCGCTTACTTTTACTTAAAATAGTGGCTATTTCTGGATGATCTATCCCAACTGTTTTTGGATCCCAAAAATTTCTCATTTTATGAGAACCAAGCGCTGTGATGATTGCATAATTTAAGTGCTTTTCATTAGGTAATTCATTCATCTGCTTGAGAATATTAAATGCTTGCTTGGTTCCTACATAGCTACAAGCAATGGCAGCTTCCATTCTTACTAATCCATTAGGGTCCTGGGCAGCCTGTTCCAGCAGTTTGTTTCCATCTTTAGTTTTTCCATGCCAGTATCTCAGTTGTTTTGCTGCGGCTGCTCTTGCATAATGATTATCTGAGTTGAGCAATTCCTTCAAAAGAGGAATATTTGACAGATCAAGATTTCTGTAAGCCCAAATAGCTTCAAGTTGATGATTTCTGTATCTTAGATCCTGAGGATTCAGCTTTTCAACCCATTTATCAATTTCTCTTTTTACAATCTTAGGGTTTTTCTCCCTTAGCTCGCGTTTTGCCCAATAACGATAACGGTATTCCTTCCTTTTTAATATATCCAATAGTGCTCCAATTGACACATTGTGAATCTTCGGAGGTGAAACAGGTTTCGCCCGCTTTGGCATAATTCTCCAGATTCTACCAGATAGTCGGTCCCGCCTTTCATCCCTAAGAGAATATTGGGCATGTCCCTTGACCGGGTTATACCAGTCACAAACATACATGGCCCCCATTGGACCGTACCGCAGATCAACCGGAATAAAACTTAGGTTTTTTGAAAAGATGATGTCCGACACATATTTTTCTTCATAACCAAACTCATATTCATTCCACTCCAAAAGCTCCACGCGGTTTGTGGGTTTATAACGAACTTTTACCATCATACCCTGTAGATCATCCGGCCAGTTGGGAAAATCTATAAACTCTTGTCCGCAAACTCCTGAGTAAGCCTGCATTCCATTAGGGCGTGGATGTTGTTCGGGGTATGGAGGGTCAAGAGCGTGATGAGCTGAAGCAAAAATAGGATAACTAGCGACATGGTTTCCCCACTCATCGAAGGTTATTCCCCATGGATTGGTACTTGGGTGACTGCCAAAAGATGTTAAACGATGTTTTTTTGGCTCCCATGTAAACCAACCACTATTTTTTTGCCTGACTGGTCCGTAGGGAGTTTCAACCTGAGAATGATGAAAAATTGACTCGCGGAAAATTAGATCACCATCAGGAGTCCATGCGAAATCATGAAGGGCGTGATGTGAATCCTCGCATCCAAACCCGGTCAATGGAATCTCCCTTAGATCTGCTTTACCGTCGCCATCCGTATCCTTGAGAAAAGTCATGTGCGGTTCTTCCGAAACATAAACGCCTCCATTTCCAAATTCAAAAGATAAGGGAACATTGAGTCCCTCGGCCCAAACCGAGCATTTGTCCGCCTTTCCATCCTTATCTAAATCCTCAAGGATTACGATTTTATCATTGGGTGACTGGCCTGGGTATACATGGGGATAAGTCGTGGAACAACTGACCCACATTCTGCCTTGTGAATCCCATCGCATTTGTATGGGGCAAGCAATGTCCGGAAACTCTTCTTCACTGGCAAAAAGAGATACTTCAAAACGGGGGTCTATTTCAAAGGCATCCAATTCCTGCTGAGGATTCATCCATTGGTTCGCACCTCGACTCTGTTGGGTTTTAGGAAGAGGAGGAACATTGGAATCATCAATAATTGGGCTGGGGTTCTCTCCTTTTACGAGTCGATGAATTCTTTGATCTCTATTCGATGTCATAAGATCAAAATTCTTCATCGCTGGTAAAAAATCGAGGTATCCGTATTTCCCTTTTCTTCCTCCGGTGTAATAGAAAGTGTTGAGAGGTCGATACCGGTAGAAATGCTGGGTATTTTTTTCTAATACAGCTGCACGGACATCCTGGTTTAATTGAGGAGGAGAATTTCCAGTGAGGCTCTCATACAGAATTTTGGCAAGTTGCTGGTACCCGAATTCATTCAAGTGACATCCATTTATGGTTAAGTTCCTCGTGGTGTCTTTCATCGATTTAGAAATAGGAGAGTAGCAGTCAATGAAACCCACTTCTTCCATTGCACATATCTCTTGCATAGCCTTGGTGTAGGCAAGGATTCTGCGGTTATTCATATTACCAGCGTCGACTCCCTCGACATTTTCATTGGCAATTGGAGAAACCAATACCACTTCCGGAGCTGAAACTCCATTGTAACTGGCTGCTTTAAGATTAGCTAAATAAGACTGAAGGCGGATTTTGAAGTTGGATATTTTTTCAATTCCTGCGAATGATTCATTATACCCGAAGGCTGCGATGATAATGTCAGCATTCATTGCAGTAAGATGTTGATTAGTATCGGCGAAATTATCGGGTCTGGGTTGCAGGTCAATTTCATCGGCTGACCATGCAAGATTACGAACAATTAACTCATGGGTTGGGTGACCCTGTTGAAGAAGGGCTTCAAAATGACCAAAATCTCTCATTCGGTCAAAGAGGGTATTACCAATCAGGGCGATGCGCTCTTTTTTTCCTAATTTTAGGGGTAGTGCCGTTTTAACCGGCTGGGCAGGGGTTGCTCTTTCAGCACTTTGAGCGAACAGAGCGTACTTTTGATAATCTTCTTCTCCACCTCTGGCTATGAGGCTGGTAAGAAAATACAGGTAAGTGACTGTGCAGAATTTCATCTTCAATTCGGTTTGGGCTAAGCAGAAAATTAGAGTACAGATTTCATTTTTGAGAATAACATGCCAAATTTGGCGAGGTAAAAATTTGCCAAACATCGAGATTTTATTGTTACCCATGCATCAATTTGTAGGGTGTTTGTAAGAAAAAGTTTTAGATATTACCACTTTCGAGTTCTAATTTTTCAAAAGATTATATCAACTACTGAAATGAACCAATTGAAGTTAGTACTTTTAATTGCACCGTTTCTGATTGCCCATCTCATTCATGCCCTTCCCTTTGGAGTAAAACCCAATGTCATTCTTGTAATTACTGATGATCAGGGTTACGGCCCGATCGGTAAACATGGAAACCCATGGATTAAAACTCCCAATCTGGATAAGCTTTATGGCCAGAGCACACGCTTCGAGAGATTTTTGGTCAGTCCAACTTGCTCTCCTACGCGTGCAGCACTGATGTCAGGTAGACATCCCATGAAGAATGGTATTACCCACACTATTCTTGAACGTGAAAGAATGGCATTAAGTACGGTCACCCTGCCCCAGGTTTTAAAAAATGCCGGATATACCTCGGGGATTTTTGGAAAATGGCACTTGGGCGACGAGGAACCTTATCAACCCAATAATAGAGGTTTTGATGAGGCCTTTATCCATGGTGCTGGAGGCATCGGTCAAAAGTTTAACTGTTCCTGTGCTGATGTTCCGGGAAATAAATATTTTGATCCGGTTATCAGGCACAATGGTTCATTTGTTAAAACCATAGGGTATTGCACCGATATTTTTTTTACCGCAGGTCTAGGCTGGATGAAACAAGTGAGCGAAAAGAAAAAGCCATTTTTTGCCTATATTTCAACAAATGCACCACATGGACCATTTATTGCTCCCCCTCAAAATGCGAAACGATTCACAGACCTCGGCTTCTCCGAAAGAGATGCCGGCTTTTATGGAATGATCGAGAATATAGATGAGAACATGGGTCGTCTTTTGGAAAAACTTGATCAATGGGATCTAAGCAAAAACACTATTCTTATATTTATGTCTGACAATGGTTCAGTAGGAGGAATGGTTCGAGAAGGCTCGAAACTAGGAACTAGTAAAGACGGAAAGCCCATGGAAGGTTTTAACGCAGGGATGAAAGGTGCAAAGGGCTCTGCAGACGAAGGTGGTGTCCGAGTCCCCTTTTTCATCCGCTGGCCGGGTAAATTCTCGCCGGGAAAAGTGGTAGAAAGAATTACTGCTCACATTGACCTTTTGCCAACACTCGCGGATATTGCGGGAATTAGCAAATTGCCGAAAGGCCAAATCGATGGACGAAGCCTCGTTCCTCTACTTAAGAACCCCAAGGCAGAGTGGAGGGATCGCTATCTATTTACCCATAAAGGACGCTGGAAAACAGGTACTGAACCAACAGAGCGAAAGTGGAAAGGTTTTGCTGTCAGGAATGAGCGTTTTCGCCTGGTAGAGAATAACCTATACGATCTAGAAGCAGATCCCGGTCAAACTATAAATATAGCGGATAAACATCCGAAAGTGGTTAAGTCAATGAGAGAAGCATATGAAAGCTTTTGGAAAGAAACAAGGCCCTTGATGGTCAACGAGGAAGTGAACATGTCCGCGACCCGACCCTACCATGTGCTCTATGAAAAACAGTTGAAGAATGAAGGTATAACCATCTGGCGTAAGCCTCACCTCTGATTATCCAACCTGCTAATATCACCGTTCCTAAGTTGCGATTTCATTGAACTTTTACAATCAAATTTCAAACCAAGAGCTTATTCGTAATTGCTTGCAAGTAGGGTGCGTGCTTGGTATTTCTAATCGCTTTTTACCCTCAATAAGTCATGTCAGAATTAAGCGATTTAACCCTAAAGTATTCACCTCGAGACAAAACAGGAACAAGTGCAAGCAAACAAATCCGTTTACAAGGTCTTATCCCCGCAATTCTTTATGGTAAGGAAACGAACCGATCTTTATCTGTTGATGATAAAGAGATGCGTATACTTTTACGCAAAGCAGCAGGAACCTCTTCCTTGATGAGGCTGATTGGAGAAAGCGGAGAAGACGAGTTAGTTTTGATCAAGGAATTGCAGGAAAATAAAATTCGGGATAAGATTCTTCATATTGACTTTGTGGAGGTAAAAAGGGGAGAAGATCTCGAGACTTCAATTCCCCTGAGTTTAATAGGTGAAGCGGAAGGGGTTAAAACACATGGAGGAATTTTGGAAGTACTCGCTGATGATATCGAGATTCGTTGTCGTCCCAGTAAATTGCCCTCAGCTATTGAACTTGATATCAGCAATCTTGGTCTTGGAGAGAACTTACAAGTTAAAGATCTACCTATAATTGAAGGGATATCTTATACATCATCGGAAGAAACAATTTTGGTATCCTGCGTAGGCAGTGCCAGCGGACGCTCGGGATCAGACGAAGGAGAGGAGTCTGAACATTCCACGGAAGCTATCGATAGCAGTGGCGATACATCTGGGGTTAATACCTCCCAGTAGAATTATCTAACCAGCATGCCGAGTGTCTTGCATAGCCATAGTAGGTTTAGGAAATCCAGGGACTCAATATGTTAATTCAAGGCATAATTTGGGCTTTTGGCTATTAAATAAATTGGCAGAATCGCAAAAGATTAATTTCACAGAGAAATCAAAATATTGTGCAGAAGTTTCTAAAATCTCTTTGCAGGAAAAATCCTTTATGCTTGTTAAGCCACTCACCTATATGAACGAAAGCGGCAAATTTTTGAAAGGTTTGCTTGCAAACAATAATTGTGATTTGAGCAGATCTATTCTTGTTCATGACGAAATTACTATACCAGTTGGTCAAATGAAAATCTCAATAGGAAAAGGAGACGGCGGACATAATGGAGTAAAAAGTGTATTTTCCGAGCTCAGGTTCAACTTAATCCGTCTTCGCCTTGGCATCGGATCGAAGCAAAACCCAGAAATGGATTTAGCCAAGCATGTTTTGTCAAAATTTACTTTAAAAGAAAAAGCTACCTTGGAGATGCAGGCTAGGCATTTCCTCAATGCCCTGAATTCCCTAATGACAGAGGGAGTCGAAAAAGCTATGAATCTCTATAATCAATCCCTTCCCCTCAATTTTAATCATGAAAAATAATTATCTAGCAACTATTGTATTCGATCCAAAAGGCTCCAGTGGATCAACTGATGAAGTGATTCCTAAACTGAGCAAAATCATTGTAAGTGCGGATGGAGAAGTCCAAAAAGTTGAAAGCCAGGGAACCCACGACTTTGCTTATCCACAAAAGGGAAAAGCAAGTGGAGGAGTCTATTTGCAATTCGAACTTTCGGGTGATCCTGAAATGCCTTCACGCTTGAAAGCAAAGTTACGTCTCGAAAAAAAGGTTGATCGCGTTTTGATTGAGCGCAAATAATAATAGATGGCCTCTCTGAATAAAGTTTTACTCATTGGGAATCTGACTCGGGACCCTGATGTTAAGATGCTTTCAAACGGTCGACCCGTTTGTAATTTTGGGTTGGCTTTAAATCGTAACTATAAGGATGCGGAAGGTAACCGCAAAGAAGAAGTAACTTTTGTCGATGTCGAATGCTATGGTCCTCGTGCGGAGGCCGTCGGAAGATTTTTCACCAAAGGCAGATCAATATTTGTGGAAGGCAGACTGAAGTTTGACCAGTGGGAATCCAAGGAAGGTGAAAAAAGAAGTGCCTTACGGGTAGTTTTGGATAACTTTGAATTTGTTGACTCCAAACAGGAAGCTTCTGGATTGGGCGAAAGGCAACCAGATATTGACACCCCTCCCAAAGTGGAGACCCCCAGAAATCAATCCTCATCTATGACCAGCAATCCTATTCCGAAGTCCGATCCTGATCTCGACGAAGATGTCCCCTTCTAAATATAAAACCACTTTCACCCCTCATTGATTATGCCTATAACTGAAATTTTACTTCTTGAACCAATCGAAAACCTAGGATCTGAAGGTGATATCGTAAAGGTCCGTCCCGGCTATGCCAGAAATTTTCTTTTTCCTCGCAATAAAGCCCTGCCCCTCAATCAGGCAAACAAAAAGAGACTTGATGCTCTTAAGGTTGCTCGAGCTGCAAGGGAATCTGAAGAAATTTGGGGAGCACAAGAAATTGCTTCCAAGTTGAACGATATTTCCGTTGCTGTCGCCGTGAAGACTGGTTCTGGAGGTAAATTGTTTGGTTCGGTTACTGCCCAGCAGCTTTTAGGAAAGCTTGAAGAAAAGGGTTTTAATTTAGATAAAAAACACCTCGTTAAGTTTACACCCATTAAGGAATTGGGACAAACGGAAGTCGTTTGTCAATTGCACAAGGATGTTTCTGCTCAATTCAAAGTTGAAGTAGTTTCAGAGAATCCAATCGAAGAAGTAGCTAAATAAACTTCGTAGAGGCGATACCAGGTATGCCCTCATTGTCTCCTTCATCCACAGATTCGACTGGTCATAACTCGGGTGTAAAAACTTCTGGAAACACCTCCCCCCCGCTGGTATTACCGGGTCGACCTCTGCCCAATAGCTTGGATGCAGAACAAGGTTTGCTTGCAGCTTGCATCGTGGACACATCTGGTGAAGTTATCGGAAGATGCATGGAACAATCCATTAGCTCGGATCATTTTTATGAACAATCTCACCAACTTATTTTCGAAGCCCTCCTCTTATTGTATAAGGAAAACCTAGAAGCAGATGAGATTCTCCTTTCCGATAAACTTTCGGATTTAGGAAATCTTGAAAAAATCGGTGGCCGTGACTTTATTATCAATTTAACTTCCCGTATTGAAACGATTGCTCACGCACCCTTCTGGCTCGATATTATTAAACAAAAAGCAATCCTTCGTAAATGTATTTATGTTGCTTTTGAAATTATCGATGACGCCAACCAACTCCAAGGAAATGTCGATGATTTTCTTTCCGGGATAGAGCAGAGAGTTTGTTCGCTTGCTGATCAAAGCAATATACGGGCATCGGTACCATTTCGTGAACCGGTTAATCACGCTATGGAGCAAATTCAAAGAATGCTATCTCACGAAGAGATGGACGGACTTTTAACCGGGTACAAAGAACTAGATAATCTAACTAACGGCTTTAAGCCGGGTGAAATGATTGTGCTGGCAGCTCGTCCCTCCGTCGGAAAAACAAGTTTCGCCATGAATATTGTTGAAAACATTGCTTTTTCAAAGAAGTACGAAGAGAAACCTAAAAACATTCTTGTTTACAGTCTTGAAATGAGTGCGACTTCGTTGGCTATGCGAATGATTTGTGGAAGAGCACGGGTTAATATGAACGATCTTAGGAGAGGATTTGTTCGAAAGGATTATGCTGAAAAACTTAATGCGATAAGTAAAGAATTTCAGAAAGCTTCGCTGTGGGTTGATGATACAAGCGGATTGAGTGTTAATCAAATTCGGGCAAAAGCACGAAGACTTAAAATGAGAAATCATTTGCATTTAATCGTGGTAGACTATCTTCAATTAATCTCAGGCGATGCCAAAGCCTTGTCCCGGGAAAATCAAATTTCAGATATTTCAAGGGGGTTGAAGGCAATGGCGAAGGAACTGGATGTACCTGTCATAGTTCTCAGTCAGCTTAATCGAGATTCAGAGAAAGAAAGAAGGGACCCTCGCCTGTCAGACCTTCGGGAATCAGGTGCGATAGAGCAGGATGCGGATGTGGTGATGCTACTAGGAAAGCATAGAAAAGGTGAGGATATTCGAGAATCAGACCAGAATGCTGAAGAGGAACAGCAAGCTGAAGACTATGAGCCGATTAAATTGTTGCTAGCGAAGCAAAGAAATGGTCCAACAGGAAATGTTGATCTTGCTTTCCGCAGGAAATATACGAGATTTGAAATTCTTCAAGGTCAGCCACGTTTAAACTAATTTAATGAGATTTTTTCGTACTTTTTTCCCCTATTCATTTTTCTTTTTTGGACTCGCTCTGCTTTGGGCACAAGTTTCTCCAGAGGGTAAAAAAATCAAGGAAATTGAAATACAATTAGTGGGAGCCAAAACATTGAGCGAATCTTTTATTTTACAAAATTTGCAGGTTGAGAAAGACATAATTTACGATGCTGCCTCCATCGATAAATCAATCAGGAATTTGATTTCAACTGGGTCGGTCGAAGATGTGAGGGTTTTTCTGAATACTGATAAAAGCGATGAGAATAATGTGGCTTTGATTTTTAAAGTTTGGACAAAATCAAGGATCGGGAAAATATATTTTAAAGGTAATAAAAAGTTTTCCATCCGGAAATTGGAAAAAACCATTTCCCTGAAAGAGGGAGATCTCTTGGATGAGGCAACTTTGAAGGAGGATCAAAATCTACTAGTGGAAAAATACCTTGAGAAAGGATATTGGAATTCTTCAATCGATGTACAAGTTGTTCGTGGTGACGATAAGTCGCCTATAACCATTGAATATAACATTGAGGAAGGAGAAAAAAGGACTATATCCAAAATTCTTTTTGAAGGGAATAGATTCCTCGAAGCCAAGAAACTTTTAAAAGTGATGGAGACGGCTTCATGGAGATTTTGGAGATTTTGGTCCAAAAGATCCAAATACCGTCCGGAAATTATTGAAGAAGATCTCGAGATACTTCGCGAAACATATCGTAATGAAGGATTTCTAGATGTTTCCATTGAACAATCTTCAGTGAAGGTCAATCCAGTGGGCAAATCTGACATTGAATTAGTGATAGGAGTGCAGGAAGGGAAGAGATCCTTTTTTGGTAAGCAATCCGTAGTGGGAAATATATCGATTGGGACAGATGAATTAATGGGGTATTCAGGAAAAGGTGAAAAATCAAAAATAGAGACAGGCGATCCATATTCACCCACTTTGCTCAGCGATGAAAGAAATCGGCTCAGAAAAAAATATGGAGAAAAAGGTTACTTGGATGCACGCGTCCGAGCAATTAGGACACCCAATTTGGAAACCAATCAAATAGACCTGCGTTTTGAGATCACTGAAAATAATAAGTTTACGGTTAATTCAATTAAGGTTCGTGGAAATGAAAAGACTAAAACTATTGCAATTATTCGGGAACTTGCACTTGCCCCTGGAGAAACTTTTGATCTGTTGAGAATGGAAACAAGCGAAGCCCGTCTAAAAAACACGAGGTTTTTCGAGAAAGTATCTTTAGATGATGAACCGATTGCCTCCCAGGATCCTGAATTGCAAAACACGCGAAGAAATTTGGTTGTTGATGTGAAGGAGGGTCGTACCGGACATGTTTCTTTTGGCGTCGGATTTAGTACTCTTGAGAAGGCCATGATGTTTGCAGAATTTCGGCAGGGTAATTTTGATATCATGAAGTGGAGAAGTCCCTATCGCTTGCAGGGAGATGGTCAAAAGTTCCGTCTTCGCTTAAAGCTTGGGTCACGGAGCAATGAAGCACGATTGGCTATTGAAGAGCCATGGTTTCTTAACCGAAGAGTGGCCGCCGGTTTCGAAGCTTTTCGTGAGAAATCTGACTACTATAGCTCTTATTATGATGAAATGCGTGCCGGATTTGAGGTCTATTTTCGTAAACGTTTGTTTGAACTGGTAGAGGGAAGAGTGTTTTACAGTTATGAGGATGTTCTAATTGATGACATAGATTCGAATGCCCCAATGTTTATTCGCCAAGATGCCAATAACGGCGAAATCGAGCAGTTGATATCAAAAGTAGGTCTTACCCTTAGTCGCGATACCAGGGATAGTATTCTTTTCCCAAAGGAAGGCAGTATTGTTGCTCTCAGAAAAGAGTTCGCTGGAGGAATTTTCGGGGGCGATGCAGAATATGGACGGTTGGAATTGCAGGGAGCACGCTTCCTTGAAACTTTCGACCCCATGGAACAGGTTTTGTCACTATCCGGAAAAATTGGTACTATAGGCAGGTTTAATGGTGAAGATGCAAATGTGCCTTTTTTTGAAAGATTTTTCCTTGGCGGACCTTACAATCTTCGAGGATGGGATTATCGCGATGTTGGGATAGACCCTGCTGAAGGTGAGCCAGAAGGAGGAAATTCATATTCATACGCTAGCCTTGAATACACTTTTAAAGTAGCAGACCCGTTGAGGTTGGCTTTGTTTTATGATGCTGGGTACTTAAGGAGAGGTGATTTCAAATTGACCCCAGGTAGTGTTTACGAAGGATGGCACGACAACTGGGGTTTTGGGGTTAGAATTATGGTGATGGGTATGCCCTTACGTTTAGATCTTGGTTTCCCGATTACTGATCCTTCCAACACTGGTGGTTCTCCACAATTTCACTTTTCTGGAGGTTCCAGATTTTAAGTTTTCATCCTTATAACTTCTAACTCAAAATGATCACATTCAGATTCCTTACTCTATTCTTATTAATAATCCCATTTGTGGCCTACTCTCAAAAGGTTGCGGTTGTTGATGTACAAAAAGTTTTTGATGGCTATCAAAAAGTAAAAGAAGCCCGTGAGAGACTTGAGAAATCGAGTAAAATAGCAAAAGAGGAGATTGATATTTTCAGGGACGAACTGGGTAATATCGTTAAAGAACTTCGTGAAATGGAAGAGAAGTTGAAAAACCCAAACATTGATAGTTCAACCCTGAAGGGCAAGTATCAGGAAAAGGTCAAGAAAGCACAGGAAAAAAAAGACGATATGGTTGCCTACGAAAAGCGCGCACGGGCAACCATCGCCCAGCGCCAAAAAAATCTGCTTGTTGAACATCTGGGTGATATTCGGGGAGCGATTGAAAAAGTTTCAATTACCAAAAAATTGGAATTAGTATTAAATTCATCCGAGACTCAATTAGGTGTTTTTTTTGCTTCAGATAAATTAAATATAACTGAGGATGTAATTGTTATCCTCAATTCTTCAGAATAAAAACATAATCTCTGGGAGTATTCAAGGGTCATACTCAATTATGGGCTTTTCTCTGGATTTGGAAGTGATAAAAGAGGTAATCCCCGATTACCAAATAGAGGGGAGTACAGAAAAGGTTTCTATCACTGGAATTTCTTCCATAAGCAAAGCTGAAGAAGGAGATTTATCGTTTTTGGCTAATCCCAAATATAGGTCTGATGTCAAAGATTCGGTCGCGAGCTTTATTTTACTACCTATTGACTATTCTGATAGCAGTCCGAAAGTAAATCAATTATTTATTAAGACGGAAAACCCTTCCCGCTCTTTGGCTAAGATTTGCAGGTTAATTTACGGAGAACTTTTTTTGAAACCTCCTGCGGGCATTAATCCGCTTGCATCAGTTCATGAGAATACTGCTATTGAGAAAGGTGTCTCTGTGGGGCCTTTTAGTTGTGTAGGAGAAGGTGCTCGAATTGGCAAAAACACCTATATCGAATCCCACTGCCATATCGGAGATAATGTCTTCATTGGAGAAGACTGTCATTTATACCCAAATGTTAAGTTGCTATCCAATTGTCAGATTGGGAATGGAGTTCATTTAAATTCGGGAGTTGTAATTGGATCTGAGGGTTATGGGTTCGAGCAAGTTGGCACATCTCACGAAAAAATCCCTCATCTTGGAAAAGTAATTATAGAAGATGATGTTGAGATCGGTGCAAATACTTGTGTAGATCGGGCTAGGCTTGAAGAAACTCGAATCGGGGAAGGTACGAAGATCGATAATTTAGTTCAAATAGGGCATAATGTCAGAATAGGCAAAGGTTGCTTAATTGTGGCCCAGGTAGGTATTGCGGGAAGCGTGGTTTTTGAAGATGGAGTCGTAGTTGGTGGTCAGGCAGGGTTTGCTGGCCATTTGAAAATAGGAAAAGGAGCTAAAATCGCCGGGCAGGCGGGTATCACTAAAAATGTTGAAGCCGGTGCTTTTCTCAAGGGTAACCCTGCTCTACCAGTGCAGTTAGCTCATAAAATCTCAGTTTTGCAAAGAAAACTTCCTGATTTATTCAAAAGGATTGCTCAGGACTCGGTCGCTAATTAATTCATTAACAATGGATCACACTTCCAGTATCAAAGTTTTTAGTGGCACCTCAAACCTTCCTTTGGCTCAAGAAATTTGTTCTTATTTGAATGTGCCTTTGGGGGACGCACTTGTGACGGCTTTTCCCGATAATGAAAGTTTCGTGCGATTTAATGAGAATATCCGAGGAACAGATGTTTTCCTCGTTCAATCAACCTCATCACCGGCCAATCATAATGTCATGGAGTTATTAATTATGATTGATGCTGCAAGGAGAGCTTCAGCCGCAAGAGTGACTGCAGTTATTCCCTTTTTTGGCTATGCGAGGCAAGACAGGAAAGATCAACCGCGTGTTCCCATTACTTCAAAGTTGGTTGCCAACTTATTGGTAGCAGCTGGTGTCAACCGCGTTTTGACTATGGATTTACACGCCCAACAAATTCAGGGTTTTTTTGACATCCCTGTGGATCATCTTTATGCATCTCCTGTTTTTTTTGATGAAATAAAGAACCGAGATGTCAGTAATATGACCATCTTTTCCCCCGATGTAGGAGGAATGAAAATGGCAAACGCATATTCCGAATTGCTGGGTTGCCCTCTCGGCTTCGTAGCAAAGCGAAGAACGGGGGCAAACACGGTGGAAGCAATGAATCTAGTTGGTGAAGTGGAAGGAAGAGAGATCCTTTTGGTTGATGACATGACGGAAACCGCAGGTACCTTGACTGCGGCAGCAAAACTTTTAAAAGAACGCGGGGCTCAAAAAGTTAATGCAATTGTAAGTCATTGTGTGTTAAATGAAACCGGTCGTACGCGATTAATGAGTGGTATGTTGGATGAGCTTATCACCACTAATTCCGTTGGTATGGAATACGGAGATTTGCCAATCAAGCAATTAAGTGTGGCTTCACTTCTTGGAGAAGCAATTAACCGTACGCATACAGATAGTAGTATTTCAAGCCTCTTTCAAATAAAGGGCTTTTGAAGATTTCTTAATTTTATTGATAAACAAAAGAGGCGTATTTCTTCGCTGTTTTATAAATGAAACATTTATCAGAGATTATATTAAAGTTCCTGATTTTCTCCATAGCCATTTTTAATCATAACCTTTTCTCACAACTTAAGATAAAGGTTGATAATTCTCAGATTGACAGGTCTGAAATTAACTTTTCGCAATCATATGCGCCGGTCCTCTCAAAAGCCACACCTGCCGTGGTGTCAGTGACCACGCAACAATTTGTCAAAAGAATTCTTCCAGGAGGAGGAAATCCAATCGAAGAATTTTTACGTAGATATTATGGATATCCAAGGCTTTATCAGCCAAGAATTGAGGAGGTGCCGGTGCCGGCAGGAATAGGCTCAGGAGTAATTGTCACTCCAGATGGATATACGATTACCAACGCTCATGTGATAACAGCAAATCAAAACACCGGTGATTTAGTAGAAGAAGTTTTGGTGAAAGTTTCAGAAAAAGAAGAATATAAGGCTTCGATTGTGGGTTATGATAGATCCACCGATGTAGCTGTTTTGAAAATTGATGCTGACCGACCCTTGCCTTTTGTCACGCTTTCTAATAGCGAAAACCTAGAGGTCGGGGATGTGGTTTTTGCCGTTGGGAATCCACTTGGCGTGGGCAAAACAGTGACAATGGGCATCATTTCAGCGACTATGAAATCTGAACTTGGTGTCTTGGGAGAAGCAGGAGCTTATGAAAATTTTATTCAAACAGACGCATCAATTAATCCCGGCAACTCGGGTGGTGCCCTTCTAGATGCAAAAGGTAGACTAATAGGAATTAACACGGCTATAATTTCCCAAACCCGTTCCAGTATTGGGATAGGACTTGCCATACCGATCAACATGGTCCGTAAAGTACTGACCGATTTCGTTGAAGGTGGAGAATTAAGAAGGGGTTTTTTGGGAGTTGAGCTAGATGAAACGGAATTAAGTGGCGGATCATTAATTGCCAAGGTCATTCCAGGCAGTGCTGCCTCAAGAGCTGGGTTGCGGGAAGGGGATTTAATTCTTTCGGTTGGTGATAAGGAGGTAAATTCAGTCAATCAAACTAGGGTAGCTATTTCACAGACAGCACCAGGAACAAAATTACCGCTCAAAATATCTAGAGCAGGTGTATCCATGACTCTTTTTGTAATCCTAGGTCTTATGGGAGAGATGGGAAATGATATTTTACCGGGAGTTAATTTAGAAGTTTTGAATAACAAGAACAGAAAGAAATTTGCAGTACCCGCAGACACTAAGGGAGTGTTGGTGATTGAATCGACGGGTGCTCAGGATAATTTCAAAGAAGGTGTCTTAATTGTTGAAATTAACGGTGCTCCTGTTCGTTCTTTGCAGGATGTGAAGAAAAACTTACAGAGAGGTTTTAATCGGTTTTATGTTTGGTATCTCGGCAAATACAGGTTTGTCTCATATAGAATACCCTAAACCAGTATTACTTACCATAGCTTATGGTATTAATTTTTTGTTTGTGCAACAGACCAGCCCAAGTTTATTTGTGGACCCATAGAATTTAATTTTGAAGTAACTTCGCGTAACTTTGTACTGAATTTGTCGAGAGCTTCTGACTTTTCGGTTTCTAAAGAAACAACCGCCTTCATGGTATTCTCAAAATTTTCGGAAGGTACAAAATTGGAAATTTTCGACCTGTAAGAAGAAGGGTCTTTTCCAAACTTAGTTTTACAATTACCACAACATAAACCAATCATCCTTCCTTCAAAATTTATAAACGTAGTTTTATCAATCGGCTTGTTTGAAATAGGACATTCATCGTTTATCGGAGATGTGTCTTCGGTCTTTGCAGACAACTGTGTGATCTTAGTATTAAATTTTTCAAGTTCTTGGTCGTGAGTTTCAGAAATATCTTTAATTTTAGCGACAAGTGCGGACTTTTCATTAGCTAAATGGGCGTAAATTTTTGGATCAACGAAATTCTTACGCAGTGATTCCGCACCTGCGGGAGTCACTTTTGTTTGCCAAAGAAATACTTTTTCTAATTTTTTAAGTTTTCGAAAACTTTCAATCGAGGCGTCGGATATTCCAGTGCCGTAAAGGTTTAAATATTTCAAGTTTGATAGTTTGGATATATTTGGGGTTGCAGCGTCTGTAAGAAAGGTGTTTTCAGCGTGCAATCTTTCAAGGAGGGAAAAGTTGGCGATGGATTTCGACGATTTGTCCGTGATGGAGGTTCTAGCAACATTTAGCCATAAAAGTTGAGGCGCAATCGGTTGGAGTAATGCAATGCTATCGTCGGTAAATGACTTACCATTGTAGGATGCGTTGACATAAAGGGTATTGGTATTTTGTGCGATAGGCATGACCAGGATTCCATTCTTCCGCAAATTTTCAATCACAGTAGAGTCAGCGGGAGAAACTTCCGGGAGTTTGGGTATCAGCAGAGCAGTCGCAGAAAGCTTCCTTACTGGTAAATTTTCAAGCACATGTTCCGCGGCTTTTTTTCCAGCTTGATCCAGATCATTTACCATCATGTCAAAGGATGCTCCTAAATTAATCCAAGATTTGAGAACTGATAATTCCTCTATGGTTACAGGATTGTAGTGAGACTCATCATCCATTGGAGGCATTGCCTCTTCGTCATCCTTTGGTAATGTGAGTCGATAAATCAGTTCACTTTCTTCGACTTCTCCTTTAACAATGATAGCATCACCAGCACCCCTACCACCTTGTATAAGAGATTCTTTGTTGTGCATGCGGAGTTTACCTTTGTTCTTTTCAGCTCCATGGCAACTTACGCATTTAGCTTCGAGAACTGGATTTATTATTGCGTCGTACACCTTTAAGGTACTGGGTTCTTTTCCTGAAGAATATGAAAAAGCGGCAAGAAGGATAATCAAGTTTGGTCTGGCGAATTTTTTCATAGAGTATTTGGGAATGGATTGCACTACGCTAGCATAGACCTTTAAAATTCTTTTGCAAGTGGTCAAGAAATCAAAAACAAAAAATTCTGATAGTGGTAAAGAGCTCTGGTTCTTTCTATTGTTTAATTGTATCGGTTTCACAGTCTGGCCTTTAATGATTTATTACCTTAGCAGGACCCTTAATATTAGTTATTTTATCGATCTTACCCTTAGAACTTGGGCAGAAGAGATTGTGTACGGTCCACTTGGTAGTTTTTCTACAGCAACTTTCCTCAGCCTAATATTCTTATTTGCTCCATACTTAATTTTTTTGAGTATTAGGATTTTACTACTTCGATCCAAAACTTAAGTTAAGCAACAACCAAGTTTTCTTGATATTCACAGAACTTGGAATATTTACCATTCAAATTTATTAATTCAGCATGATTACCGATTTCAATCAATTTGCCGTTCTCAAGAAAGAGGATTTGGTCAGCATTACGAATGGTGCTAAGGCGATGAGCAATTATCAATGTAGTTCTTCCCACAACTATGTTGTCCAACGCTTTTTGAATAAATCTTTCTGTCTCAACATCTACGCTTGCCGTAGCTTCATCTAAAATGAGGATGGGAGGATTTTTTAAAAGAGCCCGTGCCAGTGTAAGCCTTTGTTTTTCTCCCATGCTTAGCCTGATTCCGCGTTCCCCAATCATGGTATTTTCTTGTGAAGGCAATTCCTGAACAAAACCTTTAGCAGAAGCCATATCCAGTGCTTGCCATATTTCATCATCTCTGGCATTCGGATTTGCAAGAAGAAGATTTTCCCTGACCGTTGCATCGAATAGAAAGGGATCCTGAGATACTAAACCTATGTTTTGCCGTAAATTTGTAAGATCAATTCTATCTAAGCTTTTTCCGCCAATGGATATGGTTCCTGATGAAATATCATAATAGCGTAGCAACAAGTTTGCTGTGGTGCTCTTTCCTGCACCGGTTGCACCCACTAGTGCAGTGGTTGATCCTTCGGGAATTGAAAAGGACAAATCATGAATGATTGTATTTCTGTCGTCATAAGAAAAAGAAACATTTTTAAATTCTATTTCCTTTATAATCTGTGGAAAATCTAGCGGTTGTGAATGGTTGCTGATTTCGTTGGGTGTATCAAGAATTTCAAAAACCCTTTCACCTGATGCTTTTCCTGCCGCAACAAGATTATTTATGGATACTAATTGTCTAACAGGATCATAAAACATATTTGCATACAAAAGGAATGCAAAGAATTTACCTGAGGTGAAGGAAGGTTCCTTTTGAAGTAAATATGCACCCATTCCAACGACTGCGAGGATACCCAAGGAAGACAGAAAACTCGCACCCGGACCTTGAATGGACCATCTGTACATAGCTTCAAGTGAACGACTTTCCAATATGCGTCCAATTTGATCAAATCTTCTTCTCTCTCTTGCTTTAAGAGCGAATGCGTGAATCAAGCGGTTCCCCTGAATATCTTCGACAAGTAATGAATTTAAATCTCCGGAAGCTTCACGTACCGCTTTCCAGTTCTTTTTGGAAATTTTGGCGTAATTAAAGCCAAGAACGACTAAGATAGGCAGGGGTAAAAATACTAAAAAAGCCAAACGGGGTTCCTGTATAAACATCATCGTAGTAACTCCCGTTAGGGTAAGCAAAGCAATGACGCCCTGTTCGGTCCCATCTAGTATGGCTCTTTCGACATTTTGAACATCCTCAACCACTCTTGACGCGATTTCGCCACTTTTACGACGGTCATAAAAGCTAATTGGTAAATCCAGTAATTTATCATGCAAATCTTTCCTGACCTTAAAAATTACTTTCTGTTCCAGTTTATTATTAACTCTAATTCGCAGACAATTCAGGATTTCTTTACCTAGAAACATTAAACCGATCAACAGAATCCCATGAACCAGAATATCGTTTTCAAATAATTCAGACTCGAAGATATCGTCTAATACCTCCTGAATGACAGTTGGTACGCACACCGATAAGCCAGTCATTAGGCAGGCAAGAAGCAATGTGGTTGCAAAAAGTGCCTTTTGCTCAAATAAATACTTCGCAATTCGACGGATGACCTGCTTTTTTTCTTGGGACTTCATTCGGGATGATTATCTATCAAACTCTAATATAAGATTTTTACAAACATGGAGAAAAATATTGTCGATGGTCCCACTGGAGAAACCTGCTTAGATCTTCCCTCACCTTATGTGGCGCATCACACTGGTCTATTGCACCTTCCAAGGTTTTTGGCCAAAATAAAAAAGCACCTTTCAGGTAATCTGCCGGCAAGTTATCAAAGGAATTTTACTAAAGGCTTTGATGGTTTCTTATGCCTGCATCTGGGGATAGAACCGGACCAAATTATTGAATGCGTTAAAAATTCAGAGAACCAAAAAGAGTTGGATGAAAAATTAAAGAGTATTTTTCCTTCAGATTTAAGCCCTCATATTTGGAACAGAAAGGTAGTGCAAATGGGTACTGCTGACATAGCAAAGGATAAACTGAAGGAAGTGAAAAATAATCTCGGAGCAAGTGATCGAGACGATATAATTTCTTTTGCAGATGTCATTGATTTTGATGAGGGGAAAATAACCTAGGCAATGATATTTTTAATCGTTAGCAGAGTGATATCGTCTCTTTCAAATTGAGCTGATGAAAATGAATCTAAATTTGAGATTAGCTTACGGTTTATGATTTTGGGACTATGATTATTATTGCTTGATGCAAAGTTTTTGAGGTTTTTGATTCCAAATTCTTCGCCTTCATCATTTGTTGCTTCAGTGACCCCATCGGTGTAAAGCAATAAGCAATCACCGTTTTCAAAATTGGTTTCATGGTCTTCAATCATTTCGTCAAAGATTTCGCAGGGAACCATCCCAACAGCCATTCCACCACCGTGAAGTTCTTCAACCCTTGAATGACCTTTTGCTACTGTCTCACCCCTTATCATCAGAGCTGGTTCATGTCCAGCCCTCGAATATATGATTTTTTTGATCTTGGTATCTATAATCGCGAAAAATAAGGTGATAAACATATCTTGGCGGATACGTTGTTCAAGCTGTTGATTTAAATTCTTGAGTATTACAGATGGTTGGGTTGATTTTTGAACAAAATGCCGAAGGTTAGTTTGACATATTGCCATAAGCAGGGAAGCCGGGACTCCTTTTCCGGATACATCTGCAACACAGACCCCAAATTTCGTCGAAGAAAGCTTATAAAAATCGTAAAAATCTCCTCCAACTTGAGCGGACGGGAGGTACAGTGCATCGAGTTCTAAACCTTTGTGAACGGGAAATTTCTGAGTTAAGAAAAGCTCCTGCACTTCACTGGCAAGATGCAGGTCGGAATCAATACGCGATTTTTCCAATCTGAGGTTCATTGCATCTGAATTTTTTATTGCAAGTGCGGCTTGTTCAGCCAAAGAACTTATCAGAGAAAAATCCATTTGAGAAAAAGGCAATCCGTTTGTCGGGTTGGCCACTACTAGAACTCCGTAACTACGATCGTCATGGATCAAAGGAGCATAAACTAGAGATTTTGATTTCAAAGAGTCGTCCCTGTGAAGTATAATCCTTGGATCAATAGTTGCATCTTCAACCAAAACCGGTTTTCCGGTCTTGGCAACCTGACCAACTATACCTTCCCCTTCCTCAAGTGTTTCCGAGGTTAAAACTGTTTCCAAAAATCTTGCTCTCGATTCATCCCTAATTAAGGTAGAATGTTTGATTGCACGCTGGGGCGGAAAAAGGCCTTCAACGGCAACCCCCTGTAGTCTGCCGCTTTTGTTTTTTTCGTAAATACAAGCACTCATTGCTCCCGTAGTAACTACTGCAGTATGGGCAATTCTTTGATAAAGTTCTTTACGAGGAATCCCCTCCCCTATGGCAACTGCAAGGTTATGCATAAATTCGATCACAATTTTTTTCTCCTGTTCGAGTCTTGCATTTTTGTCTCGTAAGGATGCCATTAACTTCTTGCTCTCTTTTCGGTGAAAAAAATAAAGACTTATTCCAATTAATAGACCTGAACAAAATAAGATAAGTGGGTTCACTTAGAAATTATTTGGTGCTGTCTGTTTCCTGTTCGAGAAAACTTACTACATCACAAAACATCCGAAGATTCTTCTCGTTTAGGTTCATCAATGTTTTATGAGCTTCATAAATGGTATCTGAAGAGGCAGATTCTGTTTGCACTTTTTTGTTCAGAGACTCCAAATCCTTAAAGTCTTTCGTTGAGAATGAGCTAACCTCGGCTATTTTGTCTATACCCAAGTTCTTTACAGTTTCCAGGTTTCTCCCTGTTAAGTTAACCAGCACTAACTTGCCAGCATCGTCTGAATTTCTTAAATTCAGGGCTAGCCTAACGAGAATACCCAAAAAAGTGCTGTCTACACTTGTGCAGTTTGCAAAATCAACAATGAAAGATCTTTGTCCTTCATTGAATTTCTTATCAAGAAAGTTTCTTACTGGTTCGCAATTAATGTATGAAGCTTTTTTCAATACTTGTAAAATTGCCACCTTTGGGGAGTCGTGAACTTGATAATAAGTTTCTTTGTTCACGGAAATCCCTTTGTTTAGTTTAGATTATTTGTTAAGAAGATCCAAATTAATGAAAACTTGAACAGATTGTTTTCCGTCGACATGCAAATGTGGATCGAAGGGGCAGAAATTCATCAAATTTAGAATAACTTTACTTGTTAAATTAATTAAGTGGGGCAGACTAAGTTGTTTAGTTAATTATTTTAGTGCTTCTTTAATTGCGTCAAAGTCAGGAAGTTGCTTGGGATCATCTGATGACCATGCATGGGTAATAAATCCATCTTTTGAAACTACAAAAGCTGATCTTTTGGCAACTCCAGCAAATCCAATAAAGTCATCGTACAATACACCATATGATGTAGAGACATCTTTATTAAAATCGCTTAATAATGGGAAATTTAAGTTTTCCTTTTCGGCCATAATTTCTTGAGCAAAAGGGCTGTCCACGCTTATGCCGTAAACTTGGGCATTCAAGTCGTTATATGACGAAATGTCATCTCTTACGAAGCATGTTTCTTCGGTGCAAACACTAGTGAACGCGAAAGGGAAAAAAAGCAAAACAACCGCTTGTTTATCCTTATGATCACTAAGAGAAATATTCTTCAGACCATCAGCGTTTTTAGTTTTGAGAGAAAAATCAGGTGCGATATCGCCAAGGTTTAAAGTCATATTGTATTAGTTGTCAGGGTTACAGGATTAACTTGGTAATGTTGAAATGATCGAAAGCAAGCGGAATCACAATATCATAATCAATAAATTCAATTCTGCACTCGTCCTGTTAGCTATTATCTTTTAAAGAGATATACCGTATTATGGAAATCAAGACATTACTTTCAGGAGCTGAAACTATCATAGGAAAGGAAGAGCTTACTGAAAAGATTTGTTCCGGCGAAAAACTCAAGGTCAAGTTTGGTGTTGACCCGACTCGACCTGACCTGACTTTTGGGCATCTTGTCGTATTGAATAAGTTAAAGCAGTTTCAAGATGCGGGGCATGCTGCAATTTTGTTGATTGGTGATTATACTGCCAGAATTGGTGACCCCAGCGGTCGTTCTGATTTGCGACCCGAGTTGTCTCAAGAAGAAGTTGAAGAAAATGCATCCACATACCTAGAGCAAGCTTTCAAGATTTTAGATTCAAATAAAACCGTAGTGAGAAGAAATAGTGAATGGTTTTCAAGGATGACTTTTGCAGATGCCCTCAATCTATCACGAAAAATGACCGTTGCTCAAATGCTAGAAAGAGATGATTTCTCCAAGAGGTTTAAATTTAATCAACCAATATCAATGATTGAGTTCATGTACCCTCTGATCCAAGGGTATGATTCAGTTATCTTAGAATCTGATATCGAAATTGGGGGGAGCGATCAGTTGTTCAATATGCTTGTGGGCAGAAATTTACAAAAAGACATAGGAATGAACACACAAGCAGTCCTGACTATGCCTTTGCTTGTTGGCTTGGATGGAGTAAGAAAAATGTCTAAAAGTTATGACAACTTTATTGCCTTTAATGATTCATCAAAAGATATTTTTGGTAAGGCTATGTCTTTATCTGACCAAGCAATGTGGGAGTATTTTCAATTGCTTCTTAATTATAAGGACAGTCAAATAGAAGAAATGAAGCAACTTCATCCGATGGAAGCCAAAAAAGCATTGGCGGAGTCATTGACCTCTTTGTTTTTTGATAACTCTATTGCTAAAAAAGAAGGTGAAGAATTTTCCAAAGTATTTTCTAGAGGGAAACTGCCCGAGCAGATGCCTGCTTTTTCTCTTTCCTCCTTTAATTTGGAAAAAGCAAGCCTGTTGAATGTCTTAGCTTCCACGGAAAAGTTTGGTTCTAGGGGAGAAATTAGAAGGTTGGTGAAACAGGGTGCAATCAAATTGGATAATGAAAGGGTTGATGACCCTGAGTTGGAATTTGTTTTAGAACCAAATCAAAAAGATGTTGTGATCAAGGTAGGTAAGAAAATTTTTATCAGGATTGAGAAATAAAAGATTGATTGACTTTGTAGATAAACTTAGCGGTTGGACTTCGTTTTGACCTTACTAGGTTGCCCACAGTGCCCTGAAAGATTTTTTTCCCTCCCCGGTCACCCCCCGCTGGTCCCATTTCAATAATATAATCAGCTGATGAAATAAGGTCTATATCATGCTCAACCACTACCACGGTATGACCTTCTCTTACAAGTCTGCGAAGCAAGTGCAATAATTTAATCCGGTCTTTTTGATGTAGACCAATCGTTGGCTCCTCCAAAACATAGAAGTTAGGCTTCGCTTGTGGGCGACTGGAAAACTTGAAAGCATCAATACCTTTTGAAAGTTCGGAAGCGAGCTTGAGCCTTTGTGCTTCTCCTCCCGACAAGGTGGGTGATGCTTGGCCAAGTTTTAAATAGCCGAGCCCCGTTTCCACCATTAAGCTAAAAGTTTCTTGTAAGATATGGTCAAAATCAAAAAAATCGCGAGCCTCTTCAAAAGTTAAATTTAAGACCTCGGCAATGTTTTTTCCATTCCAGGTCAGCGAAAGAATTTCCTCCTTAAATCTTTTTCCGTTACAAGATGAACATGTAACATAGGAGTCTGGAAGGAAGTTCATTTCCAGTTTGACTTTACCATTTCCCTTGCAGGTTTCACATCGCCCGCCTTTGACATTGAAAGAGAAAGTACTAGAATTAAATCCCAATGTTTTTGATTCCTGTGTTTGAGCAAAAAGTCCCCTAATTTTATCCCAAACCCCCAAGTAGGTGGCTGGTGTGGATCGGGATGTTTTACCAATCGGCTTTTGGTCAACTTCAATTGCTTTGCCAAAATCGTTTCCGTTTTTGATTTGGCCTTTCTCAGTTGCCAAAGCTGCATCGTTTGTAACGATAGCCTGCTTAATCATGGGGAAAAGAATGCCTCTTATAAAAGTAGATTTCCCAGCTCCAGAAACTCCGCAGCAAACCGTCAGCCTGCCTTTGGGAACCGAAAAAGATGAGCCTTTGATATTTCTAAAATTAGCTTTGCTCAGATGTATCCAGCTGGGGTCCTTGGGGGTTCTGATTCCTTTGGGAAGGTCGAGTTTTTTAATTTTCTCAAACAGATTTCTTGAATTATTATAAGTAGATACACTTTCCTTGATTTCGTCTTTTGGTTTACTGCATGACAAAATAGTTCCTCCTCGCGATCCCGCTTCGGGACCAATATTTATAATAAAGTCAGCTTGGTTTATGGTTTCCATATCGTGCTCTACGACTAGGAGTGAATTTCCTCGACTAAGGAGTTTTCGAAGAGCATCGATTAGCCTCTGGTTATCAATCGGATGTAAACCTATTGAAGGTTCATCCAGAACATACAAAACACCGGATAAATTCGATCCCAGTTGGCTCGCGAGTCGAATCCTTTGTGCCTCTCCGCCCGATAAAGACGATGTTTCTCGGTCGAGAGTGAGATATTCGAGCCCCACTTTTTTCATAAATCCGAGTCGGTCAGTGATTTCTGGAATGATACTTTGTAAGATTGGCTTCTGCATGGATTTGATTTTCAGAGAAGAGAGAAAATCAATAATTTTAGAGGGAGGTAGAGAAAGTAATTTGGGGAGTGAAAGTGGTTTATGTTTACTAGATTCTAAAATGACATGCCTTGCTATGGGTCCTAGTCTTTGGCCATTACATTTCGGGCAGATACTACCATTCTCTATTTTCCACCAGTCCCCACTGGCTGGCAAATCTTCCTTCATCCAGTCGTAAATCTTTCCATACCCTTTGCAATATGAACATTTACCCTTTGCCGAGTTCCATGAAAAAAACGAGGGTTCTAAGTCTGGATATGTTTTCCCATTGCTCGGGTCTACTCTTTTGGTCGAAAACCAATTTTCCTCCTCTTTTCGTCCATAGACCAGTAAACATCTGCCTTTACCAGTGTTCAGGGCAAGACTTATCGATGATTTTAGATGAGGAATGGACGGCATTTTTTCCCATTCACCAACCACCACCTCTATGTCATGCAATCGGTATCGGTCGAGTCCTTCAAATCCATCCGTGTGGAAATACTGACCGTCACACCTTACCATCTCGAACCCTTTTTCCCGTGCCCAATTCACAATTGGCTTGTGGTGTCCTTTACGATTTGTAACCACGGGGGAAAGTAATTTTACGGATGAGGTTGAACTAATGTTAAAGAGATTTCGGATGTATTTAATTAAATTTTGTTCTATTTGCTGAGTACTTAACTGCTCAAGAGGTTTTCCCGTTTCCTCACTTACTTGGATACCAAGCCTGGCGTAAAGTAATCGGAGGTATTGTGTTATTTCTGTAATTGAACCGACGGTCGATTTTTTGGAACCCCTCGTTACTCTTTGTTCAATTGCAACAGTGGGCTGCATTCCTTCAATGAAGTCAACATTGGGTTTGCTCATTTGTTCCACGAACTGCCTTGCATAAGCACTCATTGACTCCATAAACCGTCTCTGCCCTTCCGCAAATACCACATCAAAGGCAAGAGAGGATTTTCCCGAACCGGAAGGTCCGGTTACCACCACAAACTTTCCATGAGGAATCTGTAGTTCCAAGTTTTGAAGGTTATTTTCCTTGGCCCCGACGATTGTAAGATTTCGATCTTGGCTGAAAGAAGATGACCTTTCACAAAAAGGTTTTCTTATTTCCGAAGAGTTGCAAGGTTGAGGGAATATGTAATTTGAAGTCAGCGTGTCTTTTTTGCGTAAGGTGTGGGGGCTCCCTTTTGCAATAACATGACCCCCTTTACTGCCGGCACCTGGCCCCATCTCCAAAATCCAGTCAGCACTCCTTAAGACTTGTGGATTATGTTCTACGAGTATTATTGAATGTCCTGAATTCACGATAGACTTAAGAGTTTGTATGAGGTTACTCACATCCTGCATGTGTAAACCAGTAGTGGGTTCATCGATCAACAGGATCGCAGGAGATTTACCTTTTGAAATTGAACCCAAGTATTTAACAAGCTTAAGTCTCTGCGATTCTCCTCCGGATAAGGTATTTAAAGGCTGGCCCAGCGTAAGATATCCCAACCCAACCGATTGTAGGAGTTTAAGTTTTTTATTGGTTTTGGGAAGATTTGAAAAATAACTCAGGGCATCTTCAACAGAAAGATTTAGGATTTCAGATACGGACAACGACTCTAATTTAATGCTTAATATGTCCTCTTTGAACCTCATCCCGTTGCAATAACTGCATGGTATTTGTAAATCTGATAGAAATTGCATTTCTACAACCTCGTAGCCAAGTCCCCCGCACTCTTCGCATCTGCCATTTCCACTATTAAAGGAAAAATCATTGGGAAGATATCCAAGGAGTTTGCAATCTTCAGTTCTACCAAGAGCCTCCTTAATGGGGCTCCAACCGTCCGTGTATAGAATTGGGTTGGACCTTGGCGTTTTGGACACGGTGCTCTGGTCGATAAGGATGACTTCATCAAAATCCTTGTTCGTAGTGACGGTTCCATTTAGACCCTTTGCCTCATCAGATAAACCCTTATAGATGACATGGTTAACCAAAGTAGATTTTCCTGAACCAGATACTCCGGCTATGCAAACCAATTGGCCGAGTGGGATATCCACTGAAAATTTATTTAAATTAAATTTCTTTGCATTCTTAATACTTATGTACCCTAAAGGAGCAGAATCAATTTTATGGCGATCCGCTTCGTATTGATTTGTTTCTTGGTCGACAAGCCACTTTCCGGTCAGAGAATCCTTGGATTTAAGTAGGCTTTTCGTGTCTCCTTCAAAAATAACCCTTCCTCCTCTGGAACCGGGCTTGGGACCAATCTCAATAATTTTGTCAGCTGCCTTAATAACATTTTCGTCATGCTCGACCACACATACACAATTTCCTGCATCAGCAAGTTTTCTTAGAATTTTAATTAAATTACCAATATCTTTCCCATGTAGACCTATGGTAGGCTCGTCCAAGGCAAACATGGCATCCGTTAACGCAGAACCCAGACAGGTGGTTAGGTTCACCCTTTGCGTTTCTCCTCCACTGAGTGTTTTGGTGGAGCGATCTAAAGTTAAATACCCAAGTCCAACTTCTTGTAGGTAATTTAGTCTTTGCTTAATTCCCTCGAGAGCAAGGTTCATCTTTTGGTTTTTCGAATTTGCTTTCCGGGGCAGGATATTTACCAATTCTTCGATTGGAATAGAGTACAAGTCAGGTAAAGATTTTCCATTCCATTTCCACAACATAGATTCCTTTCCTAATCTTTTCCCGTCACAGGATTTGCAATCAAAGTAATTTCGGTATTTTGAAAGAAAAATCCGAATATGCATTTTATACGTCTTCTTTTCAATCGACTTGAAGAAATTATCAATTCCATACCAAGTAGAACTTCCTTCCTTATAGTTTGGGTCACCCTTCCATAAAAGATTAGTTTCCTTGTCTGTAAAATCACCTATCGGCTTTAGTGCATCCAAGTATCCCGCATTACAAAATGCCAGCAAATCATGTTGGCAATGGTTAAATACTTTTCCCGAGAAAGCCCGAATGGCGTTCTCGGAAATAGAAAGGGACAGATCAGGTATAACTTTATGGTTGTCAATGGATATCGTCTTTCCAAAACCCTTGCACTCCGAACAGGCTCCTTGGGGTGAGTTGAAAGAAAACAAATTCGGCTTGGGTGAAGAAAATGTTTTACCGTTGCTCTTTGATCGCAAACCAAGAAGCAAGGATTCGAGTAATGCCCCACTTTCGGACCTTATTTCTCCCAATCCATGCCCTTTATCAAGTGCGATGCGAATTGCATCGATTAACCTAGAACGATTTTTCTTATGAGCCTGTATTTTGTCTATGACTACGAATGTTTGTTTAATCGTGACACCCGTTTGATTGAATGTGGAAAGTCTTACATATTTTCCGCTAATCAAAATGCGAGCGTGTCCTGCCTTTTGGAGAAATGTCTTGAATGCTGAAAATTCTAACCCGTCAGGTTTTTTACATTGGAAGCCCACAACTACATGCTTAGTAGGATATTTTTTTAAAATAGTATCGGCCTGTGATTCGGTGGTTTCAAGTTTGATTTCATCATTCGTTATTGGATCAAACAAAGAGGATACAGCTGAAAACCAAACCTTAAAGTAATCACATAACTCAGTCATTGTGCCTACGGTGGACCGAGAATTCCTTACTGAGTTTTTTTGCTCAACTGCAATGGACGGCCTGGCATTTTCAATGGAATCAACTTCGGGACGGGGCAAGGTATCTAGGAATTGCCTGACATATGGACTGAAGGTTTCGACATATCTTCTCTGCCCTTCTGCATGGAGGACATCAAAAAGAAGTGTGGATTTGCCACTGCCACTTAATCCTGTGATAACCGTCAATTCCCCGGGAGAAATTTTCAGGCTGATGTTTTTTAAATTGTTGTGCGTAGCCCCATTAACAATTATGTCAGGTGATTTGAATGGCATGGGGAGATATCTAAACTTCTTTTTAAAGTTCGCAAGAAACATGGCGTCCCGTAGGGGATTCGAACCCCTGTTGCCGGGATGAAAACCCGGTGTCCTAACCTGGCTAGACGAACGGGACAAACATTATTTTCATTTTGTCAGCTTATTTTGAGATCGCAAGATCAAAGGATAAATTCGGTTTATGCAGAATGTTTGACTTTGAAGTGTTTTCTTTTAGTGTTTGTGAGTTTTTCGATGAAACCTACATACAACCCTTCCAAGATACGCCGTGCTCGTAAGTTTGGCTTCCGTAAACGCAATTTAACAGCTTCTGGTCGCAAGGTAGTTAAAAATCGACGGCGAAAGGGTCGTGCCCGCTTAACTGCCTCGGTAGCCCGTCGTTTTAGATAGTACTTAAGAATTTCGTGAGGGAAAAGTTCTCGCGGTCAATGAGACTGCATACGAAGGATGACTTCGGGAAAGTAAAAAAAAGTAACCAAAAAGCCAAAACTCCCTACTTTTGGGGACAATTCACTTACTGCCAGAAAAATGAAACTGTGAGAATAGGAATTATAGCTACGCGAAAAATAGGAGATGCACATGAACGGAACCGGGCGAGAAGATTAGTCCGTGAAATGTTCAGGAAGAATGTTCCGAAAATACAAAGTAAAGTTTCAATGATTATCTTGCCAAGAAAAGCTATGCTCGAACAAAAATTCGGAGTCTTAGAAGATGAATTTGACCGTTTTCTTGGCAAACTCGGTGTTTTGAAATGAAAAACTATTTGATAGGATTTTGTTTTCTGGTTGGTGCCTTTTTTCTAATATGGAAACAAAGTGAGCAGCAAATCGAAAGAACCAACGAGACAACTACTACACGCCCATTAGAAGCGGAGGATTCAAATTTTAGTTTTGCACTTGCTGAACTCAACAACTCTATAACGCAAAAACCCTTTACCGTAGGAAATGCTGGGGATGTATTGCTAAAGGAGAATTTAAAACAACCAGAAGATTTATTTCATGAATTTTCCAATAATTTTTCTTCCCTTACTTTTACAAGCCATCTTGGATCAATACGAAATATTCATTTACATCAACACGACAGACTCAATAAATCTTATAAAATGCCCCAACCTGGAACTCCGCTATTGGGAATTTCTTTTCACAAGATGGATGGAAGTGAAATTTCTTTGCTAAGCAATAACAAAAATTTTGCAATTAATGAAGAATCCAATGACCAAAAAATTTCTTACGAATGGATATCAAATGAGAAAATTAAAATTACGCGTGAATACTGGCGGGAACATAATTCCTCTTATGTTATCAACCATAGAACCTCAATTGAAAATCTTAATGACTATCCGGTGCAACTGGATAAATTAAAGTTGCACCTAGGCTCAGCCTTTCAAATTCCGAGGTTGTACAATCCATTTGACAACTCTTCAACCTACCTAAATGTGGGATATTACAACTTTGGACCTCCATTGGCCGAGGGTTGTTCCTGTGCCAAATGCAGTGGAAGAATTGACGGTGAAGCCGAGGAATTCATACAACTTAATGAAATGGGCACAAATGGAAAAATGGAACCTAGACTTTTATCCGAAGCTAAATGGGTTTGTGTTAATAATCAATTTTTCGTCAATTTAATCCGCCCCGTTCATTCTTTAGGTGAAATACTTGTTGAGGGTGAATCTGTTAAAAACAATGATTCAAATACAACTGATACTCAATCAGGAGTTGGAGGTAAGATTACATTTGCTTTAGGAGTTTTGGCACCCGGCGAGAAGCGAAATCTAGATTTTGAAGTTTATTCGGGACCCAAAGATTATAAATTACTTTCTGAATTAGGCTCCGACCAAAATAAGGTAATGCAGTTTGGAGTCTTTTGGTGGATCTCAGAGCCACTAAGCTATTTACTTAATTTGTTCAGTGGTATGCTCGGAGGTTATGGATTGGGTATCATTGTTCTGACTATCTTGATGAAGCTTATTCTTTGGCCTTTGACTGCCAAAGCCACCCGTTCCCAGAAAAAAATGCAGGCTTTACAGGAACCAATGGCTGCTCTTCGTGAAAAACACAAAGGAAGTCCGCAAAAACTGAATCAGGAAATGATGAAGTTTTACAAGGAGCATAAGGTAAATCCATTTGCGGGTTGTTGGCCGATAATGATTCAGATACCCATCTTTTTAGGAATGTTTTGGATGCTCCGGTCGGCGGCAGAACTTTATGGGCAGGATTTCTTATGGGCCAGAGATCTTTCCGAGCAAGATCAGATTGCAGAAATCTTTGGATTTTCTGCCAATTTACTTCCGATCCTTATGGTTGTCACACAATGGTTTCAGATGCGACTTACCCCGATGCAACTTGGACCCCAAATGAGTGAGGCACAAAGAATCAATGCGAAAATGATGCGGTTCATGCCTTTCATGTTTCTCATTTTCCTCTATTTCTTTTCTTCTGCCTTGGTTCTATATTGGACAGTTCAAAATCTGATGACCATCCTGCAGACATTGGTTACCAAAAAGGAACCTCTCAAGGGTGAGAAAACTAAGAAAATTGAAAGTACTACAGGGGATAAGTTTGATCGAAATATCGGGACGGTGGCAAAACACGGTTTGCAAGAAATGAGTGACGAAGAGAGAAAGCACAGAAATTTCCTTGGATTGAAACTGAAAGCTCCCCTGAAACTAGAAGAATTAGATCGATTGTATAAACAAAGACTGTCTAATTACTCCGATGATAAACTGGCAGAAATGACTTCATCCAAGAGAAAATCCTCTTTGGAGAAAAAGGAAAAAACGAAGCAGGCGTATAAATTCTTAAGAGAACGAATGAAAAAAGGTACTTGACGAATTTAGATTCCTGAAATCAATCACATCACATGGCTGGACATAGTAAATGGGCAACAACCAAGCGACACAAAGCGGCAGTTGATGCAAAAAGAGGTAAAATCTTTAGTGTGTTTAGCAAAGAAATTTCTTTGGCAACTCGCGACGGAGGTAAAGACCCGGAATTTAATCCAAGACTACGAACCCTCATCACTAAAGCGAAACAGGCGAACATGCCTGCGGATAATATTGATCGTGCGATCAAAAAAGGTGCAGGAGAGTTGGGCGGTGTTACCTTTGAGGAACTTTTGTATGAAGGATATGGTCCAGGCGGCATTGGTTTGATCGTTGAAGTAACAACAGACAACAAAAATAGATCAGCTTCCGAGGTACGCAGTATTTTTTCAAAAGGAGGGGGAAATTTAGCCGGGGCGGGTGCGTTGGCTTTCAATTTCAAAAGGAGGGGTCAGTTTCTCATTGCGAAGGATAAGATGGATGAGGATTCGATTACGGAGTTGGCTTTGGATAATGATGCTGAGGATATCATTTCAGAAAGCGACCATTATGAAATTGTTTGCGAGACTGCACAGTATGATGCACTTGCAGAAGCCTTGAATATGGCAGGAGTAGAAGCGGATTCATCCGAGTTAGCCTATTTACCAAAAAATGTTGTCCAGATTAGCAGCGCGGAATCTGCCAAGAAAGTTCTGAAATTAGTTGAATCTCTTGAAGACTTGGAAGATGTAAAAGCTGTCCATGGTAATTATGACATGGATGAGTCTTTGCTCGAAACAATTTCTGGCTAACTTGTAAAGTTGGGGGAAATCCTTTACCACCCTCAATGCAATGATTCAAAAAGATAGCGAATATACAGATTCTTCAAGGCATGTTGGCTTGGTGAAAGAGAAATCTTTTTCATATCCAGAAACTTTTGCGGTGGATGGTGGTCATTTGAATGGTTTTACGCTGGCGTATGAAACCTATGGAGAACTGAACGCAGAGGGAAACAATGCGATTCTCATATGCCATGCATTGACAGGGGATCATCATGTTGCTGGGGTTTATTCAGAGAAAGATTCCAAACCGGGTTGGTGGAATCATGTAGTTGGACCAAATAAACCCATAGATACCAACAAATTTTTTGTGATATGCTCAAACTGCTTAGGTGCATGCAGGGGTTCAACCGGACCATCTTCAAATTCATCCTGCGATGAAATATATGGAGCCAATTTTCCTGACTTGAGTATCAGTGATATGATACGGGCACAAAAACTGCTGCTTGAACATCTTGCAGTTTTCAAGCTTTTTGCGGTAGTCGGGGGAAGCATGGGAGGGATGCAGGCACTGCAGTGGATTTTTGAATATCCGGATTTCCCCCAAAAGGCGATTATCATTGCAGCGACCGCACAGCACTCTGTCCAGACAATCGCTTTCAATGAAGCAGGTAGGCGATCGGTTAGAGGAGACCCTGATTGGAAAGAAGGAAATTATGACTCAGAGCAAGGGCCCGGCAATGGCCTTTCAGTTGCGAGGATGATGGCTCACATTACTTATCTTTCTGACCGTGGAATGGAAGAGAAATTTGGCGGGGAAAAAAGATTGGATTCACAAAGTGATTTTGAATTCAGTGTCCAGAGATATTTAGATTACCAGGGTGCGAAATTTATTAACCGTTTTGACGCAAATTCATATTTGAAACTAACCGAGACATTGGACCGCTTTGATTTGGTTGGAGAAAATGGTCTCTCCGAAAATTTAAAAAATGTGGAAGCAAACACCTTGGTAATTGCTTTTTCAAGTGATTGGCTGTATACTCCATCACAAAATAAGAACATTGCCAGAGCCCTACAATCTAAAGGAAAACAAGCTTCTTACATCCAAATTGATGACATGCACGGGCATGACTCCTTTTTGATAGATTCAGTACCATTTCTACGAGCAGTGCGATTGTTTCTGGAAGGTGGCAAATACGCAGAAGGTGACCAATCAGAGACTGATGGTTTCAGGAAGCTAAAAAATCGATATGAGGTAAAAAAAGAAGCCGATTTTAAAGTCATCGATAATTGGGTGGAGGATGGTTCCAAAGTTTTAGATCTGGGTTGCGGTCGCGGGATATTACTTGAGCATCTCCGAGAAACCAAGGGAGTCAGTGGACTGGGCTTTGACTTGAGTCTTGAAAAATCAATATCCTGTATTTCAAGGGGTGTCTCAGTAAATCAGGAGGATATTCGTCAGGGCCTAAAGTATTTTGAAGATGATTCATTTGATTGGGTCATTTTTTCCAGAATGGTGGAAGAGCTCCCAGAACCTGGGGAAGTTCTCAAAGAAGCTCTACGTGTGGGTAAGAGAGTTGCAGTCAGCTTCGTCAATCACGGATATTGGAAGAATCGGCTGAATTTCATATTCAGGGGGAAACGTGTTTACAACGAGGTTTATCCTCATCGATGGGAGAGCAGTCATTTGAGTAATCATTTTTCCATAAGTGAATTCGAGGAGTTTTGTGTTAACCTGAAAGACATTTTATCTGGACATACAGCACGAATTGGAAGAAAAGTTTTTCATATGGGAGACTGGATCGGCGTGTGTAAGCGATTGCCAAATCTTAGGGCAGGGTTGGCGATTTATGAAATTGTCAAGGAGAAGGGGTGATTCACATTTTGCCTCGATTCCATCGATAGGCAGATCCATATCCCCACCCTAATCCGACAACCAGTCCTCCGGCGTGGGCCCAATTGGCAACGCTGCCGAAAATCCCAGTAAAACACACAAGAAAAAAGCCAAATATAAACATTGCAATGGTTGGGTCTAACTGAAAACCATCTCCCGGGTCCAATTTCGATTTGATCCAGACATACCCAAACAGACCGAAAACTACTCCAGACATACCTCCAAAATTGGGGCCAGAAATAATAAATTGTGAAAAATTTGAAAAGATGGCCAAAATAGCCACAAAGGTTACAAAAAATTTGCATCCTTTTTTAGCTTCAATTTGGTTACCCAGATCATGTAGCCAAAACATGTTCATCAAAATATGCCAGAAACCAAAGTGGAGAAATATGGGAGTAATCAACCGCCATATTTCTCCTGATAATACTTCAGAAAGTTGTCCCCCCATAGTCTCTGACATAAACAACTTGCCCACCGCTTGAGTATTTTTTCCAAATGCTGAAAGAAGAAAAACCCCAACACTGGTGATAATCAGTGAAAGAGTAACGGGGCCAGGACCGTGACGCATTGTTTTCCAGCGATCTCTAAAGTTTAATTCCTTAAATCTCGATTTTTTTGAAATTGGATTTTGTTGGGTGCTTTGAGTAGGAGAGGAACTCAAAAAAATTGGATCTTCAGGATTCTTGGAAAATTGCGATTGTTTCTCGATGGCAAAATCAATTTTATCCTCATCTGCTACCCATACGGTCCACGCATTTAGACCGTCATCTTCTTCCAAAGAAGAATCAATCTCATGATTCTTTAGGTATTCCCAAAACCGTAATGCAAGTTTTTCTTGTTCAAACTGTCCGACTTTGCGCATTACCTAAAAATAAGAACTAACTTTGCAATAGCGAGAAAATGCCGAAGAAAATTGAATTAAGTCTTTCTATGCCATTTCCCATTACATTTTGGAAAGCAGGGATATTTATAAGTAAGATCAATGCAAAGAAGCCATATTTAGAAAATTTTAAAAAGGTTTCATCCTTCATGTTTATGACATTTTTAAGAATGTGAGAACCGTCCAATGGAGGAATGGGTAGAAGGTTGAATAGAAAGAGTACGGCATTAAGAGAAATAACTTGATATAACAGCATTAATCCCGATTCCCCCAAAGGGATAATTCGATTAAACAATCCAAAGCTAAGTGAACAGACTAGAGCAATGGAAAGATTTGATAGGGGTCCGGCAATGGTTATGAGGATGTCATCGCGTTTTTTAGTCTCTCGATTAGGCAAGGAAATTTGGACCGGTTTTCCCCATCCGATAATTGCAAAGCCCGGACTTGCAAAAATCATAATGAGCGGGATGAGTAGAGTTCCAATTGGGTCAACATGAGACCGGGGATCTAAGGTTACTCGTCCCTGCTCTTTTGGTAAGGGGTCCCCCAATTTATTTGCCACCCAGGCATGCGCCCATTCATGAATCGTTATACAAACAATTAATAACAGAAACAGGATTATTTTTTGTTCCTCTGACACTCAATCTGAAACAGAAAATTGTCTCATTTTCTGGTATTTACAATGAGGCGAATTTTCCCATCTGAATTTTGTTGTGCACTTATTTGGTCAGCATAAATAGCTTTGATTAGGTTTTCTTCTCTAAGTGTCTCAGTCACTTTTTTTAAACGGGCAAGATGTGGATCATAAAATAAAGACCTGATCAAACCGGTTTTTTTAGTTTGTTTGGCAGGTGGAGTTTTTTTTGGGTTTGATTTGGCTTTAATTGAGTTCAGTAATGTTCTCCTTGAGTTTGCGAGTGACTTTGTGGAGACTTCTTCGATCAAAAGCCTTGCCTCTTTTTCTTGGTTTAATTCCACCATGATCCGAGCTCTACAGAGTTTGATGTAGTCGATTTCAGGGTCGCTAAGTATTGATTTAAAGTCTCCGGTTAGTTTATTCCATTCCAGTAGGGCAGCATTGGAATCTGCTTCGGAACAATCGAAGAAGCTTTGTGCAAAACGTAGTCTATATTCGAAGGATTGTGGTTTCTTTTCGGCAGCTTTTGCAAAGCATTCGTGGGCAAATAATTCGATCGATTTTTTACCCAAGATTTGAGTATCGGCTAGTTGTTCTGCGAATAAATATAAGAAGTTACCTAGATGAAAGTGATATTCTGCCACAGATGGATTTATCTGAACGGCTGATGTGAAAAAAGGGAGGGCATCAAGCGGTCTATTTTGCTCCACTAGAAAATTCCCTATTTGCTGCTTTACCACAGCAAGTTTTGGATTTAACGAGTCAGCCTTTAAGAAAAATCCTATGGCATGGTTTTCTTGGCCAACCTTGTTCAAAAACTTCCCGTAAAGTATCAAGGCGTTGGTGTCATTTGGGTTTTCGGCTAGGTGGGCTTCATAGAGAGCAACTAATTCCTGTGCATTTCTACTTAATTCCCTGGCATCTAAAGCTACAGAATTTGATGAAAAGAACTTCTTTTCATAATCGATTATTTTTAGGAGGTTTCTATCCGCAAGAGAGTACTCATCACCTCCACAAACCCTCCCCAATAAGCATGCCAAGATAAGGATTCTAAAAGCTTTAAATGGTCGTTGAAATATCATCTTCGATAGGACATGGTTACTTTCTTTGATGAGATCAAAATTTACAAGCTTCTTAGCTAAGTTAATCTTCATAAGATATTTTATGTATTCCAGGCTTTTACTTTTACTTTTTATTACGCTGCCAAATCTCTACTCCAAAAGTATTGATCAGTGGTCAACAGAAATAACTTATCAGGAAGTTATTGAGCGTGCTAAGGGAGGCTCTTCTTATTTTCAGGGACTCCTCGGTGTTTTTTTGCGTTCTGGAGAATTTGGCAGTTCAGTGAACATCAATTTGTCCAAGCAATGGTCGGAAGTCTCTCATCGAAATTCTCATCCTTTTGGTTCCTATAATTTAGCGAATATTGCTATGCTCGAGGGAGATTTTGCCAAAGCAACACAATACTATCAAGATGCAGCCTTGTTGCTTCAAAGAAAAGCTTCCAGCGGCGACGCAGTGTCAATGTACTGCATGGGTGAAATTGATTTTCAAGTGATCCCCACCAATATTTCGAGGGCGTTGGAGTGGTTCAAAAAATCCTCAGACTTAGGGTATCCGCAAGCTCAGGCAACGCTTGGAGCCTTATATTTAAAGGGATTACCTGGTTTATTGCCTAAGAACACAAAGGAGGGCATCAGGCTTCTTGCAAAGGCCGTGAGGAAAAAGTCACTCACGGCAAGATTTAATCTTGGTATGGCTTATCTGAACGGGGATGGGATCAAAGCAGATACGGTGAAGGCAGTTCAGTGGTTGCGGGTTGCAGAGGGGCAAAACTTTGCTGAAGCTCAGTATACGCTGGGGATCCTCTTGCTTGAAGGAAAAGGTGGGGTAGAAAAAAACACCGTGGAAGGTCTTGCATTTTTGCAAAAAGCCTCCGCTCAAAATCATCAATTAGCCACCCGCTATCTGGAAAAATATCAAGGAGTTAACGGGATTGTATCTCCATCCCCTTTTCCGATTAACTTTTCAGCAAATGATCAGGAAAGGCTCGAAAATGCCAAAAAAGCTTACACCGGAGTCGGTTCAAGCAAAGATTATGACAAAGCATTTGCCCTGTTTTACCCATTGGCAAAAAGCGGAAATGCGGAGGCTGCTCGTTTTGTTGGATTGATGAAATTTTCAGGCAAAGGGACGATCAAGAATATAAGGGAAGCAAGGCAATGGTTATCAGTTGCTTCCCAAAAAGGTGACAAGCCAGCGAAGCAGCTTCTGGAAAAATATCAGTCCTTATTCCAGTGATTTAGAAAATAATTTTTCCAATAATCCAGAGCATTGTAATGTTAATGCTTCAACCAATTATGTATGATGGAATTTCTAAATAATCTCCCTATCAGTGCTCATTTCGAAGAGATAAGAGGTTTTTGGAAGAAAGAATTAAATTTTGCAATAAAAGCTCCTACAGGTTCTGGTAAATCTTTGGGATTACCCTTGTTCTTCTGTAAGCAAAAGCTTGTAGAAGGAAAAATATTAGTTGTACAGCCAAGGAGGGTAGCGGCACGGAGTCTAGCCAGAATAGCGAGTAAGTTTTGTAATTCTGAAGTTGGAAAAGAAGTTGGTTATCATGTCAGGTTCGATAGCCGGTTTTCCTCTGCAACCAGAATTATTTATCTAACTGACGGAATGATATTTCGGTATTTACAAAATCACGAAAGTGTCAAGGGAGTGGGATTAATTATCTTTGATGAATTTCATGAAAGAAGTCTATTCATGGATGCTTCATTAGCTTTGGCGAAGCACCATCTTGATTGCGGGAAAATTAATGCAAGAATAATAGTTACCTCTGCAACACTTGATCTTGAGAAAATAAGCCGTTTTCTCGAAGCTTCTAAAGCTTTGGAAATTAAAACGAGAAGCTATCCTGTAGAAATCTATTACAAAGCTGTTATCCCAAGGCAAACCTTATCAAGTCAGGTTTGCGACAATCTTAAATTTCTTCTTCCCAGACAACAAGGTGATGTCCTAATTTTTATGGATGGTGCTGCACTCATTAAGAAAACGGTCAATGAAATTGAAAATTGCCTTGGGGCTAAAAATCTAGATGTCTTGGCTCTTTTCGGTGAAATGTCCCAACAAGCCCAGGATCATGCTTTAACCCCATCCCAAAAGAGAAAAATAATTGTCAGCACCAATCTTGCCGAGACTTCCCTGACCATAGAGGGTGTAACAATAGTAATCGATACGGGCACCGCGAAAAAGCATCGCTTTGATCCATATCGAAAAGTCAATGTTTTGCTTTCAGAACCAATAAGTAAGAGTTCTGCCTCTCAACGGGCAGGCCGGGCAGGCCGGTTGTCACCGGGAGTTTGTTTGCGGATGTGGTCCGAAAATGAGCACACCCGCAGGAAAGAATTTGATGAAGCTGAAATACATCGGCTTGATTTAAGCGAAATTTATTTAAATTTATCAGCTGCAGGTACTTGTCCTGATGCTATTAATTGGTATGAATCGCCGTCGAAACTTCGTCTGCAGGACGCAAGGAAATTTCTTTTTTCAATTGGATCTTTAGATGCAAAAGGTTCGGTTTTGCCTGTTGGTTATCGTTTGTCTCTTTTGTCGGTTCATCCACGAATTGGTTTTACTTTACAGTTGGCGAAAGAGAAAAATTGTCTTTCGAGTGTCTCTTTAATTTGTGCGATTCTAGATTTCAAAAACCCAATTGATTTTGGAAGAAGGGCTGATTTTGGAGACAAGCAAGAACTTCTAAAGTCGGACTTATTGATTTTATTAAATGCATATAATCTGGGCAGTGAAATTAATTTCTATGGACCAAAATGTAAATTACTTGGTATCCATGGATTGAGATTTAAAGAGATTGAAAACACTGCCCGCTTATTTTGCAGTTCTCTTGGAGAAAAATTTCAAGCCCCTCGAATTTCAAGTGAAGACCTAGTGGAAATTCTACTTACAGTTTATCCGGAAAGACTAGCTTATTTGGAGAATAAGGGAACCAACACCTACAGGGATACCATTGGTCTGCAATTACATCTATCTAAAGAAAGTACGGTTAGAGGCTCTCAATGGGTCTTGCCTTTAAGAGTTCTCGAAAAAAAGAAACAAGAAAGAATTGTTCTGGAGATGGATGAAGTGACATCAATCGCAGAATCGGAAATAAGAAAATTTTATGGAGATAGGATCAAAAGCAGAAGCGAAGCGTATTTGGATACAAACTGTCATCAGGTTTTCGTGAGAACACTTGAAAAGCTTGGAGAGGTTGTCGTTTCAAATAAAGAGTCTGTAGAAGCTACTGAAAATCAACGGGTTGAAGCCTATACTAACGCCATTCTTGATGAAACACTTGGCCTTAAAAACTGGGACCAAAAGGTTGAGAACTTTCTTTCAAGAGTTAATTTTCTGGCTTCCTTCTCGTCTGATTTTGAAATTAAGCCATTTGATAAGTTTGCTCGCGAACTTATGGTAAGGAAAATTTGTTCATCCAGCATGAAATGGAAAGAAATTCGCAATTCCAATGTACTGGGCTTCCTTCATTCCTACTATGGCAAAGAAAAACTTATGATCATAGAGGAGGCAACACCTGAAAAATACTTGCTAGAGGGCACAAATAAGCCGATTAACTTAAGATACGAGAAAACAAAAGTATATCTGCAGGCACCGATTCAAAAATTATACGACATCCAAAAACATCCGGCGATTATTTTCGGGAAGTGTCCCATCATGATTGAGCTTCTGGCTCCAAATAGAAGAGTTGTTCAATGCACTGACGACATCACAGGGTTTTGGGTCAGGTCCTACCCTTCCATTAAAAAAGAATTGGCAGGCAGGTACCCAAAGCATGAATGGAGGTAAACTGCTGTCAGATTCATTTAAACAAGCTAGGCTTCTTGTGATAAATCTGTTTTCAGGAAGAAATTTAAATAATAATGAGCTAAGAGGAAAGTTTGGGGAAAGGATGGCTAAAAAATTTCTTTGCCAAAAAGGTTACTCTTTTTTGGAACAAAATTGGAGATCTAGAAAAAACCAACGGCTAGAGATTGATTTAATTTTTCAAGATGAGGAAATCCTTGTTTTTGTCGAGGTTAGGGCAAGATCTTCGAAAAGTCTGGTAACAGGATATGATTCAATAAATCGCAAAAAGCTTTCTGTGCTGAAACGTTCTTTTAACTCATACTTGAGGGAAAGCTCAAAGAAATTTCCTCATTATAGATTTGATGTCATAGAGATTGATTTACCCACTGATAAATCTTTTAAACCATCTATCTTTCATCATGAAAACATTGCCATTTTCTAGTCAATCATCATGAAGGTTGTATACATGATAAAAAGATTGTTGTCCAAATGCATTACCCAAAATTCGTGCGATGAGTAATCCAGTCCCAACAATCCTTGTGATTTTTGGAGCCTCTGGAGATCTCACCGCCCGAAAACTTGCCCCAGCGATCTTCAACCTTTCAAAAGATAACCTTTTACCCGAAAATTGCTATTTGATTGGAGTGGGCCGAACACCGATGCAAGACAGACTTTTTCGCGAATACTTAAAGGATTCCTTAGGAAAATATTCAAGGCGGATTATTCAGCAGGAAGAGTGGCTTAAACTGGAGTCAAAAATCTTTTTTCATACTGGTGCTTACGATGATTTGAATAGTTTTACAGTTCTTGAAGAAAAGATTCTAAGTTTGGAAAAAAGCCTGGGCCACAAAGTTCAATGTCTTTTTTACATCTCTACTCCACCTAATGTGTTTGAACCTATTTTGGATAACCTTGGCGAAAGTGGTCTGGCAAAAAAGCATCATGGGACAGCCTGGTCTTCCAAGGTAATTATCGAAAAACCCTTTGGTAAAGACCTAGAAAGTGCCCGCAAACTCAATGATGTGATAAACCAGCGTTTTGATGAGTCACAGGTATTCAGGATAGATCATTACCTGGGTAAAGAAACTGTCCAAAGTTTGTTAGTGCAGAGATTTTCCAATTCAATTTTTGAGCCTGTCTGGAACCGAAATTATGTATCTTGCATTCAAATAACGGTATCGGAGGAAATAGGGGTTGGAAAGCGGGGAGGATATTATGATAAAAGTGGTGCCTTGCGGGACATGGTACAGAATCATGTCATGCAACTGCTGGCTTTGACTGCCATGGAGCCGCCAACTTCCTTAAACCCGGAAGCAATAAGAGATGAAAAAGTAAAAGCCTTGAAAGCCATTAAACCATTGGGACTTAGAGGAGAAAAAGCAGAAATCGTGCGTGGGGTTTATTCTGAAGGATTGGTTCGCGGAGAAAAAGGAATTGGTTATCTCAACGAAGAAGGTATCCCGGCAGATTCATTCACTGAAACCTATGCAGCACTGTGTTTGTATATTGAAAATTGGAGATGGAAAGGAGTGCCTTTCTACTTGCGCTCAGGAAAAAGACTTGCCGGAAAGGCGAGTGAAATTGCCGTTCAGTTTAAAAGACCCCCAGGGATCCTATTTGGGGAGGATGAAAGATTTTCCTTGGCCCCAAATCTACTCGTTATCAGAATTCAACCAAATGAAGGAGTTACCCTATATCTTAATTCGAAGACACCGGGTTTGGAAACTAAGTTACAACCCATTGAGCTTTCATTTGGATACGAAACTACTTTTGGCTCTAACACACCCGAAGCTTACGAACGCCTAATACTTGATGCCTTGAACGGGGATGGAACCCTTTTTATCAGGGGTGACGAGGCGGAAATATCATGGGGTCTACTAACACCAATACTCGATTATTGGAATGAACAGAAAAAGGAAGGCCTCGAGGTCTATTCCGCAGGGACTTGGGGTCCAGTGGGGGCAGACAAACTTTTATTGGCTAGGGGCCATGAATGGATTACGGGAAAGGACTATAAATGACATGAGAAGACCTTCGTTTCTAACTTTTTTGATTTTTACATATTTCGCATGCCTTGCAAATAAAAAGATTACTCCTAGTAATTTAAAACCTGTGCCAATAGAAAATAATGACAAACTTCAAACCGCTATTATTGGGGGCGGATGTTTCTGGTGCACAGAAGCCGTATTTGAAAAAGTGGGTGGGGTGAAGGAGGTAATTTCTGGATATGCGGGAGGCAAGGTGCAAAATCCAACTTATGAACAAATTTGTACTGGACTAACTGGGCATGCCGAAGTTATCAAAATTGTTTTTGACTCAGCTAAAGTAAGTTACAAAGAGATCCTTGAAATTTTCGGAGATGCCCATGATCCCACTACCCTTAATCGTCAGGGTGCTGATGTCGGGACTCAGTATAGGTCGACTATTATGTATTTAAATAAGTCGCAAAAGGAGGCGGCGGAAAAATGGAAGACAAATCTCACCAGTAAATTGCATGATCCAGTTGTCACGGAAATTGTTCCTGCACCTACATTTTATGATGCTGAAGGTTATCATCAGGATTATTATGAAAAAAATCCAAACCAAGGCTATTGTAATTTTGTTATAAGACCAAAACTCAAAAAATTGAATTTGGAGTAAGCTTTAAACGGAGTGTCCTCAATCCGCAATTAACTTGGGTAACAGACCAAGAACTAAGGCAATTTCGAGAAAGATAAATTGATATCAGTGGATTTAGGTATCGCATCATTCACTTATTATTTATGACAAGTAAGTGCAATTATTGTTTTGTAACTAAGATAAGTTTTTGTTTAAATATAATAAAATGAGTTCAAGAAATATTCACCAATTCTCAATTTGGTTTAACGAAGTATGCTGTGACTCTACCCAGCTTTGCCAACTTTTCGAAAATATTCCAGGCGTTTCTTTTTTTGTGAAGAATAAGGAATTTCGTTTGATGTATATGACTGAAAAATTTTTACCTCGGATCGGGCTTGGATCCAATGAGGAATTGTACGGTAAAACCGATTTTGACCTTTTTCCACCCCGACTTGCAGAACATTTTAGGAGGGACGACCGATCAGTTATGGATTCTCAGAAACCATTGCTGAATATTATTGAGTTAGTATTCAACAGTCAGGGTTTACCGGATTGGTTTCTTACCAATAAATATCCCCTGAAAAGTAGAAACGGAGAAGTTGTTGGCGTCATTGGCTCAGTAAGACCTTATGCTGACAAAGATAATTTATCAAAAATTGGAGACTTGAAGTGGGAGAGGGATGACGAAATTGGCCGTGCAGTCGATTATATCAGGAATAACTTTCGTGCTAATATTGCAATTGCGGACCTGGTTGATATTTCAGGTCTTAATCATAGAAAACTTCATCGTGGATTTATCGAACTTTTTGGGATCGCTCCCATGCAATTTATTACTAGGACCAGAATAGAAGCGGCTTGCGACGACTTACTGAGTACCGGGAAGAAACTTGCCCAAGTAGCAGTGGATAATGGCTTCTACGACCAAAGTTCCTTCACCCAACACTTTAGAAAACAAATGAAAGTTACACCCTTGAAGTATCGAAAGAATAAAGGGTTTTCATAAAATTAAATTCCCTCAGAAAATATTCTGACCCTACGAGTATAGACCTCAGAATTTTCCTCTACCAATTGCCACCAGTAATCCTTTTCACTTATTCCTTCCGGTGGTGGTATTAGTCCCTCTTCGTATGCAGCAAGTGCGGATGCTCCCTCTGCAGTGAGCACTCGTAACATTATATCCATGACATCAGGAAATGCATAGAGGTTTCTCTCTTTTTTCTTCATGTCCTCCTGATAATTCGGATTAGAGGTCGCCCAATATGTGAATTCATCAGAGGTATTGTTAAGATCAGGAAAAATTTGCTGCAAGTGTCCAGTCCCTTGGGTTTGATTGCGAATTAAGTATGCCCGAATCCCAAAATCTACTATGTTGGATGCTAAAGAAAAGTCGGTCGATTTCTTGCCATTGTTCTGGTAGATAGGATTTTTTACATTTCCGGTCTCCCGTGGACCGTTGTTTGAATCATTTGAGTAGGCACCTTCATCCGGGTGTAAGTTGTATCCAGCATTCAGGGTATTAATATCGCTTACATCCGAGCGAAACAACTGATACCTGGGCGTTGATGTTTCTGAACCTGTTAGACCATACCTAACGATTTGATAGGATACCGCACGGGCCCCGCCTGAACTCTCAGCCTGTGGATCAAGTTCTGGACACTGAGTAAAAAACCTCAACCAAACTCCTCCAAGTCCAAACCTTGATTCAAAAAGGGGGCCTTGTAGGTTTGCAAAATCAATCGGAGAAAGTGTTTCCTCCGGCCAATGTTCTGTTTTTATTTTAATTGATTGAGGCTTTTTTACATCATAGGCTATGTCTTCCCAAGCATTTGGAAAATTTCCATTTCCCATGTTGCTTTCGGATAGAATATCGGCAGCCATCCAAACATTACCATCATTTTTGTAGATTGCACATTGGAGATCCTCTTGAATGCGATCTAGGACGAACTGAGCAACTTGATTCGTCTCTAAATTACCCGATGCACGCGTCTGTGTCTGAACGACTTGAGAAGTAATGTTGAGCAACATACCGGCCAATAAAGCTGTTACTGAAACAGCAACCAGTAGCTCTAATATGGTGAAAGCTTTCTTACGCTGGTGAGTTTTCAAATCCATTGGTTGATGTCTTTACCAAGTAGATTTACAAAAGAAATTAGACAAGAAGAGATAATCATCTGGTTACAGGAATCTTCCCATGGTTTCACCCATCTTCGCATAATATTCATATCCCTGAGAAGATAATTTCAAAAGGTCATCTTTCAGCTCGATTGTACCCGGCTGGAAAATTGTTATGACTGAAGATCCGCCAAAAGAAAAATATCCCATTTCATCTCCCTTGACATAAAACCGATTTTTATGTGCGGTTAGATGCACGGAGCCTACACAAGTCGCACCTACAAGAAAAACCGCAACTTTTCCTAAATGTTCATTTTCAATGAGGGTAAGATATCTTTTATTTCTCCAAAAGATCGATAAGGTTTGGCGTAACGCAATCGGGTTCACAGAATACAAGTGTCCGTTAATAAGTTCAATCGATTTTAGCAGTCCGTCAGTTGGTAAATGGAATCGATGATAATCAACTGGGCAAAGTCTACTGAGTATTAAGCTTCCACCTGAGAATTGTCTGGCAAGATCTTCAGAATCAAATAATTTTTTTAGGTTAAATTTTTGTCCCTTGACGAAAACTTGAGTAGCCTGATCAATATTCTGGAATCCAAGATGCCTGCCGTCTGCAGGATATACGACCGAATCCAAACTATTCTCAATCGGTCTGGACGAGTGAGTTAGCTTTCGGAAAAAAAATTCATTGAAATTTCTAAATGAAGAAACATTGTCAGCAAATTCCTTAGTATCCAGAGCATACTCTTGAACAAAAGGAATGATTTTTGAAATACTTGAATTTTGATTCATTCTCCATCCATACCATTTGGAAAATAACGCTCGTTTTACCAAAGCCCATTGGCAAATTTTGCCCAGGGGATTGTTGTAAATGAAGCTTAGCCATTTCTCACCATAAACCTTTTCTTCCTCAAGTTTATCGGTGTAGCTATTGTGGAAAAGGATTTTAATATCCACATCAACCGGAAAGCAAGAACTATACTAGGCTTTTTTTATTTTTCCAGCTTTGATCGCCTTGACGGAAACCCAAATTCGCTTTGCTTGTCCAGAGGGTAATTTAATTCGAACGCGTTGTAAATTTGGTCGGAAAACTCGTTTATTATTTTTGACTAACTGCAAGCCAATACCGCCAGCTTTTTTACTTACACCCTTATGTATAATTCGACCGCCAGTGACGGGTCTTTTTCCTGTAATTGCACAAATTCTTGACATTTTTATAATAGGTAAGTTTTAGAACATAAATCATATCGTAAATTTTACAAGATTGAAAATCTTTACCGTAGTAACTCTAACCTTTGTATGTCTTCCTTTTGAGTGACGAAAAAGGCTCGGATATTTTGATATTTTTTTTGAAGCCCGAGATTTTTGGATTTTTCGGGTCCGAGAACAGAAAAAGCGGTCGCAAGGGAATCGGCAGTCATCCCGTTGGAGGCAATTACTGTCACCTGGGAAAAGTTCTCCAGACCGTAACCTGTGAGTGGGTCAACAATATGAGAATACTTCCTGCCATTGATTTCCACAAACTGGGAGTAATCACCAGAGGTTGCAACGGAACAGTTTTCTAAAGTCAATAGAGGAAGGTCAGGATGTTTTTCCCCCCCCACTTGAATGTTCCAACCTGGTCTTTTTCTAGGCCTTTTTCCCAAAGTCAAGTCTCCACCAGCGTCGATAAGGCAACGATCAAAGCCCCTTTTTTTAAGAAGAAGCATCATCTGGTCGGCGGTGTAACCCTTAGCAATACCGCCGAGATCCAATAATATTCCTGGCTTGAGGAGCGTTACATTTTTTTCTATTGGATTAAGTTTTAAATATTCACGCCCCACCTGATTCATAGCTTTTTCAATAGAATTTGCTGTTGGTAAAGACTTACGGAAACGAGATATTCTCCATAAGCGAGATAGTCGTCCCAAAGTTGGATCAAATGCCCCGCCGGTTTCAGAGGCGAGTAATTTACTAAAGGCAAGCACTTCAAATAGTTCCTTCGATACTTCGACCTTTTCACTATTGTAAGAGGAATTTGATAAACGAGAAACTTCACTGCCTGCATCATAATCACTGAATATACGATTTAAACGCTTGGCTTCCTCAAAAGCAGCATTGGCAACGATCGAACTATTTTCCTCACAATCATGATCAATGAGAATCCTAAAATCCGTGCCCATGCATTGGGTATTGAACTCATGAATCGTGCTTGCATGAGTGTTACAAAATAACCCCACCCACCAAAAGAAAGTGATGTTTATTTTATAGATGTTCAAAGAAAGACTTATTGTGCGATAGACTGAATTAATGTTCTTTCAATAAAATCGCAATTTTGAGATAAAGAAACTCTTAACTATTATAAATTACCCCATGAATGCCACTTCTTCCCGAGTTTTATCATTTTTGTTTTTTGTGTGCCCGACTCTCGTTTTTGCTGGAATTGATTTCGTCCGAGATGTTAAACCCGTCCTTGAACACAATTGTGTAAGCTGCCATCGGGATGGTAATGTTAAAGGCAATGTCAGGCTTGATACGAAAGAGGCTGCATTTGATGGAGATGATGTGATCATTGCCGGAAATCCTGAAGACAGCTCCCTTTACTGGACGACCACGCTTCCACAGGACGATGAACTTTTTATGCCACCAATCAAAAATGAAGAGAAAGACTACCCATTGACTGACGCAGAAAAGAAAATCCTGCATGATTGGATCAAAGAAGGAGCTGCCTGGCCAGATGGTATATCTCTAAATACCAAGAAAAGATTGCCGAAGAAGGTAGATTTCGTGGAGCATGTACAACCCATTTTAGAATTGAACTGTGTAGCTTGCCATTATGAAGGAAAAGTGAAAGGCGATCTTCGTTTGGACTCCTTTGAACACGCGTTTGCTGCGGATCATGTTATTGTGCCAGGAGAACCACTGGATAGTGAACTTTGGGTGCTCTGCACTTTACCACAAGATGATGAAATGTTTATGCCCCCGGAAGGCAACGATCCACTCTCATCAACTGATTTGTTTATGCTCCGCCGATGGATTGAAGATGGTGCGGATTGGCCTGAATCAGCAACACTTCAGCCACAGAAGAAAAGTTTTACCACCCTGGGTATGTTGCCAAAGGATTTGTATCGTGAACTGGGTTTTAAGGAGGGAAAATCGCAGGATGATTTTTCTTCGTATAGGCAGGAAATTGAAACTTCAAATCTCAATTTTGAAATGCTTCCAATTGAAGGGGGTGAGTTTCTTATGGGTAGTCCTGCATCCGACCCAAAGCGTGGAGATAATGAATTGCTATCTCATAAGGTTGAAGTTTCCGATTTTTGGATGGGAAAGTATGAAGTTACCTGGGATGAATATGAACTATGGATGATCAATCTTGATAAGGATAATCGTGAATACAACAACAAGGAGACAGATAAATCTGATCAATTGTCGGATGCCGTTACCAAGCCCACTGCCCCTTATGTGGATATGAGTTTTGGCATGGGAAAAAGTGGCCATCCGGCAATTTGTATGACCCAGCTTTCGGCGAAAATGTACTGCATGTGGTTAAGTGCCCGCACCGGTCAGTTTTATCGTTTGCCCACCGAAGCGGAATGGGAATTTGCATGCAAGGCGGGGACAAACACCGCTTACAGTTTTGGGGACGACCCCGAGGAATTATCCAATCATTCATGGCATCTTGGAAACAGCCGTTTTCAGTACCAGAGAGTGGGATCTAAATCGCCAAACCCGTTTGGTCTTTATGATATGCACGGAAATGTTTGGGAATGGGTTCTTGACCAATTTACCCCGCCATCCGCCATTGAATCAACCGACATGAGAGAAAACCCAGTTGTTTCTCCAAACACCTTATACCCTAGAGTTGTGAAAGGTGGTTCCTGGGACGATGGGGCTTCGAGCCATCGTAGTGCTTCCAGAATGGGCTCTGAAGAAGCATGGAAGCAACAAGATCCGCAAATACCCAAGAGTGTTTGGTATCATACCGATGCCTTGTTTGTCGGATTTCGAGTCGTACGTCCCCGTGAAATTCCATCGATTGAAGACATTGAAAATTATTGGCCATCTGAAGAGGATATTAAAGCCATCCCTAGTCGCTGACTATTTAAAACTTGCGGACATACATTTTTTGGGCTCAATTTAGGAAAGCCCTATGAATTCATTCCGACCTTGTAGAGAACCATCAGGAAAAGTTTCTAGCAAAAGAGGTTTCGCCATCGTCATGGCGTTATCACTATTGAGTTTGGTTTTTCTTTTGGTTATCTCGTTGGTAAATCTGGTTGGCATCGACCTAACCTTGGGAGATGCCCGAAAGGAAAGAGTTCTTGCTCAGGCTCATGCCCGCATGGGCATGATGGTTGCCATAGGTGAATTACAAAAGCATCTCGGGCCCGATACCCGTGTTTCAGCAACCGCCGATCTGTTGGACGAAAGAATCGAACACTCCAGTAAATACGAGAATCAAGCCTACACCGAAGAAGCTTCGGTCGATCTCTCCTCAGGTGTTCCTCTTAATCAGGCCATTGATCTAAACGAAAACGGGCAATTGGATGTGGTTCCATTTGGGCAAAGATATTGGACTGGAGTGTGGAAACATCGGGCACGCAGAAAAGGAGCCTCCGATGAACATCGTGCCGGTAAGCCCCTGCCGAAGAATTTGGAAACTTCTGACTCCATCAGCTCCATGGCCTTGACCGATTCTGAGTACGATCCACACCCCGCAATTGAAGTCGCTTGGTTGGTTAGTGGCAATGAGGGATGGACAAGAAAACTAGTCCACCAACAGGGTAACCTAGTGCAGGAATATGTTGAAATCCCTGATGGTATAGAAATGGATCAGAGGGCATTTCTCAAGGGAGGAATTTATGGCCAAAATCCAAATGCATGGGAAGATTACAGACAGTCGCTAAGCGGACTTCTTACGAATTATGATCATCCTTTGAATGCCTTACCCGACCCTGAGGAGACGGAAGAAACGGTATGGATGTTAAAAGCTCCGCTCTTGGGTGCAGACTATAATGAGAATGAGCCCGAATCGTGGAAGAATCATCTTAAAGGTGAGCCGATCAAGGTAAGAAAAACTAGAATCAAATCCTTAAATTTAAATACCGATCCTCTTTCCGAACATGGTGCCTATGCCTACTGGGTTGGAGATGAGGGAGTAAAAACCAAGATTAATATATGTGATCTCAACAAAAAATCTACGGATCCGACAGACCGTGAAGCAAGGATCACGGTTGCACAAGAACCAAATTTAGGACAAGGTTCATACGGTTTGGATTTTGATCCTACTGCGGAACAAAATTTTCTAAGATCAAAACATATTAATATAGGCTTATTGGAAAAAGATAAATTTTGGCTTGGGCTTGAACCTGAAAAAAAAGCAAAATTATCGGCATATTATCACTCGCTGACCGCAAGCTCATACGGATTGTTGTCTGACTCGCGGACTGGTGGTCTTAAGAGAGACTTAAGTCACGCTTTCGCTAATTCCGATGATTGGGATGAATCTCTGGAGCAATCAACCTACAACTGGGTAAACGACTTTATTGGGTATATCTACAAAGACCGCGTGCATTATCTTAAGAGTGTGCCCATGGGACCAAATGCCAAGGCTAATCAATGGAATGACACCGCCGCCACAGAATCCGTAAATGATTACAATGCCATACTTTCAGGACCTCTTTGGAGAACCCTTGGCTCTTTTCATAACCTTTACACTAAAATAGTTAGCTCCCAGATTTCAAAAGAACCAGCAATCGCCAATCAGGAGGCCGACCGTTTACCTCGAGTTACGGGTGATAACTATGTCCTATTCAATAGCTCAGACGGTCAGCCCCCCAGTAGTAATAATCCCTTTTGGAACCAAATGAATATGCCCAAAAATTCGGCAATTACTACCCGCTTAAACTATTTTCGAACCCTGGATAAAAAACCCGGGCCCCGAAATCATCCAATTCAACCCGTTTTATTGGAGGTTAAATATTCACAGATTCCGACAATTTCCGATGATGGTTTTCTCTCGCTAGCCATGTATCCATCCGTTGCTCTATGGAATCCTTACAATGTCGCTTTGGATATGGATCAATTATTTATCGAGGTTCCCATGCATCAAGTATATATCAATGCATTTAACCCAAAGGACTTTGACCGTTGGCGAAAATGGTTTTTTTATGCTTATAACCCCGTAAATCAAGGAGGAGGTGGCACTGGTCCAGGGCCTCGGCCTCCCCCATTTCCTCCTGGATTTCCAACCAATGGATTGCGGGGTCCCATGGGCTTGACTGGTATATCAGGTCCAGTCAGTGGAATACTGAAAACCAGTTTCCTTCAATCAACGGGCCGCGACGATCCCTACATCGGCTCTGATCAAATAGATTCTTTTTTTAATTCTCTTCCGGATGGACCTTCTCATTACAGAAGAAGAGGGGGAACCACTAGTTTTCAGCTCCAATATCAGTTTGGCAGATTCTTGGTGATGGAAAGCAACAAGCCTGTTAATCCGCAAACTAACCAATTAAATCCACCTAGAGAAAGACATTTATTGCTAAAGATAGAAAATCTCAGTCTTCGTTCAGGTGAAAAAGCACACTTCACGGTCGCAGCTAAGCAAATTTGGAATTGGCAACCCAGACCCACAAATAACATAAGACAATTTGTCCAAGTTAATCTGGCAAAAGGGGTGGATAGGCAACCATTTATTTGTCAAACACCCTTGGCCGTATTGGATAATGAGCCCCTTATGGTGGAGTGCGGCATGGGGAGAATTGAAGGCATTCACCCTTCTCAAATGGCATTTTACAACATAAACAATGCTTCACGGTCATCCAAGCATCTGAGTGCTAGTAACCTTCCGGATCCAAAGGGAATCACAATTTACAGTGAAACGCCAGTTGGTAAGGCGATTGAAAACCGAAAGCCAATTTACAAAAATTCCAAAACTTTTGAGATAGGCTCCGGATGGAATATTTGGCATTACCTTACCAACCCCAAGGCAAGTTTATCTGAAACTTCGGACCCGGCGACGCACGGTCAGATACACCTTCCTGGTATTGGATATAGAATTCGATACAAACTACCAGGTAATGCAGATAAAGTAGTATTAGAACAGTTTAATTTACGTGCACTCGTCAATAGTTATCAAGATGGATTTGGTGATAATTGGAGGGAAGAACGATTCATCGGATCGAAATATCAAAGGGAGTTGTCGCTTCCGGACTACAGACCGAAATTATACAGCAGGATCAACACAAGTTTTCAAGTTCCTCAACCTTTTCTCCCCACTTATACCTATCGGTTACCTTCTTTGAATAGTGATGGAAAAGAAATTAAAACACAAGTGACCTTTGCCCCTCAGAGTTGCAAATTTTTCGATTTTTACGATCTTAATCGTGATATAGAAATGAGTGACAATTTTGATGATGTACTCACACCTCTCCCAAGTCCTGGGATGCATGGAGTGAACTCCCGTGGTTTCTCTCCCTTTAATCTGAGAGAGCAAATTGTACCTAAGGTGACCTCGTCATCCAGTAGTATCGGTTTTTTTCATGATGAAAATGAAAAGCATGGTGCCCAAATGATGATCGAGCAGAGTGCCTCCCTTTTTGAAATTCCCTCTGCCCCCATGCTGTCCATATTACAGCTCAGGCATGCAAATTTAAATGATTATGCACACAGCCCTTCCTATGTACTTGGAAATTCGTACGCCAATCCTCAGGTGGCTAGATATAAAACCTGGGGAAGGGTGAGGGCGATTTCCTGGAAGCCATTGAGTTCGGTTTTTGATATTGGGAATAATTGGCAAGCAACGGATTATTTTTTGCAGGCTTATTCAATTGCAGGTTACAATAAATCCCCGTGGCAGGTATTTATATCTGAAAATAATCTTCATATGCCAAGAGGTACCAACAATTATGGAACTGTGCGTAATGTTGATGCCCAAAGTGAACACCAGAATACCACGGTCGATCATAGTTATTATATCAATCGTGCACTGCTTGACGGTTATTTTATGTCGGGAATAGGAAGAGGAGAATGGCAAGCAAAGGCAACCTCTCAAATGTTGGTAGATGCAGCTGATTTGTTTTCAGATGCCTCAAATCTTGGTTTAAAGTATAGCCCTTTTCGTAATTCACGCCTAAAACCCTACTGGGAAAAAAGTGCATTGAGAATGACTTCCTATGGTGACAAATCCAACGAAGTTTCTTCTTCATCGGATGATGATTTTAGATATCAAACTCTGGCGGCTGATTTATTGGTGGAGGGTTCTTTTAATATAAATTCTACCTCTGTCAGTGCTTGGGTAAGCCAATTATCCTCCTTGAGAGGACTTGCTCCTAGCAACTATACTCCTACTGCAAATGAAACCCCTTTTCCCCGATTTATCAACTCTCCTTCCGAAAATAGTTGGAATCAAATAGCTTCTCTTAAAGATGACGAAATTAAACTTCTAGCCCATTGTCTGGTTGAGCAAATTAAATTAAGAGGACCTTTCCTTTCATATGCTGATTTTGTTAATCGCAGAATTCAGGGGGTGACATCCAATCGTTTGGATAGTCATTTTAACCAGTGGAATAGCCAATTTCCGGAGAATAGAGATTCGGTCTTGGGATTCAGGGGTGCCATGCAGGCAGCTATCGTTGAAGCCGAGATAAATCAGGCACAATTCCAAAAACAATCACCTTCCGGAGGAAACTTTACAGGAAATCAGGGGGAATGGCCGGATAATCCGATGATCCCTTTTATTCCCAAGACCCGTTATACAGGAAGGCGTCAGAGTATTCATTTTAGACCTCCTGCAAGTATGGGTTATCTGAATTCTGAATTCGGATTGCATGCGGTTTCTACCCAGCCATTTCTCCATCCGGAATACATATATCACACATGGACTAAGTTTGATTCGGAAAACGAAAATAGTTACGCACGGACAGAGGCAGAATATGGAGTCGGTAAACGCTTTGAACAAAATTATTTTGCAGGCACTGACGAAAATGGAAATAAGCTGTCAGCTAATTTTAATTGGACTCCCACATTTAGTTTCAAGGCTGGTTGGGATGATTACAGTTCGGCTTTTGAATTTGGAGAAGCTCCTGAAAATCTTTTGGCAATTGAAAATGTGGCTACTGCAGCCAATAAACCGGGTTGGCTGATGCAATCTGACGTCTTAAGCCCCCTTGCTCCCGTTAGTAATGCCCGCTCGGATACCTTTACCATCCGTGTCATGGGTGAACCGAAAGCAGTCAGATCAAAAAAAATAAACTCAAGGGCATGGCTTGAAATCACTGTGCAAAGAATCCCCGATTACATTAAGCCTGAACTAGACGCACCCCACCACCGTCCGCACGAACCCTTTGAAGATCGTAATTTTAATGGTTATTGGGATAATGACCCAAGTTTTGTGGAGCACTGGTTAGATCTAAATCAGAATGGAATGGATGATCTGGGCGAAAACACTCTTCCCGGGGCAGTTCCTGATTTACCCGGTGTGGGAAGAACCAATGAAAAAAATTGGTTCGCCGATGGACTGTATTCCGATTTAAAACTTAATCCAGATTTGGAAGAAGAACCCGCTGACAGTAAATTTTCGAGAATGGGAATTAACCAAAGGTTCGGCCGTAAATTTAAAATTATCAAGTTTCGCTGGATTAAAGAGCAGGATGTTTGATTGCCAAGTTTGCTGAGTATTCAGTTTTCTTTAATGATTAAATTTAAATGATTTCTAGTCACCTACTATTCTTCTTATTTTCATTCACGCTCTATTTATCATTGTTTGCTCAATCTCCTTCACCCAAGCCCTCATTGGTTTTACAGGCGGTGTGTTGGGATCGATTTGCAAGCAAGAACATATGTTATTTCCCGTGGGGTAATTACGAGGAAGAAAATGCAACTAAAATAAATCTTGATATTGGCTTTAGTTCTCCAAGTTATCCATTTGTTTATTACGGAAAATCGCCCCTTAAATTTTTTGAGCAGGAATCAGTAGAATTACCTGATTTATCGGAAAGAAATAAAACTAAACTTACACAAGTTGGTGAATTTACCTTTAACACAACGCGGGGAATAATTTCTGATTTTCTCTTGCTGCTCTTGGAGGATAAGCAAAATGCTGCAATTAAGATGTACCCCATTTCGCTTATGCAGGAAAATTTACCTTACGAAACTTTTAACTGTTACTCTCAATATAAAGAGAATCTCTATCTCGCTTATGGTGAGCAGAAGCAAGTCCTAGCTCCCGGCAAATCGGTAAGATTTAAAAATATGGAAAATCAAACATCATCCGAGATCCGAGTTTTTACACGAAACGATGGAAAGTACACTGAAGCTTTGAAAGAATATGTTAAAGTAAGCCAAGACAGGAGGGGTATTATCTTTTTCTCACCTTATCGCAATCGGTTGAAGATGAAGAGATATTATATTAATCGATCTCCAATTGAAGAAGCTTTAGGATATGGTGCTCTACCGTCCAAGGTACAACCTGGAAATATTCCAGATGATAATAAATCAGTTCTGCAAAATTCCTTTTAGAATTAGCCGTAATCAGTGTGTGTCTAAAAGCCTCTAATTATTAGAATAGTCCTTCTTGTTTAATCCTTATAAGATGAAAAGAAAACCATTTATCCTGGGAATGAGTATAACTGGAATCTCAAGTTATACGATCGCAAGGGATTGGACTGGAGGAAACCCGACTCGTTATCCGGATCCCGATGTGATTTCATTGGACCCTTTATTTAATAAATACAGGTTGGGGAATGCTTCCATTCGACGCGTCTTCTCCAGTCCAGATATGCTCTGGGCAGAGGGTCCGGTATGGAGTTCGGTAGGTAAATATCTTTTATGGAGTGATATCCCAAATAATAAACAGTGGCGGTGGTTGCAGGATGATGGAGAGGTAACTGTATTTCGAAATCCATCTGGAAATAGTAATGGGAATTCATTTGATTATCAGGGTAGACAAATTTCATGCGAACACTTACACCAAAGGGTGGTCCGTTATGAATTAGACGGTTCTATTACCGTGCTTACAGATTCATTCGGGGGAAAGAAATATAATGCTCCCAATGATCTGGTGGTTCACCCAGACGATTCCATTTGGTTTACGGATCCCGGATATGGCAGTCTGATAAATTATGAGGGAAATCGGTTGAATACAGGAAGTGTTCAACCAGTCCAAAAAGAAGCGGTATATCGTATAGATTCGAAAACCGGTAAGGTTCAAAAAGTTACGGATGAGATTTTTAAGCCTAATGGGCTTTGTTTTAGTCCTGACTATAAAAAACTTTATGTATCCGATACCGGTAAATCTCATTACCCGGAGGCCGAAAGGGAGATAAAAGTTTGGAAGGTGACAGACAAAGGTACCTTAAAAGACGGAAAAAAGTTTACCTCTATGGAAATGGAAAGAGAAGGTCGTCTCCTCAAGGGTGGCGCTGACGGTATTAGATGTGATGAAGATGGAAATATTTGGTCAAGTGCGGGCTGGGCAGGACCGGGATATGATGGAGTCCATGTGTTTGAACCCCAAGAGGGTAAGAGAATAGGGCAAATTTTATTGCCAGAGATTTGTTCAAATCTTTGCTTCGGAGGTGAAAAGAGGAACCGACTTTTTATGACCGCCAGTCAGTCTATTTATTCCTTATATGTCGAAACAGAGGGGGCCCACTTTTGCTAATTATAAATAAATTTACTTATTCTTTTCCTCCTTTAAATTTCAATTCACCATTTTCTCTTAAAGCACGATAGTTTTATTCAGAAATGACATTTTATTTTTATCATGGCTACTTCAAGCCCCTTTCCCCTGGCAGAATTATGCGATAATGAATGGAGTATGAATCGAAATTTTAACAAGTTTCTTTGGTCTAAAGAAACTCCTGGGATGTTTTCCTTTAGTTCAAGTTGATTACGGGTAGTAATCTAAAAAGTATCTGTCTTTTCTTTTTGAGCAGTGCCCAAGCTAAGTTTGTTTGCCTAATCCCTAGATCTGTACTTCAACAAAGTTTGTGGCCTGGGCAACTGTCGGTATGAGTTTTACATTCCAGTCCGCCAGTTTTCTTCCTTTTCGAAAGCTTAGTTTTAGAATGATTTCTGTTTCTAAAGAGTGATGGCCCTTAATATTAATAATAGACTGAATTTTTGGAATGATACCTTTAAATTTATTTAAAATCAATGAATTTGGGCAAGGAGTGTCTCAATAAGCATTTGCATTTTCGGTAAGGATTCCGAGGAAGTTTGATTCACTTCTTCATGACTTAAAGGGTTCTCGGAAATGCCCGCTGCCTTATTTGTGATGCATGAAATCCCTAGGATTTTAAATCCTAAGGCATTACCCACTATTGCTTCCGGTACAGTGGACATTCCTACTGCAGAGACCCCCATTGTTTTATACGCTTGTATCTCTGCCGGAGTTTCAAAGGCCGGTCCGGACAGTGCCAAGTAAATACCAGTTTTAAGCTTTATTGATTTCTCTATACCAATTTTTTCAGCCAGGTTTTGCAGTTTGCGGCAGTAGATTTCCGTTTGATCGGGGAATCTTGGAACAGCAGAAAGTTGATTCTCACCAATTAATGGGTTGTCTCCCATGAAGTTGATATGATCCTTGATAATCATGAGATCTCCAACATTAAGGGTCTCTGCAATTCCACCGGCAGCATTTGTGAGAATTAAATTTTTGCATCCGATTTCATGACATAGTAACAAAGGCTTTGCAATCGGGCCCCATCCTACCCCCTCGTAGTAATGTCTTCTTCCAAGAAAGATAACAGCAAAATTCTCGGAAGTTTTAACTAAAAGTAATTTGCTTAGGTGTCCATCAACGGTGGTTTTTGATAAGCATTTTATTTCAACATAAGAAATTTCATCAATAATCGTTAATCCAGAACTTATATTTGCCCATCCAGAGCCGCAAATTAAAGCAGTGGTGGGTTTTTGGTTTTTCCATCTGGCTCTTAAAAAATCAGCTGACTCGTTTATATTTGGGTCTATTTTGAGTATTGAGTCATTCATATTGCAAAATTTCATCAGCTAGACTTATCTGCAGTTGATTTTTTCCATTGGGGTTTCCCGAAGGCACGGTTCTTCCGATTACTTTTGCTTCAATTTTAAATTCATTAGCCAAGTCTATCAGGATGTTTTCCAATGGTGGTTTGCAAAACAATTCCAGTCGATGGCCCATATTGTACACTTGGTGCATTTCTCTCGCTGATGTTTTCGAAACCTTTTGAATCTCGCTAAAAATTGGCGGGGGATTGAATAGGTTGTCTTTTACATACTTCACCTCCGTACCAAAGCGTAAGCATTTGGTTTGACCTCCTCCCGAGCAGTGAACCGCACCTTTCAATTCTTTGCCAATTTCTTCTGAAATCTTTTTGATTAGCGGAAGGTATGTGCGGGTGGGACTTAAAAGAGCTTCCCCAATGGTTAACTCGGAAGTTGGTAGAGGATCATTCATTCGGTGTGGACCGCAGTAGATGAATTTTTCTTCGGTTTGCGGATCGTAAGTCTCTGGATAATTTTCAGCGTAGTGCTTGGAAAGTAATTCATGCCTTGCACTGGTCAGTCCATTACTCCCAATTCCACTGTTAAGAGTATTTTCATAGGAAGCTTTCCCGGCGGATGAAAACCCCACGATAGAAAGGTCCGAGGTTATATTTGCATTGTCAATAATCACATCTCTTTTTGCCACCGCTACCGCACAAGAATCAACTGCGACAGTTCCGGTCAAGTCTCCCACATCGGCTGTTTCCCCTCCCCCACTCTCAACATCAATCCCAAGTTCCCTGAGGTTTTGCAGGAAAATTTCAGTTCCTTCAATAAGGGAGGCAAGGGCTTCTCCCGGAAAATTGCGGGCATTACGATTTACGGTACTGGACAGGACAATACGATCCCACACCCCCACACAAGCAAGATCATCCAGGTTCATCACAATGCTATCCTGGGCAATTCCGTGAAACACTCCAGCGTCGCCGTTTTCTTTGTAGGCAAGGTAGGCAAGGATTGATTTTGTTCCTGCTCCATCTGAATGAATTACATTACAAAGTGCCGGGTTTCCGGTAAGTAAGTCTTCGGTTACCTTGCAAAATGATCCCTGAAAGAGACCTTTATCCATATGATCAACCACCGCGTGAACTTCTTTCTTGCTCGAAGAAACGCCCCGTTTGGAATATCTATTGTTTTCTTCCATCTTATCTGTCTTGACTGATCATAAACCTGATCCAATGCAATTACTTTTTGTTTACACTAGTCAGTGAAACCAAAGCTTAAAGTTCAACAATATCATTCTGCAGCTTCTTTTTTGAGAAACTCATCCAAATTTCTCGTCTGGAATGAAACAATGAATAATTTATTTTGGGAAGTGACCTCTAACTGGCAGTCCGGCAAAAAAATAAACTGGGCAGGAAATGTTTTTCTTAATCATAAGATTGTCTTAAGTGCCATTCACATGGCATCTGGTTATCTCTTGCTATCAACCGGTAAATCCGAAGCAGTCGAAAGACTAGTAGATTATGGTAGCATTAAGCACTGGGACATCAAAGGAATTATGGGAGCAAGGGAATCGGTCGAGGAATTTAGTTTAAGATGGCAAAATAAGAGTGAATATTCCTCAGGAAATTTAACCAAGAGATTTACTATTTTTCAATCTTTTCGCATACCCGAGGAGAACAGCCCGCCAGGCGATGGCAGATTGGAAATAGTACAAGCCGGCGAATTGGAGTGGCCCAGAATTAGGTTGTGGGCTACGATTTTTGCTGATGAAGCGAACCCAGCCCTTGATCGACAGGCTGCCATTCAAATGGCAAAGTCCATGCTTAAAAATAAATCCCTTTTTCTGCTAAAGGAAGGTATGCAATCGCTAGGAATGGCGGGCTTTGGCCGAAATACGCCAAATTGTATGGTCATCAATATGGTGTTCACGCCACCGGAGTTGAGAGGCAAAAAATATGCATCCTATCTCGTTTCTTCAATGATTATTATGGCAAAGAAGAGGGGTTTTAGTAGTTGCCTTCTATTTAGTGACTATCTTAAAGAAAAAAACTTGTACCAAGCTATCGGCTTCAAGGTCGCGGGTGACTTTTGCGAAATGAAATTAGCGGGATGCTGACCTCCCCATTAACCAACGGACATGTCTCTATCCCCGTCTCTGAAAGTTACATGCACCTTGTCATTTTTCACAAGAGTTCCACCATCTTTTACAACTTCACCTCCTTGATTACGAACGATAGAGAACCCTTTTTCAAGCATTCGCTGTAGATTGGATGCCTCAAGAGATTTTGCCAAATAATGAATTCTTTCGGATTTCTTTTCAAAAATTCTTTCGGTTGATTGGCGTAATCTAATTTCCAAGTCATCGATTTGTTGACTATGTCTTTCAATGTTATTCATGGGAGAGCATGCTTTAAGCTTTGTCGAAAGAAGTTCGAATTGATCACGAATGGATTGAAGGAAAAGATTTTTAGTATCCCAAAATCGATCTTGGAGAAATGAGAATTTTTCAATTTGAGACAGATAGTTAGAGCTGATTAGTTCAGCTGCACCTGAAGGGGTCTCTGCACGAAGATCAGCTACAAAATCACACAAAACAAAATCTGTTTCATGTCCAATCGCAGAGATGATCGGGATTTCAAAATCGGCCATTTTCCTTACCAGTATCTCATCATTGAATGCCCATAGATCTTCGACAGACCCACCTCCTCGCGTCATTACAACCAAATCTATTCCAGAAATATTATTTTTTATTTTTCTAAGTGCATTTACTAAGTTCCCGGGAGCCTTAGGTCCTTGCACTAAAGATGGTAATAGAAGAACTTCACCCTTCCAGTTTCTTCGATCCAAGATGGTTAAGAAATCATGAATTGCAGCACCTTCCGGGGATGTTATTAGTGCTATACGGGTCGGAAAAAGAGGAATCGCTTTTTTTCTCTGACGATCAAAAAGCCCTTCCTTCATTAATTGCTTTTTGAGTCGTTCAAATTCTAACCTTAGGTTTCCTACTCCTTCCTGCATCAAATGCCTAACTCTGATTTGGCAATCTCCCCTAGCCTCGTAAAAGGTTACATCTCCAAAAGCAAGATACTCTGCTCCCTCTACTGGAGGAGAGGCTAGGTTTTTCGCATCTCCTCGAAAAAGAACCGCTTTTATTTGGGCTTTTGAGTCTTTGAGCTGAAAATAATAGTGACCGCTAGAATGACCCCTAAGGTTTGAAATTTCTCCTTTTACCCATACCTGACTGAAGTTTTTTTCCAGAACCTTTCTAATCTCAGAATTTATTTCTGAGACATGCCAGATCCTTGAATGCTCTTCATGACTTTGGAAAAATTCAGACTGCATTTTTATTTTTTTTAAGGACCACTTTTCCAGCAATAAAGAAACATAAAATGATCGCAATTCCTGCTCCTAGGTTAACAAAATCACCGCTAATTAAGCCTGCAGTTGTATAGATATAACCAAACGAGGAACAGGTTAAGATGGGAGTAGAGATGAAAAGATATAAATGAAAAGGCATTTTTAACGCACCAAGAATAAGATTGCTGAAAATGAATGGAATACCTGGAGTAAGCCTGAGAATGAGGCTCCAAAGAAAAAAATTAGGATTTCCGGACCCTTCAGGGATTGTGATGGGCTTTTTTCTGAGCAGGAGAACAAAACGATTTACAAGATTTAAACCAAAAAGTCTTGCTATCCAGTATGTCCAACAACAGTTTGCGGTCAGACAAAGTGCACCCAGAACACAGGCTGTAAGTATCCCATTCGATTCGCCCCAAATCCCTGCTAAAGCCAATAATGGAGATACCGGAAGAATCAATGCCGGCAAAAACACAATAGCAAGAAATAATAGCAATCCGTTTTCAACCAGAATTTCGGAAAAATAAGTCCAAAAAGCAAACAGGAATTCCTTATTTTTCGAGCTGAGAAAAAAATCTGTGAGGAAAAAACAGATTATTAAAATAACAAAAAAAAGAGAAAAATATACGGTTATTTTTTTAGCATCCACTTTCCATGACCGGCTAGGACTCACTAATCTTGTGAAGAATTAGAATCTCCAAGCCCATGATTCCAAGACTCAAAATGGAAAATGGTATTGTTGTTTTCCAAGGATAAGTTTTCTGATGAAGTAAACTTCCAGGAATTATAAAAAGGGATGAGTATGAAAGTAATGACTACTAAAATAGATAGCCATAGGATTAGTTCTAATTTACTGAATCCGGCGGATTTTGATTCTAGAAATGACATAAGTTTCTTATACAACTTTTCACTTAAAGGTTACAATAGAATCATTTAAATTTAATCCAGTAGAGAATACCGGGCAGTAAAATACCAATGAAGCCAAAGATACCTAGTATAATTTGAGCTTTTAAAGCTTTTTTACGATTTTCAGGAGTATCGGGAGCAGGTGGGTTGCCCCAGTTATCTTCCTCTTTTGGTTCTTGCTCTTTCAATTGCTTTTGCATCAATGGATTGATTCTACTTCATCAGCAGAACTTTCGAAATATCTAATTTAAAACTTTTTTCATGTTCAAACAAGTGACAATTATGGGGCCTGGGTTATTAGGAGCGTCTTTAGTAATGGCTATTAGGGAAAAAGGTTTGGCTGAAAATATCGTGATTTGGGCAAGAAGTAAGGAAACTGCTGAAAAAGCAGGAAGGAAATTGGCAGCGGACCAAGTTGAAACCAATCTTGCTGAATCGGTTTACGGTAGCGATCTGGTAATCATTTGTACACCCGTTGAAACCATGTCATCGATTTTATCTTCAACCATTAAACATCTCACAGACGAGTGTTTGGTTACCGATGTAGGGAGTGTGAAAAGTGTAATCTGTGAAAAGGCTCAAGATTTATTTAAATTACCCGGGATTTCTTTTATTGGTTCTCACCCGATGGCAGGTTCTGAAAAATCAGGAATGAACAATGCCTCTGCAAGTTTGTTTACCAACCGTCCAGTAATCGTAACGCCTGAGTCAAATTGTGATCAAAATCATTTACGGAGATTAAAAGAATTTTGGGGAGTTTTAGGAATGAAGGTTTATCAACTCAGCTCTGCTGAACATGATAAGGTTATAGCCGAATTGAGTCATCTTCCTCATTTGGTATCTTCCGTTCTTTCATTTACGATATCGAGTAAGGCTAAACTGGCATCTCAGTTATCAGGGCAGGGACTGAAGGATACCATTCGTATTTCCGGTGGAGACCCCTCGTTGTGGACTGGCATTTTTTCCGAAAATAAAGCTCAGGTTTTAACTTGCCTGAAAAAATTTGAGCAGTCCATTGAAAAGATTAAACATCTTATTGCAGAAGATGATGGGCAGGGCTTAGAAGAATTTTTAAAAAAGGGATCTGCACTGCAAAAATTCCTAAATTGATTTTATGGAAAATGTTAGGAAGATTTTACCTTTTACGAAGCCTTGCATGGGTTCAGTGGTGATACCCGGATCAAAAAGTATTTCCAACCGGGCTCTTCTTCTATCCTGTTTTTCTCAAAATCAAGTTATGCTTCGGGGCGTGCTCAAAAGTCAGGATGTGGAGCTGATGATTAAAGCATTAAGAAAAGTAGGCGTTTCATTGGATGTGAATTGGAATTCCAATGTATTGAAAATCAATGGATGCAAGGGTTTAGCACCAATCAAAAATCAGGAAATTGAAGTAGGAAATGCAGGAACAGTCGCGAGATTTTTAACCGCATGGCTGGCAACCCAGAAAAATTCAAACTATCTCTTTGATGGCTCCGATGAAATGAGAAAGCGACCAATTGGCGAATTACTCAAGTTTTTTCAATCTGGAGGAGTTACAGTAAATTTCAAGAAGAAGCAGGGTTTTTTTCCATTCCAAACAGAGACGCAAGAATTCAAGCCTGCAAATTGGACAATAGACGCCACTAAAAGCAGTCAAATGCTCACCGCATTGATGATGATAGCTCCCCTACATGGGAAATCGAAAACAATCTTATTTCCTGATGGAACCGTATCGAAGCCGTTTCTCAATATTTCCAGTCAAATGATGAAGGAATTTAGTGGTGATGATGATTTCGCTTGTGAATTTGAGGGGGAAAAAATAAAAATTCGGGCTCAATACAAAAGGACTTCTTCCTTTGTGTATAATGTCGAACCAGATGCCACGGCAGCCAGTTACTTTTTAACATTACCACAAATTGTGGGCGGATCTTGTGAAGTGCATGGGATTTGGGACGAAATGTTGCAAGGAGATAGTGGATATTCCAAGATCCTACGAACCATGGGTGCTGAGGTTACCCAAGGAAGCAAAGGATTGCTGTCTTCCTTCGTATCAAACTTGGCAGGCGGATACTATAATTTTAATGATATATCTGATACTTTTTTAACTCTTGCTGCGGTAAGTCCCCTGCTGAAAAGCCCCCTACTTCTTTCTGGAATTGCTCATACGCGATTGCAGGAAACAGATCGTGTTAGGGCAATGGCTCAGGAGTTGAAAAAACTAGGACAGGAAGTTCAAGAGACAAATGACAGTCTGAAAATTATTCCAGATTTAAATAAATTAAAAAGAGCAGCTAAAAGTTTGATCGAGATTGAAACATACCAAGATCATCGTGTTGCCATGTCATTCGGCATACTTGGTTCGTTTGATTTATTTGGAACGGGAAAAAGCTGGCTTGGAATTAGGAATTCACAATGCTGTAGTAAAACCTTTCCTGATTTTTTTGAGGTTTTAGAAGGGGTGCGTTTACAATCACTCCAATGAAAAACTTTAGATCTTTGGCTATCGATGGCGCTGCCGGTACTGGTAAGTCCACCCTCTCAAACCTTCTATCTGAAAGAAATAATTATTTATATGTGGAAACCGGTTCACATTATCGAGCCTTTTCCTGGATGCTGATGGAGAGCGAAATAGAACCAGAAAAGGTCAACGAGTTCATAGAATCAAATTCGATTTCCATCCTATCAAAAATAATTAAAAACAAGTCACTAATCACAATTGACCAACAAAGTTTTTCAAAGGAAAAGCTACGGAGCCCCAAAGTTAATCAGAATGTTTCCCGATATGCAGCTGTTCCCGCTCTGAGAAAACTTCTATTTGATTACCAGTATTCTCAAGTAGAGTTGGCTAAAGAATCTGGATTTAATGGGGTGATCTTAGAGGGACGAGATATTGGAACAAAAATCCTGCCTGAAGCGGATTTAAAAATCTTTTTGTGGGCCGATGCTCAGATTCGTGTTAGGAGGAGAAGTTCAGACGGTGAAACCGATTCAATTATTACCAGGGATCAAATGGATATGAATAGAATAGAAGCTCCATTGGTATGTGCGGAAGGAGCAATTAAAATAGACACAGGCCAGTTTTCTCCAGATGAGGTGTACGAGCAAGTAATGCGTGCTTTGGAATTGCTTCGA
>CACMBV010000006.1 GCA_902612125.1 uncultured Verrucomicrobiota bacterium
TTCTTCGACTGGGGTTGAATTTTCTTCAATGGGGGGAAGGGAAGGAGGAGGAAGTTCTTCTTCAACGGGTTCTGCCTTCTCGACTGGGGGAATTTTTCCGCCGGTCGTCACGCCACCAAATTTCTGATCATACCCACCGTTCGCCACCTTGCGTACCTGAACAACACTTACGCCGGTCTCGCGGGCGATGGCAGCTTTATTGGGGTTAGGTTTGGCAAGCAAAGTTTGAATGCGGTCATAGGTATCCTTTTCCATGGAAATCGTTTTGCGGCGACCAGTCGGAGAGGTGCTGATGATCTTATCGCGAACAGAAGGAGTCGCGTATTTGGTCAATGCCCGAATCAGGGCATTGACATTTTTGAAGTCGGAACCGATTTCCTTGTTTACTATTTCATGCAGTTTGGAAAGGTAATTCGCCTCTTTGTCTTTTGCCTCACGCTTCGCCACTTCGGCTTCGGCTCTCTTTTGTATTTCCTGAAGTATTTTCTCAGGGTCCTGGCTAAAATCTACATCAAAAGATATCTTGGTCATGATAAGTGGGTAATCGGCGGGTTATTGTCTAAGAAAAAAGTGAGCCCCATCGTTTGGCAAGATTTTTTTACCACACAATATGTTTAAATAATCGTGGTTTTGAAATCTACTGATTGATGACCGAAGCTAAATGGATAGTCTGCTCATAAAGAGCTTTTCCGATGATGACCCCTTCGATATTGGGGCATTCGTTTGCAAGTTCCCGTAGATTCACGATATCGTCTTCGCAGGATACTCCTCCTGAAGCTATAATATTACATGAAGGTACTGCCAGTGCGATTTCTCTTTGAGCCTCCAAATTGGGTCCCTGCATTGCTCCATCCGTGGAAACATCGGTGTGTACAACCCAACGAAGACCTTGAGCGACTAAAGACTTGGCTAGGTCAATCGCATGTGTGGAAGAGGTTTCAACCCAACCCTGTGTGGCCACCAGGCCGTCTTTTGCATCAATTCCCACGACTACCCGGTCGACTCCGAACTGATTAATCATGGATATGACCCATTCCGGTTCGGCACAGGCTCTGGTACCAATGATTACTCTGGAAAGACCGATATCCAAGGCACTTGCAATGACCTTTTCATTACGCATGCCACCACCCAGTTGCACCGACAACCCTTCCACCTCGAGGATCTTTTTGACTGCTTCCAGGTTCTGGGAACTTCCGGAAAAGGCACCGTCCAAATCCACCAAATGTAGATGGGAAGCACCTGCTCCCTGCCATAACTTTGCAGGCTCGACCGGATTTTCATAATACACGGTTTCCTGATCGGCTTTTCCCTGAAATAGTCGTACGCAACGCCCCCCCCGTAAATCAATCGCTGGATAAATGGTCATCGGTCTTGATCTATTCAGCGATGGGTAAAAGTGCGATGCAAAAGATTTGTATTTTTCGCATTGTCGATAGATTAGTTTTAACTGTACTCAACTTCATGGCTAAAACAACCAAACCGAAACCTTTACCAAAACGCCCAAGCGTGCCCCCTTTCCTACAAGAATTACTGGATGCACGGTCTCCCTCTGGAATCGAAGAGGAAGCTCGTGAAGTCGTACGCAAACGGGTGGAGAAAGTGGCGGATTCTTTTTTCATTGATGCCCTCGGGAGTTGTCATGCGACCCTGGGTAGTAAAGGCAGTCCAATCTTAATGCTTGCGGGACATATCGACGAACTTGGTTTGATTATTAAACATGTAAGTGACAAAGGATTTTTGTATTTTGATGCGATAGGTGGACACGACCGGTCGATTATTTCCGGCCGTCGGGTTGATATTTTGACCAAGAAAGGAGCCATTCGGGGTGTAACCGGGAAACGGGCCGTTCATTTAATGTCCCCGGAGGATCGCCGGAAAGTGCCCGAAATGCACCAAATGTGGATCGACATTGGAGCCAAGAATCGGGATGAGGCACTCGAACGGGTCCAAATTGGAGATGCCGCTGTCTATGATCACGGTTTTGAGCGATTGCATGGTCCATTGGCCGTATCGCGAGCTTTCGATGACAAAACAGGTGCTTACACCGTGAATGAAGCTCTTCTTCGCTTAGCCAAAGGCCGTAAACCAAGCTATAAAGTAGTGGCAGTATCCACGGCTCAGGAAGAAATCGGCACCCGCGGTGCGATCACCTCGGCTTATCTGGCCAATCCGGATGTGGCCCTTGCGGTGGATGTCAGTCATGCCACCGATCATCCCGATGCGGATCATCGCAAATACGGACGCTTTACTCTCGGCGGTGGTCCTATCCTGACCCGTGGACCCAATATTCACCCGGCTGTTTTTGACCGCTTGGTTGGATGTGCGGAAAAAGCCAACATTCCCGTGCAAATTGAGGCGGACCCTCGACCCACCGGTACGGACGCCCGATCTATTCAGGTTGCCCGCGAAGGCGTGCCCACGGGTCTGGTGGGAATCCCCCTTCGATACATGCACACACCTAGTGAGGTCATTGACTTGGACGATCTGGAGGCGGTTGTGCAATTGCTGGTGGCTTTCACCCGCTCGCTTACAAAAACTACCAAGTTTATATAAGCTTAGGTGTTCATTGATGCAACCTGACGGGATGGTTTGTGTAGCAGAATAGACGAGACTAGAATCCGAATTCGAAAAGTATTTAAGTAGTTGATAGTCATTAGTTAAATGCCCCGGCGAAAATCGTCAGATGCTTACCCGAATTGTCCAGAGATTGAGCAGTCTCAGCGAGGACTTGAAAAGGGCAGTTTTGAGAGTGGTGGTTAGGTTTATATTTTATAAATACTTATTTTTAGAAATCGATCGCTTGAGTATATGTTGTGGCTTCATTTAAAGAGTCCTCGACCTCAATTTTTATTTGCAATTTTTTATGGATGGTGAGCCTCGATTGGTAACGGCAAAGTGGAAAATTGTCATCTGTCACCACTTCGTATTCTCATTTGCCCGTGATCGGGACTTTGAGTTTGCATGCCGCGTTTTGGTGAAATATAAATAAACTAAATAATGAGGAGTCTTTTGCATAAGATTAAAATGGTAAATTTTCTATTAGCATCATGATTGGAGTAGGGAATTTCAAAGCTGCAGACTGCTCAGGTGTCGGAAGACGCTCGTTTCTCAAGACGGCTGCAGCAATCCCATTTACCTTAGGCTCGTCCAATCAAGTGATGGAAGCGGCTCAAGCGGCTCAAAAATCGGGAAAAGTTAAGTCAGTCATTCTGCTCTGGTTATGGGGCGGGCCAAGCCACATTGATACTTTTGATCCAAAGCCTGATGCACCGATGGAATATCGAGGGCCTTTTGGAACGATTCCCACCAAAACCCCGGGGATGCATTTCACTGAGCTAATGCCGCTTATGGCGTCGCGTAGTGATAAATACACCATGATCCGATCAATGGTGACCACCAGTAACGATCACCCGACTGCAGGAACGATCGGCCTGACCGGTTTCAATGAAAACGCCGGACCTGTACAGCCCAATTTCGGTTCGATCATTGCTAAGGATCAGGTTTCGACCGAGGCGTTGCCTTCGTTTTTTTATGTGGGTCGGGGAATACCACGAGATCTTCCACGCCGAATCGAAGGTTATGGCGGCGGCACGCTGGGCAAAGCTTACGATCCTTTTTTGGTAAGAGCCGATGAACACGGCGAGGTGAGTATTCCTCAGTTGGATCTTTTGAAAGGCATAACGCCGAAACGGATACAGGATCGTCAACGCCTATTACAACAGCTGGACAATGCCGAGCGTCGATTGGAATCGGCAGGGATTGACGAATGGCATCGCACTCACCAGAGTGCCTATGGCCTGCTTGCTGATTCCAAGGCTCGCCAGGCTTTTGACCTTACTCAGGAATCGGAAAAGGTACGTTCGCGATATGGACAGACGACCTTTGGCCAGGGCTGTCTACTGGCCCGTCGACTCGCTGAAGCCCGTGTTCCCTACATTCAGGTAAACTGGAGCGAATATGTGGAAACTTTTTCGCCCAATTGTGATTTTGGTTGGGACACTCATATTTTTAATTTCGAGCTTCTTCAGGATAGGCATTGTCCCATTCTCGACCGGGCCTATTCGGCCCTGATCGATGATTTGAGCGATCGTGGTATGCTCGATGATACCCTATTGATTGCTATGGGTGAATTCGGACGCACGCCAAAAATCAGTAATCGAGCTGCCCGCGAGCATCACAAGGACTGTTATTTCTCAATATGGGCTGGTGGTGGCATCGAGCCCGGTCGGGTGATAGGTGAGAGCGATGCCAAAGCGGAGCATCCAATCACTCGACCCATCACGCCTTTGCAGGTGGGAACGACGATTGCGGAGTTATGTGGCATTGGTGCTCGCAAGCGTGCGGAAATGAAAGTGCTAGATGGAGGCAGTGTGATCCATGAGCTTATCTAAATTTGTTTTTATTGCTGTAAGTCTGGGGTTATATGGCCATGCAGAGGAAGAGCGCATCACTTATGATGGCTCCAACAAGCGCGACCCCATTTTCATCGCCCAAGGGAAGAAATTAATCTATTGCCTGGATGAAAAGGACGATCTGATAAGAGCTGTGAGCCTGGATTTGTCTGATCCTGAGTCCGAACCAGTTCCGCTTTTCGATGATGACCGAAGTCACCAAACCGAGCTTGCCTATTCACCAGACGAGCGATTTGTCTCCTTCAGTGAATGCGTCAGCAACCTTACTGGAAAACTGGTGATCCGTGATCTGGGGGCCAATAAAGATGCGATCATCGACCATTCCGGGCGAGGTGCTTATCGTACGCCAGTGTTCACAGTCGACGGCAAGCGGGTGATTTATGCTTTCGCAGAAAAAGGCCCCATGCAACTTTGGTCGGTGGATCTGGAAGGAAAGGACAAAATACAACTCACTGAAACTGAGGGACTCACTCATTGGCCATCTTTCACTCCAAACGGCGAGCACATGGTCTTTGCCAATAGTCGTGAAAATAACTATGAGATCTACATTCGTGACATAGAAGTCGGCGAGGAACGTCGGCTCACGGAAAATCGCATCATGGATATCCGTCCAAGGGTGTCACCTGACGGCTCAAAAATCTGTTTTGTCAGTACCCGTGATGGCAATTACGAGATCTATGTGATGAATATTGACGGTAGCGATGTGGTCAGGATCACCGATAACGAGGAGCGGGACGATTTTCCTTCCTGGCATCCTGATGGTAATCGGATTGTTTATGTCAGTGAAAGGGATGGTCAGAAGGACATCTTCCTTGTTGACATCCCCAAACCTGTAAAGGTCACAGTCAGGTAAGAGCTATGCTTACAGGATGCAAAACGATCTACTTGTTTGTGTTCGGATTCATGCTAGTGGGATGGACCAAAGCTGTCCCAAGGATCGATACGATTGAACCGATCTACTTGGAAGCTGGTAAAAAGACCAAGGTAAAGATTAAGGGAAATGAGTTCAAACTATTGGAATGGCCCATTCGAATCTGGACTAATCATCCTTCAAAATGGACGCTGTTGGAAGATGAAGAAAACACCAATAATCAACACTTCTTTGAAGTTGAGATTGCCAAGGATGTACCGGCGGGGCCACTGGCGATCCGAGCCTGGAATCTTAAGGGTGTGTCCAAACCCTCATTGGCCTTTGTTGACATTCACAAAGCAACCTCTTTTACAACCAAAAATAGCGAGGCATATAAGCACCGATTCCAGGCGAAGAAAGGGGAACGACTGGTCTGTCAGGTCTGGTCGAATCGACTGAACAAGGACAGCGATTTGCAAATGATGATCTTTGATCCTGAGGGAAGGCCGATCGAGATGATTGACGATAGCGAAGTGCACGGTAGCGATCCATATGTTGTTTTCGATCCTCCTGCAGACGGTGAATACTCCCTAAAAATTAACGATATTTTGTGGCGAGAAAATATTCAGGCGTGCGTTCAGGTATCACCCTTTGTTGAAATGCAGCCAAATGCGGATGAGATCGGGAAGACTCCCGCTTCCATCAATTTGGATTTGAAAAAAGGTCAGTATTTAACCGTGATGCCTAAAACTCTCGAACTGGGGTCGCCGGCACAGCTGTTGATGGATTTACATCAGCCAAAAGGAGGTCGCATCGCACGATTTGGCAATGGAGACTCTCTGCTTCAACCGCTGCGAAAAAGAATCCCAAGGGATGGGGATTACCGTCTACATATTTCCGATTTGCTCGATCGAGAGGGATTGCCCTTTCAAGTCGATATTTCTACCGAGGCTGCCCCTTTTGAATTGGCAACGACCTTTCATCAGGATTTTTACATTACCGAGCCTGGCAAGGAGGTAAAAATCCGGTTTCGGGTAATCCGGCATCAATATGATGGCCCAATCACCATAAAAAGCCCAGTTTTCCAAATGAACAAAGCCGTGATCGATGAGAAGAGAGGCGATGTTGAAGCAGTGATAAAGATTCCCAAGGAATCGGATCCCCTGCTAGTGACCAGTTTCTATGGTGAAGCAGAAATCGATGGTCAGACCTACCGTACCACCGTCGACACCAAAGAACCGCTGAAGAAAACTCCCTTGAATATGATCCAATGGCCAGATGGCGTATCGGGAAAAATCTATTTTTTGATCAAAAGTAATGAGAGCACGGAGTCATGAGATCGTGGATTAAGCCCGTTAAACAGGGCATAGTTTCCCGTTGTACTTTATTTAGTCTGGTTTCTTTCCTTGGTGTATCGGCTCAGTTAGTTTTGGGAGAGAGCGCTCAGCATGAGGAGGCCGATCTGCCGATTACTCCCATACAAGTGGGCACTCCAGAGAGGATAGAGGTGTCACCGAGTGAATTCACTATTTGTGGCCCAAGGGATCAGTTGCAGTTGGTGATTACAGGGCATTACGCCAACGGAGAGATCGCCGATCTCACGCGTGTCGCTACCCTTATGTTTTCATCACCAGGCATTGCCGAATCAGCAGAGCGCAGTGCCATCCAACCCTTAGCCGATGGTGAAACCACGGTTGCCGTTTCAGTAGGCGGTTGCTCGACATCGATATCTCTCAATGTGACAAATCAAAAATCGAAAGATCCGGTTTCCTTTTATTACGAGGCATTGCCCGCGCTATCTAAAGCAGGCTGCGCCGCAGGTGGGTGCCACGGTGCTCCACACGGCAAAGGCGAATTCCGGCTTTCGTTGTGGGGATTTGACCCCGTAAGTGATCAACACACAATCATAAACGAAGAATTTGGTCGCCGGGTCAACTTGATCGAACCCAAGAAAAGTTTGCTGTTGGCAAAGCCCCGGAATGATGTGGCTCATGAGGGTGGTTTAAGACTTCGAGATTCTGATATCGAACATGAGGTCTTGGTGAACTGGATTAAATCGGGGTGTCATGTCGAGAAAAAGCCACCCCGCTGCACCGGGATACGCCTAACACCGGGAAAAGATCTCGCTCTCAAGCGTCCGCACCACACTCAGCAGTTCCGGGTCGAGGCCATGTTTGAAGATGGTTCCTGTAAGGATATTACCCACCTGGCGAGCTACGAAAGTTCAGATGAAAAGATCTGTCGAGTCAGTCGACATGGCTTGGCGGTCGGTATGGGTAGAGGGGAGGCTGCGGTGATTGTTCGTTACCTGGAATACATCCAAAGCACCATCGTCAGTTTCGTTGAGGATGTGCCGGATCTGAACTGGGAAACCGAAACGCCTGCTAACTATGTGGACGAGCACATCTATGCAAAGTTGGAAAAGTTTAAATATCTACCCTCCGGGATGTCTAGTGATTCCGAGTTTTTCCGCAGGGTTCATCTCGACTTAACAGGGTTGTTACCAGCACCAGCACAAGTGTCTGAATTTCTGGACAGCAGCGATGCTGATAAACGAAGCAAATTAATCGATGAGTTGCTGGAGACAGAGGAATTCACCCTTTTCTGGACTCAAAAATGGGGAGATGTGCTCAAGCTATCGGCGCGGCAGATGGGGCACGGCGGGGTGGTAAAGTTTCATCGCTGGATTCGTGATTCCGTGGCCAGCAATCAACCCTACGATGAATTTGCCAAGGAGATATTACTCGCCACTGGGAGTAATTTAATCAAACCTACCAGCAACTTCTATCGGGCCGGTTCGGATACCTCGGATATCATGGAATCGACCGCGCAGTTGTTTCTCGGAACCCGTATCGGCTGCGCCAAATGTCATAACCATCCCTACGAACCGTGGACCCAGGATAGCTACTACGGGTTGAGTGCTTTCTTCAATCGGATCGAAACTCGCAAAACCGGGCGCAAAGGCGAAATTGTTGTTTGGATGAATGATGAAGGCGATGTCAGGCATCCTGCCACAAACGAGATTGTGGAACCATGGGTTCCAGGTTCGCACCCATTGGATCTCGATCCGGAGTCAGATCGACGCAAGGCATTTGTCGAGTGGTTAACCGGCAAGGAAAATCCATTTTTTGCCAAGGTAGAGGTCAACCGGATCTGGGCTCAATTGATGGGTCGTGGAATTGTTGAACCATTCGATGATTTGCGCGATACCAACCCGGCCGCCAATCAGCCTTTGCTGGACGCACTGACTGCGGATTTCGTGGAGCATGACTTCAATCGTAAACACATCATTCGCACCATTGTGAATTCACGAACCTACCAGGCGAGTAGTAAAACCAATCAGTGGAACAAAAACGATTATCGCTATTTTTCGAGATATTACCCAAGGCGCTTGACGGCCGAACAGCTAATCGATGCTCTCAGCGACCTCACTGGGATCCGTGAAAATTTCGCATCCGTGCCACCGGGGATTCGTGCCACCCAGTTACCAGCCCCAGATTTAAAGAAACATGATCGAGAAAAGATCGGTGATATCGAATTTCTCAAAGTGTTTGGTATGCCCGAGCGCCAGACCGTATGCGAATGTGAGCGAGGTGATGATTCCAGTCTCGGACAAGCCCTGGAGTTATTTAATGGAAAAACGCTCCACGGGATGCTTTCTGATCAAAATAACCGCTTCCACCTCGCACACCAGGAAAAACAGGCTACCGAAGCAATCCTTACAGATTTATACCTGCGTGCTTTTTCCAGAGAACCTAATGAAGAGGAGAAAAAGATAGCCGTAGAGTATTTTGACACGGCAAAGGACAAGGGGCAGGCACTAGAGGATATCGTATGGGTCGCAATCAATCGTGATGAATTTTTGTTTCAATATTAATAGGCTTTCTGTGGTGGTTGCTTCGCTGATCACTCCTCTTTTATTACTCGCCGAGCAGCCTGTTTCTTTCAAAGCAGACCTAGCTCCCATTTTATTAAACCAATGCCAATCCTGCCATGGACCCAAGAAATCAAAGGGTGGCTATCGGGTCGATACCTTTGAGCGGGCCATGGAAGTGGGGTTTGACGAATTGCACTATCGAATGGTGACCGAGGAGGAGGATGAAATTATGCCCCCCGACGCAGACCCGTTACCAGCAGAGATGATAGCTCTGTTCAAACGTTGGCAGGAAGAAGGTGAAACTTTTGACGGTGATGATCCCCAAGCATCCCTGACTGAAATTATTCCGGGGTTGAAGCATCCGGATCCACCCCCACAATATGCCAGGGCGATTCCAGTTACGGCAGTTGCGTTTGCAAATGACGATCAATCCATTTTGACCAGTGGTTATCACGAGATGCTGGTTTGGACCGCAAGAGACGGGAAATTACAACGAAGGATCTCAGGCCTACCGGAGCGAATTCTCTCAATCGATATTCATTCAGGCGGCAAACAGGTGGCAGTCGCCGGAGGCAGCCCGGGACGTTCTGGTGAAGTCAGAGTGATTGACCTCTTGGATGGATCTCTGGTTCAATTACTCCATAAGTCAGATGACCTCTGTTTATCTGCAAAATTCAATCCCACAGGAACCCGGCTGGCAACCTGTGGAACCGATGGTTCGGTCCGTGTATTTGATTGTGAAACCTGGGAGGAAGTCGTTACCTTTGCCAATCACTCCAACTGGGTCAATGATTTGGCCTGGAGTGCCGATGGAAACAAAATCGTTACAGGCAGTAAAGATCACACTTCTAAGGTGTTCGATTTGACCACAAACAGCCGAATCTCCACCTACACCGGACATGATGGTGGCGTCTACAGTGTGATATTCGATGAAACCGGAGAATATGTTTTATCTGCCTGTAGTAAGGGTAAAGTGCTTTATTGGAGAACTGAGAGTGGTCAAGCCGTAAAAGAGTTGGCGAATCAAAGCGAATCTATCTACCAAATAGCTGCACTCGATTCAGCTGAACATTTTATTTTTTCAGGCGCAATGCCCTCGGTTGAAATGATAGATCTCCAAAGTGGTAAAAAAGGCAAAGAATTCACTTCTACCTATAATAATTTGTCTCTAGCGGTCTCAAGCGATACCCGGCGACTTTTGACTGGGGATTCACAGGGCGGACTTCGCTTGGTCGATATTGAAAGCGGGGAGTTACTCACTGGCTTTACAGCAGCCCCGTGAACACTACGGATTTTGATTCCCGTAGCTCCTCACGAGGTAGGCCCGTTCGTTATTTATACGGTAGCTCGAAAATAAAAGAGATCTAGTTCTGGATCAAAAAGAATGATTTGATCAAACAAAACAAAAAAATGGCCAAATCTCAGAGTAATAAAAGTGAACCATAAGGTTATGACCACATTCAGCAGGGCCTTTACCCAAGTTGAATTGGCTAAACTGTTTGAGCATGTTTCTCATTACCCACGGGTTGCTTACCTAATGCCAACAAGAACTGGATTAAGAGACGGAGAGTTTTCCGAATGTATTTTTTACAAACAAACGAAATCAACAATGAACAAGATAAATCTGTTATGCCTACCAAGTGCACTGGGTGTAGGCTGTATCTGAGCGATTAAGGAATACGATGTACAGGTTTTGCCTAATCGAATTACATTATTTTCATCCGATACGAAATCCAGATCTTTTGCCTTTGACTTAAATATCATTCATTTCAGTTTAACCAAAGATTATCGTTCTTTTTTTGCGTATAACCCCAAAGTCCTCCTGAACATGAACCAATCTACCCAAAAGCAATTCAATGATATCCTTCGCCAGCAAGGACTTCAGGTTGGCATTAAACCAGTTGAAGACATTCCAAACGAGAAATGTCGTTTGGACGAAGTGGAACGATTGGGTGTCCTTGAAAAGGACTTCTCCGCAGATTCAGATTACACTTCACTTACACAACTCGCCACCATCACTACTGGCACTCAGATTGGACTGATTAATATCCTGGGCTCGGACATTCAAAGATGTAAGATGGATTTCGGCTTCCGTGCTGATCAGAGTGCCATGGCCCAAGAGTTACCGAGAGAAATTTCCGTTTGCCAATACAGCCTTCTGATGCCCAAGGAACCTCTTATCATTGAGGATTTGTTTTTGGATGAAAGAACCAAGAACTTTCAAAAACTTGAAGCTTATTCTAGCCTACGATTCTACGCTGGTTCACCGCTTGTCACCTCGAAGGGTTATTCCATTGGCACTTTGTGCGTTCTTGGTACGGAACCAAAGAAAATCACGCACGATCAAATTGAAGGACTCAGGATATTGGCGGATCTGGTCGTTGGCTCGATCGAAAATGACTTCCTGAAAAAACAGGATACCGGAAAAAAAGATGCCCCATCCATCAATCAGAACGAATCGATGGTGAAGTACTTTTCTACATCCTCGATCCTGTTCGCGGATTTCGTTGGCTTCACAACGCTTGTCGAAGAGCTCGAAGCGGGAGATCTTATCGAGACATTAACCGTCTTTTTCAAAGGATTCGACAGGCTTGCCCAAAAGCATAATGTAACGAAAGTTAAGACCATAGGAGACTGCTACATGTGCGTTTCCGGAATTCCCAGACAAGAAAGAGAACATGCTTTGCAAATGTGTGCCTTCGCCTTGGATATGTTAAAATTTGTCGACGGAATAAATATTCAACACGAAGTCTTGGAGAAACCTATATGGAAATTACGCATTGGAATTCATTCGGGTCCTTTGATAGCCAACTTTCAAACCGGTGCCTTTGATGTTTGGGGAGATTCCGTAAACATTGCAGCGAGGATGGAGAGTTCGGGAGAAGCCGGAAAAGTCCACATCTCCGAGAAAACAGCAGATTACATCGGCTCTGACGACTCCTTGACCGCAAGAGGAGAAGTAGAACTGAAAAACAAAGGGTGCTTCCGAACATTCTTTATAAATTAAAGGCTCTCTGAAACTTTGTTGGAGGTGGCGGGAATCGAACCCGAAGCACCATGTGCCGAAAGCCCTGTATCCATCAAGGATTCAGACTTTCCAACAGAGGCGTTGACTGAGATATTGACTGAGATTTCTGGGACAGATCGTCAAATGCTGACTAAAATTGTCGAAAGATTGGTCAGTCTCAGTTATGAGTTGAAGAGAGCGGTTTTGAGAGTGTTAGACTGATTGTCAGGGCTTGATACCACTAATTTTAAAAACGCATCAGACATCTTGACTGCACTGATGATTTGGGTTTGATTTTCATTATTAAAGTTCATCTTTCAACTTTGCCTTATTATCTGACTGCCTTTTCTGGCAGATGAAGCCTTCATCTTTGTTAACGACAATGCGTTGCTAGGTGGAGATGGAAGTTCTTGGGGTAACGCTCATAAGTATTTGCAAGTCGCTGTTTCCGCTGATTCGATTGGTGATGAAATTCGGGTTGCGGAAGGAACCTACAAACCTGTCCGGGGCATGGGTAAGACTCCAGGAGACCTTACCGCAAGCTTTAATCTCGTAAGCGGTGTTGAAATGTATAGCGGATTTCTTGGCACAGATTTAACAACTAATATTTAAGAAAAAATAACTAGAATTACCTAAAACTAAGGAGTGTACATGACCGTATTCAAATTAATTGCCATTATTACTATACTGTTTTGCAACTTGGCTATTCAAGCGGGAGACAGACCAAATGTCCTCTGGATTGTCAGTGAGGATAACGGGGTTAAATGGATCGGCTCTTATGGCGGGGTTAATGCCAAGACTCCAGCTATTGATGGTCTAGCCAAAGAAGGTTTTCGGTATACAAATTGTTTTGATAACGCTGCTGTATGTGCGCCAACTCGTTCGACTTGGCTGACTGGAATGCTGGCAAGTTCAATCGGTACGCAACCGATGCGTAGTACTAACAGGGTTCCTGTAATGGTGAAATACTACAATGAGCAGCTGCAAAAGGCTGGATACTTCACTTCCAACTCTTCCAAAACTGATTACAATTTATCAGGTATGAAAGGAAGAGATCCAATGCAATTTTGGGATTATCAGGGTAGAGATTGGGCAAAGCAGATCCATGATCGTAAGGACGGAAAGCCATTTTTCATCGTTGTTAATGTGGGCCATAGTCATGAATCCCATGCTTTCCCACAAAAAAATCCACCAAGGAATGACCCGGCAAAGATGAAGTTACATTCTTATCATCCGGACATTCCTGAGATGCGTGAAACCTATGCGACCTACGCAGATGCGGTTGAGAAAATGGATGAAGATGTTGGCAAGGTCCTTGCGGAATTAAAAAGTGCTGGCCTGCATGAAGATACCATTGTTGTCTATAATTCAGACCATGGTGGCGTTTTACCCCGTAGCAAGAGGTTTCTGTACTCCAGCGGTATTCACTGCCCCTTGATTGTTCGTATTCCGGAAAAATATAAAGATTTTTGGCCTGCTGAAAAGCCGGGAATGACAGTTGACCGCATGGTTAGTTTTGTCGATATGCCTAAGACATGGATAAGCCTTGCAGGGGGAGAAATCCCTGAAAATTATCAAGGCACCATTTTTCTTGGTAAAGATATTGAGTCAGAGCCGAAATATCACTTTGGTTTTAGGGGCAGAGCGGATGAGTGTTATGACTCCTCAAGAGTCATGCGTGGTAAACGCTATTCCTATCACAAGAACTATGCGCCTTTCGTTCCGAATGGTCAATTCCTTCCGTACATGCATAATATGATCGCAACCCCTGCTTGGAATAAGCTTCACAAGGAGGGGAAAACTAATGCCATAACAGGGCGTTTCTTCCGTCCGCGTCCCTCTGAGGAATTTTATGATAACGAAGTCGATTTTGATAATGTAAACAACCTTATCGATGCACCAGAACATCAGGAAAAGATTGCTGAGCTACGCGCGGCAATGCGTGCAGAAATGGTAAAAACCTATGACACAGGCTTAATGCCAGAGAGTATGCGAAATAGACGGAGGATTCTCAATAAAACGACATTTTATGAAATGGTTCGTGACCCTAACTTATACCCGCTTGAGAAATATCTTGATACTGCAGATATTGCCTTGGCACGCAAAAGCGAAAACATGCCGACCTTAGTTGAGTACTTAAAAGATGAAGATGAGTGCATGCGTTATTGGGGTGTGATCGGTTGTTTGTTACTGGAGGAAAAAGCGGCTGCAGCGAAAGATGAGTTGGTGAAGCTTATGGATGATGAATCAATAGAAATTCCTATATTTGCGGCATGGGCTTTATATAAAATGGGTGAGAAAAAAGTAGGACTTGATAAATTGAGCTCAATTCTCCATGAGACCAACTCAGATACTGTTGGAGGTATCCTTGATCGCATGGGAGAGGACTCAACACCGATAATAAAAGCATACGCACAGAAAAGAATGTTTGCTAATTCATACTTGAGTAAGGTCGTTCAGCGAAAGGGGCTACCGGCTCTTAACAGGGATATGCCTGTGGTTATTCCGACAGAAAGCTTCTTTACCAATGAGAACGGAGCAAAGGTAAATGGTCTTACTGGTGAATATTTCGCAACAGGTAATTTCACCGGAGATGTTAAACTTACGAGGCTTGATAAAAATATCGATTTCAAATGGAAGGAAGCTTCACCAACAGAAGAAATTCCAGTGGACCAGTTTTCAGTTCGCTGGACAGGCAAGCTTCTTTCTAAGGATGCAGGCGGCTACATTTTTTCGGCCTTCAACTGTGATGACGGCGCAAGATTCTGGGTTGATGGCGAGCAAATTCTCCAACACAAATTTGGCAGAATCGTGCTTGAAGCAAATAAGGAGTATGAGATTAAGTTTGAGTTCATGGAAAACAGAGGTCTAGCTACCGCAATTCTCGAATGGATGGAGCCGGCTAATGTTCCTGTTAAATTGAAATAACTGAAAGTACGCTAATTAATTTAGGCCCAAAAGTGTCCTTGGAACTTTGGTGGAGGTGGAGGGGATCGAACCCGAAACGCCAAGTACTAAAACCCTAGTAACTATGCAGGATTCAGACTTCTCAGTAGAGGCGTTGACTTAGATATTGACGAATATTTACGGCAAAACCTGTCATTTGGGGTCGCGGGTTGGCGAAATAGGTGAGAAGGGTGAAATCGCAGAAAGCCCTTTAATAGTGGGCTCTGGACGCTCATTGACGCAACCTGACGGGAGATTGCGATGGCGGGATAGACGGGACTCGAACCCGAAATCGAAATGTATTCAAGTCGTTGATAATCATGATTTAAAAGAATTTACGAGAGAGCAATGGACACAGATATGGACACAGATTTCTGACGAGGATCGTCAGCAGTTGTCTCAAATTGTCCAAAGATGGGGCAGTCTCAGCGATGAGTTGAAGAGGGCGGTTTTGAGGGTTATTTCGTGAGCCGGTTAAGAAAACTGCCCACCAATTTCTAAATCTAGGGCATTCAAAAGATCACTTTTAGAGACGCTCATTTTCTCCATTATTTCATTCCTTTGGGCTACATTCTCTCCAAGAAGTACTTTCAGTAAATGAAGAGAACTTACCTTATCACCCATAGCGTTCTTTTTCGCCAACTGAACACACCCCACAGTGCACGGAGCATACTTTAAAATCTTACCCCCGTTCTCATTGGGTGTATCTGATATACGAATTTGTTCACGATAGATCTTTCGGAACGAACGGGCATCCACTTTGCCAAGAGAATATATTTTCCTCAACTTTGTGTTTTCAGTCAGCATAGAAACCAAAAGCGGATCACGCTGTAAAAGTGGTAGACCAAAATCAATAGTCGCCAAATCCACATCAACTGATTTTAGAATCGCCAAGAAAAGGTGAGACTTTTCAGTGGATGAAGCTCCTACTTGTCTAGCCTCAAAATCAGCTATTTTTAATAAATAAGATCCAAGGGGTGTTAATTCAGGAAAACTTTCCGGATCTTTCCAATCATTGAGAAAATTCATTCTGAATCAGATTCATCACTCTTAAATTCCTTAAAAGTTATGTGTTCAAAATTCTCAATCTTAGGAGCTTCAAATTCTTTTACCTCCGCACTCGTGTTGTAAGTTTGTTGTTCTGACAGTCCCAGCAGATTTCTTATGGAGCCAAATCGCTGCTCTAGCAGCTCAGGAAGGATTCCAAGAATAGAGATTATCTTGTTTAGATACATGATCTCATTCTCATCAATTCTGCCATCTGCATAGACAACACGGATCACAACCTCCACCACTTGTATTTGATCTGACAATTCCAGGTTTGCGGACTGGACTTCAGAGAAGAATTTCCTAAAGGATTCTCTGGTACTTTGCTGAAGTTCTTCTGATAAACGCTTCAATTCGGAATTCAGGTCAAGCTCTGCGAATATCTTGGACTTTTCGGAGAGTGTACGGATGGAATCCAATTCGTCCTGATGAAGTTCCCCGTCACAAGTCATGGCATGAAATGCGGCACTGAGAAGTAATTTTCTGTAATCTAAATCAATCATTTTGGTGTGTTCTGGAGGGTAATTGTTTTAGTGCTTCAAGAAATTCTCCTGCATTGCGAAATCTTTTGGAAAGATCCTTTTCCAACGAAAGCATGACGATTTCATCCAGTTGCTCAGATACATTAGCATTATATGCACTTGGTTTTGAAACTTGATTCTTGCGGGATGAAAGAACCTGACTACTCACATCCGCATAGGAATGACAGGTGGAGTAGGAGCACTGCCATGGATAAACCCCAGTAAGCATTCGGTAGAGAACCATTCCTGAGGAAAACACATCGCTTGAAGGGAGGTAGGAACCAAAAAAACATTCCGGAGCCATAAACCCATATCTGCCTGCGGATGTATTACTCCATGAAACTTCATCAGAAATAGCTGCCAATCCAAAGTCAGCGAGTAATGCTTTGGTACTGCCCTTAGAATAGCTCAGAATGATATTGTCGTCATTAATGTCACGGTGAACAATGGGAGAATTCCTGTCATGTGCGTAGGATAGTCCAGCAAGGCAGTCCTTCTGTATCTCCATGGCCAGATCTAAGTCCAGAGGACTTTTTCTTTCAACCAGACTTGATAAGCTTTCGCCTGAGATGAATTCCATGGTCAGGTAATACCTTTCCTGCTCTCCATCATTGAAAGAATTTGCCTCAAAAACACGAACGACATTCGGGTGGGAGAGCCCTGCAAGAATCCTTGCCTCGCTGATTACTCCTGCAAAAATTTGCTCGTTTACAATTTCCGCCTTGAGAAGCTTCAGCACCTGATTGCCCAGATGTTTGTGCTCAACGCGATAAACTTCTCCAAATGCACCCGCTCCGACTCTCGTCTTAATGGTGTATGTGTCATTAATGACAAAGCCTTTGGAAAGACTGCTCACTTAAATTATAATGCAGTTACATCCGCACCACCGGGAGTAGCTATTGCTGATGGATCCTGCATTTGGCGATTTATCTCCTGATGGTGTTCCATGAGATTTTCAAGTTCTGGATTCTCCCTAATAGCATTTCGGGCATTATCAACAGCTATTCTGGCCTGAGTGGAGTTCTTCCATTCTATTTCATCAAACTTTTGATGGGTCTGCTCAATAAGATAGACCCAAAAACCAGGTTGCTCACGAAGATAGGAAAAGCCGGCAGATCTCATTTCACTAGCTAACTGCATGGCAAGTTTTGTATCTCTTCGCTCCTTGATTAGCAGAACCTGTTTTTCAAATTCATTGCTTAACGCATGATCATCACCACCATAATTGGACTCAAGCTCCACAAGCCCACTCAAGGCTCTGTTCAATTCATCCTCCGCCCTTGGCCATTCGGCATCGTCCTCCATTTTATCAATCTTTGCCCATACCTTCTTTAATGAGTCTTTGGCCCTTTCTCTCTGATCTTCATCATCCTGCTGGTTCAACCCTGTTTCGATACTTTTCAATTCATCTAAGACGCCTTCAGCTAAATCAGGGAGGTCATCCCCAAGTGTTAGCTTTGTCTTTGCCTTACTAATCCGATGCCTAACTTCTTCAGAGGAAAGAATAACCTTTTTTGTTTTCGTTTCAAACTCAACAGTCTCATCAAAGCTACTCAAAAAGGCTTCCCCTGTAATATTCATTGATTCATCAACACGAACCACTAGTTCTACTTCGCTCCCCTTAGGTAAGAATCCTGGAATGTCATCAGCGTCGATTGTAACCTTTGCGAGTGTTTCAAAAGCTTCTGTTCGTGTCCCTTCTTTGTCCTCAGCCTCTCCCTGAAGGAACTCAAAGGTCAGACTGTCATCATCCGCTGGATTTATATCTTTTGTTGTGCCAAGGGAAATCTTACCTTTGGCTGGCATAGTGACATTTCTTTCCAATCCTGGAATAGTTTTAAAGACTGAATCCTTATCAGCGGTCGCCACTGCAACACCCAAAGAGTAAGCCATAGGGGCATTACCTATTTTCATGCCTTGAAGAATACTAATACTTGCGGGCTCACTCTGTATCCGGTTTCCGGCTTCATCAAAAAGACTGATGGAGAAAACATTCTGCTTTCCCTGATTGAGATTAACCATGACGACATCCGCATCATTTTGCATTTCGCTTCTTGGGCTTTGCCAGCTGCCATCCTGGTTTGCCATCTCTACAAATATTTTACCCGGTAATTCTCTTTCTGTGGCATCCCTGTTAAGCACAATTGCCACTGGTTCTTCCTCTTCCACTGAAGTGTCCGGGCACTCAATATCCAGTTGGGCCTTAGCCATATCTCTTTGCTGAAAATCAGCAGGGAGCTTTTTGGTGGATGCAAATATACCAGCACCGACTCCGACTGCTGTCATTGGGTCAGTACTTGTATCAACTTCAGTTCCTGAAAATGCATTTCTAATTTTTGCACAAAATAAATGAGAAAGGGTAGGGCCTCCAACCAAAATTACTTTTAGCAAATCTGAACTTTGCATATCATTTCTCCTGACAAGGTTGGATGCTATGGCAATAGCCTTGTCAAACCACGGCCCAACAGCTTGATCATAGGAAGAAAACGGAATCTCAAGCTCTAAAATTATTTCATTACCGTCGTCGTCTTCTCCAAGTTCTTCTTGCCATGCCTTGTAGCTTGTGCAGTCCTTATTGGAGAAAGCAATTTTTACATTTTCAGCCGTTCTTTTCAGAGCATCTTTCAGAAGTGACGAATATCCTTCATTGGAAACCTTATTTTGAATTGGGAAGTTTTCACAAATATGAGGAAACAAAATTTCATTTACAATTGCATCGTCCAAGTTCTTGCCTCCCAGCAAATTATCACCCTCCGTGTCCTTTACCGTAATAACTCCTTCTTCAACCTCCATAAGGGCGGCATCAAAAGTTCCACCCCCAAAATCAAAAACCAACCACTTGCCTTCAATATCTTTTCCACTCAAACCATAGGCTACTGAGGCGGCAATGGGCTCTTGTAAAAGCTCGCAATAGGAAAATCCTGCTTTTTCAGCAGCATTTCTTGTTGCTTCATTTTGTGGATTTGTAAACTTAGCCGGAACTGTAATCACAACTCCTGGAATCACATCTTCATCCTTAACATAGCTTTTCAGTTTTTTGAGAACTTCAGCGGATAAGTCTTCGGGTGTAAGCGAGCGATCAAGATGGACTGAAGGCTGAACCTGATCGGTCCCCATTAATCTTTTAAATTCAGAGAAAGCATCAGAGACAGTTGCATTAGGGTTTTGGTTCTTTTTGTTACGAGCTCTCTCCAACTCCCTGTATGCATCGTCTCCTACCAAGATAGCCCCAGAGCGGTTTACCGCAACGCATGAAGGAGTGGTGTCTTTTTGTGAACCATCACTTTTAATGATCTTCGCATTACCCGCGTCCATACGGGCAATGGCTGAATTGGTGGTTCCTAAATCTATTCCGTAATCAATATTCGTTCTTTTCATGATGTAATAACTTTATTCGCACTCGCTTACCTCAACTTCGCCCCGTTGGATCAGCTTGTCGTTGTGAAAAATGGAAGGTTTGTAAACTCGAGTAATGGTTGGAGTCTCATGCGCCGGGTCTTTACTTGGGATAAAGCGAGCTTCGTAATTCTTGCCCTCCACATATTTTGCACCGATCAACTTTTCTCGTTCATATCCTAGTTCAGAAAGGGTTTCCTCTAATCGCTCCAGAGCCTTCATCATAGGCTTCCTGTTCTTATCGCTCTCATCGTATTTGGTCAATCTGGCTTCTATCCTTTCGATTTCATTGAAAACAGCCAGCTGGAGAGTATGTGGCTTTTCCTCTTTTGACTTTGAAGCTGAGAGAGAAACTGATGCTTTGCCCTCATCATCAGATTGAATTTTCTCCAGAGTCGAAGTAAGTTTTTCCCAAGTTTTTTGATCAAGAGTGCTTAACGCAGTTGAAAGATTGTCAGTCTTTGATCTCAGGTGCCTAATTTCACTCTGTGAGAAAATTAATTTTATAACTATTGCAGCACAAAGCGTGATCAATAGAAACCCTTTCCAATCAAATGAGTTCAACTCTTCACTAAGACTTTCCTGCTTTTCAGAAAGTCTCTGAATTAAAGATGAGGAGTTTTTCTCTGCCCTTAAAACTTGAGCGGATGCGAATTCCTGAGCCTCCTCTTTTGCTAGTCTGATTTCAGCTAAAAGTGAGCGATTATTATCAGAAATTTTGCTATTCAACGAAATCAGTTTTTCTTCAACATCTTTGCTCAAAGATTTCAGGTCGTTCTTGTATTTCAAACTTTCTTTTTCTAATTCCTTTTCTCTTAGTGAAAGCTCTTGGGTAAGAGTATTTAATTGGTCACGGATAGACTTATTTGTTTCAGCTAAGCTAGATTCCAAGTATTCAGCTTGTTTCTCAATTTTTCCCGAAAAACTTTTATTTTGATCGCTAATTAACTCTCTAATTTCCACTTCAATGGAATTTAGTTTTTGGAGGTAATTATTATTGGTGGTAACAACTTGTTTTTTAATTATCTCAATTTCATCTTGTAAATTAATATTTGGAGAAGATGAGTTAGAATCGTTGTTCTCCTGTGCCGTGGCCCCCAACAGGAATGCAAAGAATGCTATTACGGTGAACTTCATTTCCCTGAAATACATTTTATGATTTTATTTAGCAGATACCTGATTGGTTTGTGAACGAATGGGATATCCTTGGTTAGACTAACGAATGGTGGTGATACAAAGTAATAGGTTTTTATGAAAATTCTACCAAAGAGATGCTGTTTCAGTTTTTGGTCACGATAGTTTTGTAAAATCATCACTTCAGGGCAGTCATACGAACCGTAAACCATAGTGGCAATGTAGCAACCTGAGGAAGCTTTCCTCTCAGCTTCAGATGCAGCATAAGCATTTGATGAAAGAATTGTCATGTTTCTATTGAAGTAATCTCTGACTTGACCGCTCATTTCAAGTTGCTTGATTACATTCATTACTTTTACCGCTTCGTTGTACACTGAGGCACTGTGACTACTCTCATTGCAACATTGGACGCAAATACTTGTGGCAACAGAAGCAACCCAGTCCGAAACCTTTATGTAAACCTCATAACTATTCAAAATCTTCTTTGCCTCTTCAATTTTAGGAATACAATTCCGAACTAAATTTTGAGCAGCACTTAGCGTGGCTGTCCTTTCAGCTCTCTCAATATTTGACTTAATAGACTCTGCCAATTCAGTAGCTTTTTTCCCGCTCTCCCTCTGATCTTTATTTTCTATCCAATCTTCAAGGAATTCTTTATCTTCCCTCAATTTCTTACCTGTTCCGCCCTCAGAATACAGAGCAAGAGCCTCGTTTACCAACTTCAGGCAATCATCACCAGGATCAAAAGAAGGAGATGCTTCACTTGCATAGTTAAAATATGTCAAAGAACCTTGACGCAGTTGCGATGCTACTTCATTGCACAACCCCTTATACTTCAAATCATCTTTACCCAAAATTTCTGAGAGAAGTTTTAGATTGTTTTTTGTAGCACTTAAGAGGTTGTTGGCTGATTTTAAAGCTTCAGCGGGTTCCTCTGCAGAGGTTCTCTTTGCGTTCTCCACCTCTGTTTCAACAAGAGCAATTTCCTTTTTTGTAAACTTTGATTTTACCGAATCAACAGCGGCCTTGGGGAAATGCTCAAAATATTCGATAAACTTGTTTAAAGTTATGTTAGATTTATCGAGAAACTCACTAAGTGAATTCACGACATGATCGGCAAAATCTTTCGTATGGTAGTGACTATCAGGATTCTTTTTTGGTTCCACCGGAAGCGAATCGAGATAGGTGTCAAGATATTCACTAGAGAAAAACTTACCGGCCAGACTGAGACTATCCCTTAATGATTGTTCAGACAAATTTCCACTGTTTCCGGCATTTGCCAAACGATAAAGGCTTAAGTTTCTTGCTGATGAAAAGTTAGATTTACTGACGGATTTATCTTTGCAGACCCTCTCCCAAATTTCGCTCGCTCTTCCCTCGTCTTTTTTCTCAATTGCATCAAAAGCCATCTTGTCGATGGCAGATCCTTCCCAAAACCAGAAAATGGATGATCTTATTCTTCTTTCAGGCTGATCGATATCTGACTTGGCCTGCTCAAGCAGATCCATGGAAACACTAGGACTAAAAGGTAAGCCGTAATCAGATTTCGGTGACAAAGGTTTACCCACTTTGGCAAAAGCTTTTGCCTTGGTTAATGACTTTTCGATTTCTCTTTTTGTTGCAGTTACCGGGATATCCAGCAAGCGAAATGGATTTTCATTTATCCAGGGAAGTTTGAGGATGGAATTTTTTGAAATTTTTGTTTCCTCAGAATTTTTAGATGTTTCGCTACTGCTACTTTTAGGGATGGTAGCTGTAGATGCACTCCCCTTATTGCTGAAATCTTCTTTGAATTCCGTAAAAGAGCTCGCAACCACCCAATTTTTGGATGCAGTGAACATCCAGTCGCTAGACTTAATTTCACCCTTTTGTATTAGCTCCGATATCTTTTCAGCATCAAATGGACCAAGGGTGTCCATATCTTTTGAATAAAAATACTTTTCTGCTTCTGGCATAGGGGGTATATATCGGATAAAATACAATCGCTGTTCCGATCAAGCATTTATTTTACACTATTTAATGAAAATTCGGTTTTTACATATTTTTGTTACATACATTACATGTAATACCTAAAAGAAAGTTCCGCCCGTCTAAGAAAACAAACCCATGATGCAATTGCTAAGGCCAAAGATGGGGCAGTCTCAGCGACGAGTTGAAGAAGGCGGTTTTGAGGGTTATTTCGTGAACAGGAGTTAATGTAACTTCAATCAGCCCAGTCAACCTGTGCCTTGACTGTGTATCTCAAAAGTTAGAGTTGAAGCCATCAGGATTTAGTTAGACAGTTAAATAACAGATAAATACAGTTATTGCTTGGAAGATAGAAGAAATGAAAGCAAAAACTCCTAAACAGCGAAAAAATGATTGGGATGCATTCTTCAAAGGAGACATTGATCCTAATGAGATTCCAACTAGGGAACTTATAATATCATTACTCACTGAAAAGAGTAATATTAAAGATAAACAAAGGGTTAGAGATGAAATTGAAGACAAAACTGAAAAATTCATTTCTGAAGCAAGAAAAGTTTGGCCAAAAGAAGAATTTAATTACTCACACACAGTTTTTTATGGAAGAGGAATAATCGTAATTCATAAAGATTTTGGGCCTGCATGGCAAAGACCTGAGGCACATCTTAAAAAGGTATTTCCATTCGGGAATAAAGCCTTTCCTCTGAGAAAAGAAATGGAGATCGTCCTGCTCAACAAGAGTGGATTAAGTACCATAAAATTGGCCAAAAAATTTGGTACATCTGATGCAACTATATCTAATATTTTAAAAAGACATAATCAAAAACCTAAAGGCTCCAAAATTGTTAATGATGAGATTGAAAAACTGATCGTGAATATGTGGGACAAGGGTGAGGTACTTAGTGAAATTAAAAAAGTAACTACTTTATCACACGGGACTATTTATAAAGTACTAGATAAAAACAGTAGACTTAGACAGGGCCAAAGACAGAAAAAAGAGAGATTAAATAGGCGAATAATTCCTCCGGAGATTGAAAAAGAATTAGTAAAAAAATACAAATCTGACAGCCAACCGACTGCAGCCTATTTAGCAAAAGAGTATAATTATTCTGATGACTTAGTCCTTGATTGCCTTAAGAGAAACAAAGTGAAAATTCGTCCAAATTGCAAAATAACTGAAGACGAATTCAAGAAAATTATTGATCGTTATGAGCAAGGTGAAAGCTCTTACCAATTGTCAAAAGACTTTGGTGTCGCTCCAAGTTCAATAACATCAAGACTGCACAGGAATAAACAAGAAGTAAGGGGATCTCTTGATTATAAAAATACCATAAACCATCAAGAAATCCCCAAAATCATAGATTTGTATACCAAAGCTAATCTTGGTTCTTCCTCTATTGCGGACTTACTAGGTTATGGAAAAAAGCAAATATTAGATGTCTTAAATGAAAACAGAATCAAGACAGACAGAGCACCCTCATTCTACAGTAGGTACAATAACGAATCTGAAAGAAAATTAATCAAAAGTCTAAGAGGAGGGCTAGAGAAATTATACAAAAATAGTAAGAAGAATGACATAAGTCTTTCTCTTACAGAAAAAGCTCGTGAATTCGTTGGTTGTTCACCAAGTCAACTCCTGGAACATTTAGAGGAGACTAAACCAGATTGCGATGAAGACACGATTTTACACTTGGATCACATAATTCCCATTTCGGCATTTGCTAGATTTATTAATGACGAAGAAAAGCTGAAAGTTTCATGCCATTACCAGAATCTTCAATTATTAACCAAGGATGATAACGAGTCCAAGAATGACTCAATGGAAATTGGTCTCGAGATGTTGATGAAAAAAGAAATTAAGGACGAAAGTGTTTACGAATTACTTATTGAAATAGCAGAAAAGGAAATAAGAAATAAACAAAAGATCATTTCAGATATTTTGGAGAAACATTCACTCAGCTAAAAGTACTTTAGGAAGTAACCTGTAATACATAAAAAAAGGTCCGCCCGCATAAGCGAACGAACCTTTTGTAATATCACCACAACCACGCCTTAAACATTCAGGCAATGCCCAGCTCTTGATCAAAGACCCCCGTTAGAATCCTGCTTCTTTCAGGAAGCAAATGAGGCTTTTCCTTCATGGTTTCCGTGAAGGCGTTATGTAACGACCACGCCGTCCTTGGTACGAACTCCTCATGCCAGGAGTTAATGAGACATAGTGATCGTAGGCTCACCGATCAGGTTTATCTGGATACCAGCTTGCTGCCGTTGCAGGAGACTATGCGTTCGATAGACGGGTTTGCTCCGTTGACTCAGATATTGACTCACTTTTCCGGCAAAACCTGTCATTTGGGGTTGCGGGTTGGCGAAACGGGTGAGAAGGTTGAAACCGCAGGAACCCCTTTTTTAGTGGGCTTTAGACGCTCATTGACGCAACCTGACGAGATATGCGAATGGCGGGATAGACGGGACTCGAACCCGCGACCTCCGGCGTGACAGGCCGGCGCTCTAACCAACTGAGCTACTACCCCAAATTGCGAATCGAAGATAAAAACAAGCCGGTTGCTGTAAGTCAAGATACAAGATTCCCTGAAATTTTGTCAGTAATTCGCTTTTTCTCTTCCGAAATTGGCTTGGAGAACCGCTCATTTAATGCAGTCTGTTTTTTATGAAAAATTTGTGTGTGGAAAAAATGGAACTGGGGCCAATTGCCACCAATGCGTTTTTAATATGGGAAGAAAATGGCAACGGAGAGGCTGTATTGATTGATGCACCTCCCTTTTCAAAGGAAACGGTTCAGCAAGTGCTGGAAAACGAGAAACTGAAATTGAGGGCGATCTGGTTGACCCATGGCCATTGGGATCATATGGGAGGCGTGGCCGATTTTTCTACCAATAAATTGGAAATTATTGGGCACAGGGATGATCAAGTAATGTTTGAGCAACCGGGGATTATGTCTTCCTTTGCGATTCCAGGGCTGGAGCTCAAACCGGTGCAAATTACTCAATGGGTAGGACATGGAGAAAAACTTGATCTTTGGGGTAGGGAGATCGAGGTGCGTCACTGTCCTGGTCATTGCCCGGGCAATGTGGTATTCTGGTTCAAAGAGGAGGGGCGATGCTTTGTGGGCGATGTGATATTTGCGGGTAGTGTGGGCAGGAGCGACTTGCCGGGCGGGGATTTTGCGGTTCTGAAAAAATCGATTCATGAAAGTATTTACACTCTGCCTGATGATACTCTTTTGCACCCTGGACACGGGGAGGATACCCGGGTGGATCTGGAAAAAAGCTCCAATCCGTTTGTCCAGGCGTAAAGATTCCAATAACCTAGCTTCCGTTTTATGATCAGGGTGCTTGGCAATGAAGAACCACATGGGGTGGGTGAAAAAAGCGTTGTTGAAAATATATTCAAAGACGGGGGAAGTCTGATGAAGGTGCTTGATTTCGAACATCGGAGGGAACAAACAGAGATGGCGATAGCGGTGGTGGATGCCCTGCAAAATGGTACTCATCTCTTGTTTGAAGCAGGCACGGGGGTGGGGAAGAGCCTGGCTTACCTAATCCCGTCCCTGATTCACGCCATTCAGAATAATCGCCCCTGTGTTGTGGCCACCAACACCATCAATTTACAGGAACAATTGCTGGAAAAGGACATACCTGCGGTGAGAAAAGTATTTGAATCGGATGAGAAATATCATTGGTTTGCCGATTTTCAATGTGCCTTGCTGGTGGGGCGGGCCAACTATCTTTGCTCTACCCGTTTGCATCGTGCCCTCAGCGGACAGGCTGATTTTCTGGACGGGGGGCAAAGGAAAGAACTTGAGAGAATTGCGGAATGGTCAAACTACGGAGCCATGGAGGGTATCCGGCAGGAGATGTCCCCGCCTCCTTCGACTGTGGTGTGGGATCAGGTGAATGCGGATTCATCGCTTTGCTCCAACAAGAGATGTCATCCTGATCATTGTTGTTACCGCAGGGCCCGGGCCAGGGTGGAGGGGGCCAACTTGGTGATTATTAATCATAGCCTGCTTTTTTCTTTGCTGGGAGCCGGATTTGGACCCGGTGGTGATGAGGGAGGGGTGCTCTTTGCCGATGATTTTATTGTTTTTGATGAGGCCCATGAAATGCCGGACGTGGCCAGTGATCATCTCGGCCTGTCCATCAGTTCCTGGGCACTGGAAACTTTTTTGCGGCGGCTCTACAACCCCAGGAGGGGGAAAGGCTTGCTTAAATTGGCGGGCAGGCTTTCTGATTTAGAGGCGGTGGAGAATGCGATACAGGCGGTGGAGGACTTCTTTCAATTTCTAAATGTGGAAAGTTTGGGTCAAAGGGAACGTTCCCGATTAGTGGAGAAGGGGAGGCTCCCAATGGAGGTTTTTCCACCCCTTAGCTTGGTCCTGAGGAAACTGGTGGAATTAGGAGAGGTGTGTGAGGATGAGACCACCAAACTTGAAATCAAGGATCAGGCTAAACGGATGCAGGGATATTTGAACGGGTTGTCCGAGGTGTTTGACCTGAAGAATCCAGACGCGGTTTACTGGATGGAAAGGACGGGAAAAAAGAATCAAATCATCCATCTTCGGAGTGCTCCTCTAAAGGTTGCCGAGATTTTACGGGACGAGCTTTTTGCCAAAAAATCATCCATTATCATGACCAGTGCAACGCTAACACGGAAAGGGAAGGCGGATTCCTTTCGTAAAGAGGTGGGGGTGGATAATGCGGATGAACGGGTGGTGAAATCGCCTTTTGATTACCAGCACAACATGCAGATTCGGATTATGTCTGATTTTCCGGAACCACAGAGCCGAGACCGGTCGTTGTATTTGAATTGTCTGTTTCAAGCGATTGATATGGCGGCCCGTTCGATGGAGGGTGGCACGCTCGTTTTATTCACCAACTACGCGGATCTGGAGTATTGTTATTACAACCTGCGAGGTCCCTGGTCCAAGCTGGGACGATCGGTCTATGCCCAGGGCCAAGGCTTTTCCCGCTCTGAATTACGGTCCAAGATGCTGGACGAGGGGGATGTATTACTTTTAGGTGCGGAAAGTTTCTGGAAGGGATTTGACGCGAAGGGGGCTTGCCTGTCTCAGGTTATTTTGACCAGGTTACCCTTCGAGAACCCGGGGCATCCGATTATGGAAGCGAAAACAGAAAGACTGGAGGCGGAGGGGAAAAGTTCCTTTTTGGAAATTACCATTCCCAAGTCGGTGATTCGTTTCCGGCAGGGAATTGGTCGTTTGATTCGTTCTCATACGGATATGGGCGATTTATTGATTCTGGATTCGCGGATTCTGCACAAACGATACGGAGCTCATTTTCTCTCAGAATTACCCAACCGAGACTATAGATTAGAGCAAATGCAAGAAATAATGGGTGAAATGGAAAGTGACTAAACCGTTCCAAATTCTTCTTTTGTCAATTGACTTCGGTAACAACTTTGTATCCTTATAAAGATTCGCCCACCAAATATGATCATTACTTCCCATGGACATAGTGATGTCGGATTCGTTCGTGAAAACAATGAAGACTCTTTTCTTGTGGATGAAAGCAAGGGGATTTACTGCGTGGCGGATGGGGTAGGCGGTCTGCCCTTCGGTAATTTGGCCAGTCGGATGGCGGTTAAACTATTCTCGGCCATGATTCATAACTCCTCGGATTGTCTTTCCTCGGAGGAATTAAAGCAGATATCCCATCGTGTACATCATGATGTGGTGGAATGCGGACACCTGGTTGGCGGTGAGAATGGGATCGGGACCACTTTCTCCGCGATACGACTTTTGCCGGACCGTTGTTTATTCTCTCATGTGGGTGATTCTTCGATCCTATACAGCAATGGAACGAGTCTGAAAAAAATCTCCAAGTGTCATACCCTCGGAGATGAACTGATTGAAAAGCACGGCCCGGATGCAGCCAACGATATGCCCGAGCATTACATGCACACCCTTACCCGATGTATGGGTCAGGACATCGATTTTGAAGTAGATATAGGCGAACAAGCTCTTTCTCCCGGTGACCAATTGGTTATTTGCTCAGATGGAATCACCAATATGGTTAAACTGGACGAAATCAATGCGATGATGAAAGACCTTGAGCCTAAAGATTTTATTCATTCGCTAATCGACGCGGCCAACCAAAACGGAGGGGTTGATAATTCAACCGCGGTCACCATCCGGGTTTCATAAGCATGTTGTGAAAAAATGACCGATAAGATTTCGGCCCTACAGGAAAAGCTAGCATCAAAACCAGACCAAGTTTTCCATCGGTACAGCCTGGCTCAAGCTTATTACGAGAGTCAACAAGTGGATCAGGCTTGCATTGAATTTAAAAAATGTCTGGAGGTAAAACCCGACTGGATGATGGCGGCTCTTTTTTTGGGTAAAGCCTGTTTGGAGGTCGGCAATAAAGACCAAGCCAAATTCTACCTGGAGCGAGCGTTGGCCTTGGCACAAGACCAAAACCATGATGATCCCGGGGAAGAAGCCAAGAAACTCCTGAAGGAATGTTCTCTTTCCGGCTGACTTATTTTGTGATTTAGGCAAGAAAAGATGGGGAAACTAATGGGGCGGTTATCTCTTGTCAGTTCCCTGACCCTGATGTCGCGGATTCTCGGACTGGGAAGGGATGTCCTCTTTTTTAGTTGTTTTGGGGCGTCCCTGATCGGAGAAGCCTTCATCCTAGCCTTTACTTTTCCCAACCTGTTTCGGCGAATGCTGGGTGAAGGAACCCTAAGTTCGGCATTCATTCCAGTATTTACGGATACACTGAGAGCCAAATCGAAAGAAAAAGCTCTTTTTTTACTTAATCAGGTGACTTCCCGGCTGTTTGGTTTTTTGGGACTGGGTAGTTTTTTTGTTTGTACGGTTTCCTATTACGTGAGCAGATACGGGATACTCGAACATCCCAAATGGGCTGAAGGAATTTTTCTGAACAGTCTATCCTTTGGCTATGTTGTACTCATTTGTGGTTCTGCCATTTTGGTGGGTTCCCTTAACAGTACGGGCCGTTTTTTTGAAGGTGCTTTTTCCCCGGTGATTTTGAATTTATTTATGATTCTATCAATGGTGGCAGGAAAGTTCATTTTCGGGTTGGATTTATCTAAACTTGCGGCAGTCCTTTGCATCAGTGTTATGCTTGCCGGGATGGTTCAGTTATTGCTTCCATGGTTAAAGCTAAGAAGCTCACTGAACTGGAAGTTCCAGCTCATTTTTTCCGGTTCTGCGGAGATGGATCAAATTAAATCTCTTTTCTGGGTCGGAGCCCTCGGGGCTGCGGTCGGTCAAATCAATATTCTGGTCTCAAGGTTTTTTGCCTACTCCCTGGATGAAAGTGGGGGGCTTTCCTACTTATTTTTATCGTCCCGTCTGGTCGAACTACCATTGGGTGTTTTTGCGATTGCGATTAGTACGGTGTTTTTTCCGGAAATGGCCCGGGCGGTAAGTGGGGGAGAACGTTCTAAATTTCTGGAATCAGTACACAAGGGCTTGCGCCTAACTGCGGGGATTACCATACCCGCAGCGGTTGGCTTAGCTACCCTCGCTGAACCCATCCTGACCACGCTTTTTCAGTGGGGTGAATTTGGAAAAGAGGAAGTACTGGATGCCTCCGAAATCTTACTGATTGCCAGTGCTGGACTCCCGTTTTACGCGATTTCCACTTTTTTAGTCAAAGTTTATCATTCCAAAAAAAGAATGAGTTTGCCCTTGCAAGCCGCCATTATCAGTCTAACGGCAAACTTGCTATTCAGTCTTTTTTTGATTGGAGAGTATAAAGTGCACGGACTGGCCTGGGCAAATGTTCTGGCAGCGATAATGCAGACCTTATATCTGGTATTTCGACTGGAAGAAATCTCTCTGAAAACCCTGCTGGGATATCAGCCTTTGCATCTTTTTACGATTTTACTCTCCTCCTCTACCATGGCTTTGGTTGTATGGATGGCCCGACAGGTCCTTTTTATCCCGAGCAACAAGGTTGAAAATCTGTTTTATCTCTTTTTAACCATTCCCTTGGGGTTGGTAACCTATGGGGCAGTTCTTTCCATTTTCAGGTTTCCGGAAGCAAGAAAATTAATCCAAAAAATTCTTTTCCGATGAAAAAGGGAAGGGCACGAAATCATTGACAAAGGAGTGGGATTGCAAGAATCTTCGAATCACTATGGAAGAATCTGGAAATAAGGTTCGCGGGTTTACACTAATGGAATTGATGGCCGTTTTAGTCATCATTGGGATTCTATTTGGAATTATTTTTACGGGGGCCAGTTATCTTTTTAGTGCCCAGGAAGATAAGAAAGCAAAGGCTGAGGTTGAGACCATTGCCCTGGCTTTGAAACAATTTCATTCTGAGTTCGGAGACTATCCAAATGCTTCTGTCAATCAGTCTGAAGAGCAAAGGGGTAAGATTTTGTTCATGACCTTGTCGGGATGGATGGATGTATTGGGATATGAGATTGAAAAAGATCTCAGGGGAAAATCGTTTTTGCCATCCGATAGTTATGCATTGGGCAAGGCGGACGGGGATATTATTGAGACCTACACCCTTACGGGCGATCAATTATTGGGAGATATTGGTAAGAATGAAGAGATTTTTCTGATCGATCCGTGGTCCGCCGCATATGTTTATGAATATCCTCGGTCGGACGGACATACGGGCTACCTGCTTTACAGCAAGGGTCCGGACGGTCAATCCTCCTACTTCACAACTGAACTTACCAGCACTCCGGAAAAACAGTCCATTGATGAGGACAACATTCCATCAAGTGAACCCGGTAAATGGTAAATCATTGCCCTTCAAAATTATGAAAAATAAAAACAACAAAGGATTTACCCTGATTGAATTGCTTGTGGTAATTGCGATTCTGGGCGTATTGATGGGTTTAATCGGGCCCAAAGTTTTTGATTTGCTCAGCGGGTCCAAAGCCACGAAAACCCAAGCAATTTTTAAGTCCTGGGTAACCCAACTTTACCAGTACAAAGAATATTATAAATATTTCCCGCCATTCCTTTTGGAATATGAAGAAGGGGAACCCGTTTTGCTCACAGATGATGAGGCTCACGCCGCTTTCATTGCTGCGTTGAAAGGAATGCAATGGGATGTCGGCAACCAGTCATGGTCGAAGTTAGATGACAATATGCTCCGGGAAAATAAAAAGTCGAGACAGTTCCATTCCTTTACCGATGATGAATTTAATGAAGAAGGGTATCTTGCGGATGCCTGGGGTGGGCGTAACATTCAGTTGGTGGTGGATCAGGATGGTGATGGGTTGATTGAATTGTCATCCGAGGTGGTAAATGAAATTAAAGATGCCCTGAAAAGCGAGTATGACGGAGAAGTAGTGGAAGAGGCGGCGGAAAAATTTAAAGTAGTCCGGGATAAAGTTGGGGTCTTTGTTTTGGAGGATAAAACCGGTGAGTTTGATTCGGGCAATGTTTTTTCATGGGATATTCAAAAGTTTCTTACAGAATAACCATATCCAAATTTGCCCATGAATAGTCGCCTGCAGGGATTCACGCTGATGGAACTGCTGGTGGTGCTGGCCGTGATGGGGGTAATGATGGGACTGATTGGTTTCACTCTGTTGGGTGGAGGGGGAAATGAGTTGGGAGCCGCCCAGCGGGAACTTTTGGGAATGATCCAAAAAGCCCGCTCCCAAGCTGCCCTTAGTGGCCGAGAAACCCGGTTACTTGTCTGGAACGATCCAGAGGATGAGGACAAATATCACCGCTATCTCGAAATTGTAACCAGGGATGCCAATGAGAGTGACAGTTGGATGGTGGCTGGCGAGGAATTCTTTTTAACCGACGGGGTATATTTGGTGCCCAGTGATGAAAGCCTTTCGTTGCAATCGGATGATTGGAGAGAAGATGCTTTTTCGATTTGGAGCCATGAGGATGCGGAGGAGTTCAAACTCGAATCTGCCTTTAAGGGTGTAAGAAAAGAGGGGGGGAGCGAGGATTTTATTTATTTGGCCTTTAGCGGGACGGGAAATTTAATTTGCCGGGAGGACAGTGGAGGCATTCTCCAACCGCCCAAATTAGTCCTCGCGATCGGAGAGCCAAACCCGGTTGATGAAAACAAGGCCCTGCGTTTTAATGATGCCAATGCCATCGCGGGTATTTTGATGAGAAGATTTGGGGGTTTTGCAGTGCTGGATGTGAATGATTTTATCCGTCCTTGAAGCCAATGAGGAAGAGAATAAAAAAAGGATTTACTCTGATCGAGGTGGTGATTGCCCTCGCTGTGTTTGCTTTTTTGATCGGAGGCTTGTTGGGCTTTTTGCCCTGGAGTGTGGAGGGAGTAAGTAAAGTTAGGGAGCAAGATGCTGCCTATGGGTTGGTCGATGGCATACAAATTGAGCTGGAGCGAATGGGTTTTTCCCTTGTGGAGGCGGGGACCAACCGACTTCAGGGTATGTACAATGCCTTTGATTCACCCAGTGAGGCCGCTAGCAAATTTGATATTCTACTGGTTGCTCGAAGATCAGGAGGGCAGGTAGCTTTGGAGCAGGTGGTGGAAGAGGCATCTCTAGCTTTGATGAATAGCAATCAATTGGAGGAAGGAGTGAATCAAGATCTTCTCACCAAAGAAACCGGTGGGGTCGTTTATTTCAATCTTACAGAAAATCAGGAACCTATTTCGCTGATTGGCTTTGATGATAGTCACAAAGAGCTCTATCCATATTCAACCCGGTGGATTCCGGAGGGAGAGAGATATTTTCTGGTTAAATGTTCTCAGTTTCCTGTAGAGCACCGACACCAGCATCACCCAAGTAATGGTTTTCTTGCCCTGCAAGTCGATGTCCAGTGGCCTTACAAAGTACCTGATCCTTCATCGGAGGAAGGTTTTCGCAGGATTCCAATGAAATACCGCAATCATTTCCGATTGCCGATGGCTATCACCCGCTAAATTTTTTCTTTCAGTGCTGAAGCATTGGTTATTGGCTTCCCGTCCGAAAACTCTAGTTGCCTCTTTGTTGCCAGTGGTTGCGGGTTTCCTACTTGCTTACGAACAGGCTCCTAATGTTTCAAAAGTGACAGGCATTCTTTGCCTATTGTATTGCCTACTTATTCAAATAGGTACCAATTTCGCCAACGATTACTTTGATTTCTTAAAAGGGGCTGACGAAAAGAGAGAAAATGCTCCCCGAAGAATGGTAAGTAGCGGGTTAATATCTCCTAAATTTATGCTGTTAGGTACATGTCTGATATTTCTCCTAAGTTTCATGGTAGGACTATACCTTATGGAGTCAGTAAAAGGTAGTCGGTATTTGCTCGTGGTGGGGGTAGCGAGCATTCTTTTTGGTCTGGGATACACAGGAGGTCCTTTTCCCTTAGCTTACAATGGATTAGGAGATTTATTTGTGGTGGTTTTTTTTGGGTTTGTAGCCGTTTTAACCACTCAATATGTCATAACTTTGTCGGGTAATTCTGATTGGCAACCGAATTGGATACTTCCATTGGGTGTAGGGCTTGTAATCAATAACCTGTTGGTGGTTAATAATTATCGTGATTATGAGGAAGATAAACAAGTAGACAAGCGAACCATTGTGGTTTTGTTGGGGAGACCTGCCGGTTTAGCTCTTTTTAGTCTGAGCGTCTTGATCTCCACCCTTTTAATTCCATTTCTAGTACCTAGCACTTGGCCTACTATATTTTTACTTCCACTCGGGATTTATGCGTTTTTACAATTACGTAAATCTATGAAAGGCAGTGATTTTAGTAAAGTTCTTTCCCTTTGTGCGGTTAAGGTTCTTTTATACACCTTCTTATTGATGCTTGGATATTTAATGTGAAAAGGTATTGTAAATGTATGTATATTCCGCAAATTCATAATTTTCCATCCTTTGATCTAATCAAGCTTTTATCAACTTGCTTTGGTAAACCTACCGTGGACACGAGAGTATGTATTCTTATCGATCTGCCTGATCTCAAGGAAATGGTTGATCTCAAATTTTTGAATTCAGATGACTTTAAAGTCCAAACCCATGCAGTCGACAAATTTTATAATCCACTGGGTGGTAAGCTGGGTAAAGAATTTAATGTTTCCAAGGTCGATTTATTTGCTTTTAAAACAACATACGGTAGCAACCTTGATCCGGACGATGAGGCGTTGGATGCAACTGGAAATTTATTTTCTTTGGAAAAAGATATTTATCCAAATTACCAAATTATTCTCGCGATCACTGATTACTCCCTAACTGCACCCCTTACTGCGCAGTCTAAAATACATGGTTTTAGGGGAGCTACTCTCCACGGCCTAAATGACATCATTCTCAACTCGGGTCTTTCTGTTGATTACAATGAAATCAGCAAACAGGCTGAAGTATTCCGCAAAGTGCTTACCCGGGCTGAAAGTTTTGACTTAACCTTTGAAACTTCTCATGGGCAATATTTTCTCCGGATTGACTGTGAAAAACAGGAAGCTCAGAAGAGTCACGGCCTATGCCCACCCGGCAAACCTGATGTTGCCAATCTTCCTGCCGGTGAAGTGTATTTCGTACCTGTAGGTGCAGATGGTTCTTTCCCATTTAGGTATGCAGATGGAACTCTGGCTGAAATGATCGTAGAGGAAGGTAAGATTACCTGTGCCAAAATACTCAGCGGCGACGAAGAAAAAGTAGAAATGCGCAACCGGCAACTCTCGGAAGATCCTGCAACCGGAATTATCGGGGAACTGGGTTTTGGAACGCAATTACTTCCTTTTTCAGGCAAAGACATACAGGACGAAAAAATCTTTGGAACTTGTCATGTTGCGACAGGAAGGAGTGATCACTTAGGAGGAAACTTGACTCCGGATCTCTTTAATTCAAAAATGAACGCTTCACACGACGATATACTATACGCACCTCCGAAAACACCAGAAATCAATGTTGCAAGCGTTAAAATATGCAAAGATGGATGTACCCACGAAATCTTTTCAAATTACGAGCCTTCCCCCTGGTTACTTGATCAAATTTCTTCCGAATATCCGATTGAAAAGCTTGGGGCAGTCACTGTTTAGTTTCTGCCTTTTTTATTTTTTTACCAGTCATTTGTTCGGATTCCGGACTGTGCCCAGTGTTCCCGTCGTCCCAAAGGTTTCCGTAGTCAGGTCAACTCCTTCCTTTGCTTCGTTTGTAAGAGCACCCAAAACACCCCTTGCTCCAAGAGTAAGATTCGCACCCCGGGCCCCAGCCACTAATTTCCCTCCCAGGGTCACGAGACCCACATTACCCACCCGCCCTAAGCCTACACGACTAGTCCCTTTTGTAAAAAGAGTCCCACCCGTTTCCCGACCTAAGCCAGTCAGGGTCGTACCACAGAGACTTTTTTAATTTAGTTTTTTTGTTTTTGGGCATGCTGAATAGTTTTGCATAAATTAAAGTTTTAGCTGTAGTTTACAGCATGCGTGAGCAACACAGCCCATCTGCTCTAAATAGACATTCTGGCTAATGAATAAGAAGCTATTTTCTTGTTTAATTTTTCTTTATATCAATGTTCTTCATTGGTCCTCTTTTGTTCAGGCTAGTGTATATCCTTACTTCACTGAAATTAATGACCCCAATGGATCCTATCAGTTTTTCGAAAACCAATATTATAAATTTACCACTACGAGTCGTAATCTGTTCATAAGTGGACAAGTAAATTCGGATGCAAATTTGAGTGAAGTCTTTCCTTCGAGGCAGGTTTCCAGCAATGAATATTTACTCTTCAACGCCTCGAATAATTCTCCCAGAATGAATTATTATTTCGATCCTGATGATCTTGATTTCAATGGTTCAATTGCAGTGATTCCTTATCTAGAGCAGGGGCCTGTAGTTTCCACATCATTGGCTTCAGAAGATTATTTTGGATACGAGTTGGCAATTAATGATTGGAATGAAACTATCGTTAGCGCACCTAGCAAAAATTCGAATCATGGTAGTATCTATGTTTTTGAATATAATGCAAGTAACCAACTTGTTCAGAAGAGTATGCTTCAACCTATTTCTGGTGATGAAGGGTGGTGGGGGACCTGTCTTCAAACTTCAGGAGATTTACTTTTCATTGGAGCACCAAATGCAGCTTTGAATGCAGGTAAAGTACTTATGTACAAAAGGATAAATGGAACTTATACAAAGCAAACTGAACTTGCAGACCCACGCACAGGAATAACACAATTTTTCGGTTCTTCCATTTCATTTGGAGCTAACCAAGAAAAGCTAATTGTTTCTCCCAATGTCGAGGGGAGTGATAGGGCTGGCCGGGTTGAGATATTTAATTTGGATACATCAGGAAACTTGACCCATGCCCAAACCCTTTGGTCAGATGATAATGTTTCGGGAAATTATTTTGGGATTGATCATGCCTTGAATAAAGATTTTCTCCTGATTGGTGCTCCTGAAGAGAATAATAGATATGGTCGTGCCTATGTATTTGATCGGGAGAATGACGGGAGCTGGTCAAGTAACCCTGTAAGCTTAGCTCCAAGTTCTTTATCCTGGAATGACCAATTCGGATACACTGTGGAGATTAGTCAAGACTTTGCATTTGTTGGAGCCAAGCAAGGAGATGGAAATGTAACTGACTCGGGGGTTGTTTATATTTTTAATAGGCAAAATTCATCATGGGTTGAAACGGCCAAATTAATTCCGCCCATTGGAGATAGTAATCAGACATTTTCGGCAGCCCTTGAAGCCTTGGATGATTTAATCATCGTGGGTTCAATTGGAGTAGGGAGCGAGGGAATGGCTTATGTTTACAAAATGCATGAAGGAAATGCGAGTGATTGGCGTTTGATTTCAACTATAGATAACAACGGATCTTCGACTACGAACAGGAATTTTTTATCCATCACTGCCCATGAGGGAATTATCGCAGTTGGCAGCCCGGAGGATTCAAGCACTCTTTTAGACGGGGGTTCCTTTAAAATTTTTAGCAATCCAGGATGGCAGCAGCAAAACCCAATGCCCTTGGACCCCTTGTTTGTTTCCAGTCCTTCCTCAACCATAAATATCCTAGAGGATTCATCAAGTGGTGCATCCTACGCCTTTCGAGTGGAACATCCATTTGAAAATAATTTTACCTGGAATGTCTCTTCGGATAATGCAGGGGCGAATACTTTTTCGATTTCCACGGAAGGTAATTTCACTTATCTGCCTGAGGGGAACTTTAGCGGAGTAAAGAACTTTTCCATTGAAGTTAATTCCATCAACGGGCAGTCCATTCGCTCGTTTCAGGTTAATGTCGTATCTCAAACTGATGCTCCTGTTTTTGACTACAATCAATCGCATGAGCTTCAATCAATTTGGATAGGAGAGGATACAAATCAGGCAATCCAAGTATTCGATGCTGATTATGATACACTCACGATAACCGCAAATTCTTTACCAAGTGGGTTACTTATTTCAGGTCACTCAATCCAAGGAAAAATAACTGACGATGGATTACTCAATGGTGCGTCTTTTAAGGATTTTCAAATTGAACTTAATGTTTCTGACGGGACACCTGAAACTGTGGACGCATCTAAACTGTTTAATTTGAGAGTATATTCGAGAAATTCTGCACCCTATTTTACCGACGAGAATGGCACTCTGGTTACAAGCAGGAATGTCACTTTGAATGAAGACTTTTCTATCTCCGACTGGGCACAAGCTTTGGGTCAATTAAGGTTTGGGGACGATCACACTCAGAATGGGTTTACCCTTACATTAGAAACAGCTCCGACTAATGGAGTTGTTCAACTGGATCCTTTATCCTCCACACCTGTTGTTTATTCATCAAACGAGAATTATTTTGGAACCGATGTTTTCTCCGTTGCCCTCCACGATGATAACAACCCTTCGAAGTCCGTTGTCTTGCCCTTAAATGTTATCATTAATCCAATAAATGATGCTCCGGTTTTATCGTCTTCCATTAATGTTCAGGCAAACGAAGGCATTCCTTTCAGTTATAATATTGCATGGACAGATGTTGATCATGGTTCCGGTCATATTGTCACGGTCTCAGATATACCGGGATGGATCACCTATGATAATTTAAATCATACCATTCAAGGAACCCCACTATGGGCAGATTACAAAGAAGAGCCATATTCTGTAATAGTTAAAATTGAGGATCCCGCGGGTGCGTCGAGCTCTTATTCAGTTAAAATTGAAATTATACCCCAGAATTATCCGCCTAAATTTAATCAGGGTGATTTGTCTCTCTCTATCGCAGAGGACACACAACTGAACATTCCCCTCACTGCCTATGATCAAGATTTGGTTGATGGTTTGGTTACTTGGAGTATTTTAACCAATTCATCGCACGGAGTAAGTTCAATCTCTGCAAATGACTACCAATGCTTCGTTGAGTATAAACCTGATGCGAACTATACGGGAAGCGATTTTTTGGAAATTAAAATTTACGATCCAGTGCATCCTCACTTATTTGATATTTTAAAAATCAATCTGGTTATACAAAGCGTTGAGGATAGCCCTGTTATTATTCCGGGAATAAAGTACACGGATGCAGTGGTCGGTCATGCATGGGGTTTTGAATATTCTGCTTTGGACGGTGATATAAATCAAGAATTACGATTCCTGGTTCCGAGTTTGCCGTCCTGGTTATCCTATCAGGACCATGTTGATGGGAACAAATCACGAGTTAAAATTTTTGGAGTCCCTACTTCTTCTGCTTTGGGGTCCACAATTATTTCACTCGAAGTTTCTGACAGTACAGGGCTTCTAGGTAATCAAACTTTTAAGCTTAATGTTTTAGCCGAAAATTTTGCTCCTAAAATTGTTGAGGGTGAGTCTCTTTCCGTTGAATTAGTCGAGGACGGTTATTGGGATAAGGTGAATGCACTGACAAGCTACGATCAGAATAAGCAAAAACAGATCTGGACGATACTTTCGAAACCCAAAAATGGAGTGGTTCAACTTACTGCGGAAGATGAAAATTTGAAAAGAATAAGGTATGAACCTGCTAGTGATTTCAATGGCGATGATTCTTTTGTAATTCAATTAAGTGACGGGATTGATAGCGATCAATTCACCTATTATTTAAAGGTAATCGGCGTGGACGATGTTCCTTCCTTTACTTCAGTCCAAAACGGGGTTGAATACAGGGTTGAAGATGGTGAATTATTTGAACAAACGGTCACCTTCTTTGACGGGGATTCGGATTTGTCTCATTATACTGTGGATGGTCTTCCTTCGTGGGTGAAACTGGATGCAGAAAATTTTGCCAATGGTAATCTTCGTTTCTCGGGATATCCATCGGTCACGGACGAAAATAAATCTAAAATCGAAACCACTATTTTTGATCAAAAAAATCTTTCCAAGAAGCTATCTTTCGATCTTGTGGTTTATGTTAATAATTATCCACCGGTTTTAACTTTTTCTGATTCAAAATTAGAGTTCGAGGAAGATCAATCAATAGTGCAACTTGGAGTCTTTACAGTTAGTGACAAAGATCAATCCAGCGGCCACAACTGGAGTATTCTCAAGCAGCCAATAAGTGGAACTGCTGCCTTTACGATCTCTGGCGATAAGCGAATATTAAATTATTTACCGGATGGTAATTTTTCGGGAGAAGATGAGCTAACCATAAGTGTTAGCGACTCCGGTACAGTTTTGGGAAAACAAAAATCAGCAAGTAAAAATCTTAAAGTAAAAATAAATCCGATTATGGACGCACCAATTTTCGTCTCCGCACCGAATCAGCAGGCTTACTCGGATGAGGAGTTCAGCTACCTTATAAAAGCCAAAGATGGAGACTTGCCATTAGACAACATTAAGCTTGTGCCAGTTTCGATACCCTCTTGGCTTTCTTTCAAGGACAACGGAGATGGTACAGGTGTTTTAAAGGGAGTACCAACTTATAGAGATGAGGGACTGGTTGAAATTGAATTAAAAGTTCAAGATACTATTGGGAATTTGAGCAAACAATCCTTTTTGCTTGAAGTAACAGTCTTAGACTACCCTCCGCTTTTTAGATCTAGGAAAACCGATGCAATTCTGGAAAAAGTTATCCTCAATGTGAATGAAGATCAGTCACTCGACACCTGGACAAACCCAAGAGATTTTTATGCTTACAATCCTGATCCCGAACCTGATGATTATCAGGCAATAAGGTGGTATCTCGAAAAAGGCTCGGAACAGGGTAGCCTACTACAAATAAGTGGAAGTGGTGATAAACCCTCGCTTTTTAAATATCAACCAAGATCTAATTTTAACGGAACGGACTATTTCACTCTAGTTATGGATGAAGGTGATCAAAAGACAGTCTTGCCTTTCGAAGTTCAGGTTGCCCCCGTGGCAGACCCGCCATTTTTTTCCTCTGACTTCCAATCAATCTATTCAGCTAATCAAGGTGAACCCTTTGTATTGAGTATAAACGCAGAGGATATAGATTCCACACAGATACAGTTCAGATTGCTAGGTCCGACTTGGAACGAAAAATCTTGGTTAAGTATAGAAGATTATAACTCAAGTGGAAGCGTTTTGCTGAGTGGCGTCCCTCAAGTTGCTCCCAATGGTAATGTTTATCAGTATTCCATTATAGCTATGGATGAAAGCGGACTGCTTGCCGAAAAAGGTTTTTCGGTCGAGGTCAAAGGAGCCAATTCGCCTCCCAATATTATTCCTGATGAAATTGAAATTCTCTTTGATCCAAGTGGCACTCCGATCTCTGACATTACATCATTATATGCATATGACCCAGATGACGATTCATTAACTTGGTCTTTAGTGGGGGAAGGTAAGCAACCTCTTTGGGGAACAGCACTAGTAGAGGGTAATGGCAGTAAACCAAGCAGGCTCAGTTATATTCCAAAGTCCCTCAAAGCTGAAGAGGATCAATTTTGGTTAAAAGTCTCGGATGGTATGGGAAGCGATACCATACTTGTACGGCCAATCATTGACTGGGGAAATGGATTGTCAGTCGTTGGCGGAATAAAAGACTTTTCGATTAAAGAGAGACAGGGTTTTTCTGAAGAAATCAGTTTTTATCCTGAGAACGCTTTTGACGAAATCACATTTGAGATTAAAAAAGCACCTAGTTGGATTTCCATTACCAAGATTTCCAAAAATAAATTTAGGGTCAGTGGGGTGGCTCCTCCAAGAAGTTCAGCAGACTACCATGTGTCTTTAGAGGCTAAGGGTGAAGTTACCGATCCGCATGCGATCAACTTTAAACTAGAAGTACAATATGGAACGCCTCCCACCCTAGAATTAGAAAATGATAGTGTAGTCAGGATATCTAGTTTTGAATCATTTGTGGATCCAAGCTTTCGGGCAATAGACGCCGATGGCAAGGACATATCGGCCGAAGTTTTAAGGAAGGAAAAAGAAGGAGAAAATTTTTCTGGTTTTAAAACATTTGAATATTCAATTTCAGATCAATTTAATAATTTTGCAGCTGAAACGATTCTTGTGCGTCAATATTTGGAGTGCCCATTGCATGTGGATAAAAAAAGACTTAAGTTTATTGCCCAAAACTTAAGGAGTACCTGGACAGATAATGGAAAGGTGGAGATTTGTGCCGAGCAATTTCAAATTACTGAGAGAAATGGTTCTGTGGATATTTTTAAGCGTTATGAGGAGCCAAGCAGACATCTTATTTCCAGTAGTCTTGAACTTATGAACTCAACCCAATTTACCGGAAGTGAGGTAAGCATTTCTAATTTGGTAAAAGGTCCGAACTCCACTTTCATTTGCGGGTATTTTTCTAAAAAAATTACTTTCGGATTAAACTCAATTTTTTCAGACTTCACATTCAATGCTTTTATCGGATCAATTGATCAAAATGGAAATGTAATATGGGTAAAGTCGCTTGGTTCCGAACATCCAATTGAATCATTAAAACTTTCCTTGTTAAAGGACGATCAAGTAATTTTGGGCGGGACTTTTTCTAAATCTTTAACCTTCCGGGGAGCTGAGGATCTTAGGATTTTGGAAAAGGAAAAAGGTATTTTTTTATGCGAATTCCAAAAAAACGGAAAACTCACGAATAACAAGACCTACGGGATCAATGCGGACACTAGTCTGGTAAGTTTTGTAACGGCAGAAGAGAATACTTTTCTGATCACCAATAATTGGGAAAAAAGCAACCAATCAAACTCCTCTCTTTTTGTTATAAAAAGTGACTCGGATAAAGTTGAAAGAATTGATTTAAAAAGTACGAGAGATCTAAGACTAGTTGATATTGAAGTAGTAAAGGGAGATTGTGTCTTGGCAGGAAATTTTGAAGGTTCCTTATCTTTCAATGGAGTTGATTTGCTTAGGAGCACTAACCAGTCTGCGTTTTTAATCTGCCTTGATGACAATTTAAATTCAACATGGGCCAAAGCAATACCAAGCACAGAGACTTCTCGTGTGCATGCATTGGAGACTGATTATTGGGGTGACTTGCTCGTTGGAATTTCTTACTCCGGAAGTATTGAGACAGGAATAGGTTCAATTCATTCAGCAGGTTTTGAAGATTTACTCCTGGTAACTTACAAACTTTCAGATTCAAACCCTTTGTGGTTTAAGGGAATTGGCGGTGTAGGAGATGAGAGTTTTCATTCATTGAAGACTGGAGTCATGGGTACTCCTCTTTTACATTTCGAAACGCAGGAAGGATTGTATATGGACGGACACGATTTTTCTCCTACCACACATAATGAGGTTCACTCGGTTCGATTTCTTTCTAAATCAGGTATCCCTGAAATTAAATTAAATGAGATGATTGTTAATGAAATTGGAGATTTTTCTCATGAACTTAAAGTAGTATATCCAGAACCTGTATTTTTCGAAAAAGTTTCTGGACCTGACTGGATAAATATTAAGACCAAAAATAGTGGTTTGGGAACAGCTTCCATAGTCGGAAATAGCAAGTATGCTTCTCTCAATGAAATAAATAGGGAAAATATTTTGAAAGTAAGAGTATTTACGGTGGATGGTACTTACAGTGAAAAGAATATATCAATTATGTTCTCGAATAAAGAAGGCTTTGATGTACAAGCAGGAGCTCTACCTGAACACAATGAAGAAATTTCTTTTCATTTTGAAAATAACTCAGACCTTTCCTGTATCTCACCTTACCTGAATGGCGGGTGGATTCTCGCAGGAAATTTCCCTGAACTAGTCGGCGATATTCCGCAACCTTTCAAATTTTCAAGGCAGTTGGCTTTTCTTTCAGATTCCATGGATCTATCCCTAATATGTTCCTTTTATTCCAGCGAGAAATTTAATTTTTCAGATATTAAATCTAGTTATGATAACTCAATTTTAGTCTATGGGACTTTTAGTGGTATGCTTAAATCTAATGAAATTGAGGTATCTTCATTGGGGGATAAAGATATTTTCTTGTTTCGGATAAGTGCCGATGGAAAAATGATCGATCACATAACCTTTGGTTCAATTAACAAGGATGAGTCTGCGGAATTGATAGTTATGGGAAAAGATGATGTGGTTATCTCTGGCTCTTTTCATGATCAGATAATAATCGGAACCGAAACATTAATATCTACCGGTCAAGAGGACGGCTTTACTGCTTCGATTTTAATAAACGATTTTTCGAAAGTAAATTGGGTTGAAAATTTTGGATTCCATGGAAAAGACCGCATTGATTCGATATTTGAAATCTCTGATAATCATTTCATTTCTTCTTCAATTTCGAGAACTGATAAAATAGATTCCGGGTTTACTCCAACATTTCAGCCGCTATCTAGAATGGATCTCAGATTAGTTTACAGTGCTGATGGAACAACCAAGGAAAAACTTACCATTTATTCTAACGGGCGAATAAATAACGCAAAAGTTGTCTGTAATCCTTCATTAGATAATCCTATTATATCCGCATTTGAATTTGAAGGAAAACTTGAATGGCGTGGCGGGGAGGCAATTTCAAATGGTGGTTTTGATATTTTCTCAGCTTCGATAGATGCGAGTTTTGCCACACCTTTAAAATTTTCTCTTCTTGGAGGAATGTGGAATGATCGATTAAGCGACCTGCAAAGTCTTAATAACCATTATTATATTTCATCAGAATTTTACAATAGGATTAAGGTAAACGATAAATCAATTAATTCAGTTGGTTCAAGTGATGCTATCCTGTTTAAAGTAGAATCTGGTTCCCATGAAATCTCTGACTTTTTCCGCTTGTCTTCTCCGGTTTCAGACTCAATCAAATTTATTTATCCCATCTCAGATGAATATATTTTGTTGGGTGGATCGAGTGGGGCAGTTCTTCCATCAATGCAGAATGAGAATGAGTTTATTTCTTTTTTAGGTTCAAAGGTTAGTCAACCAAGACTTTTATCTTCAGCACCTCTTGCTTTGCCTCTTTCTTACCCCTTTTCCTTTAGCATTAAAACAGGACCTTGGCCATTAATTGCCGAAGAATTAAAAGTCATATCTTATGAAGAAGAGTTTGGCTATGATTGGATTCAATATCAGATAGATGATTCAGGGAATTTACGATTTGAGGGAATTTCACCTCCGTTAGAACAGGTTTTTCCTTTTGATTTCGCAATTACCAACGCAGCCGGTAGTTATTCTCTTCCAATTCAGTTTACCATCAGTCTGTTAGATGATGGTTTCAATCTGCCGGTGATAGAAGTTGAATCCGAGATTAAGATAAAGTCAGGAGAGATGTATAATTCCAAGATTTCTTTTTTCGATCCCGATATGGAGGAATTATCTGTCTTTATTGAGGGACCCGATTGGATAAAATTAAAAAATAATCAAAAGGGGGAAGCAGATTTGATTATAGACAGTACCAACCAAGTAGGTGTTTTTGAATTTCTGACGGTCGTGACGGATATGAGTGGACATACATCAGAGCAAATTTCAAGGGTCATTATTTCACCGATCGATGATGATACTATTGGGGAGCAGACATCATCCACTATTGGTTTCTTTGATAGTTGGCTTGCTAGAAAAGTCAGTTTCCCTAACGGGTGGAATTACCACTTTGATTTCGGTTGGGTGTACCTAGAGAAAGATCAAAAAGGATCAACTTGGATGTGGAAGGAAGGGTGGGGGTGGCTTTGGAGCGAGAATAAACTCTGGAATGATCAGGGGGCAGGTTATTTTTATCGGGAAAACAAGTCATCTTGGATATTTTGGTCTCCAAAACCTAGCCAAACCGGTTTTAATGTCTATGATTTCTCCACCGAAGAATGGATGGCAATATAACCTCTCATTACTTCTTAAACTGCTAAACTCTTTTGTTTGATTTCCAACTCTTGGAGGAAGTATTCCACTTCTTTGAAAATACTAGTAAAATCAAGACCATGCCTTTCTCTTAAGGAATTCACCGAGCTGCCGTGTTCAATAAACTGATCGGGCCATCCGATCCGCTTGATGGGAAAATTCAGTTTTAGTAAATCAATCGTTTCGAGGACAGCCGAGCCAAAACCTCCTGCAAGAACATTATCTTCGAAAGTTATAATACCTTTATGGCTCGAGCAATGTTCTTGCAGGAGTATTTCATCGAGTGGCTTCACAAACCTTGGATCGACAAGAGTGGGCTTGAAGCCATAAATGTTATGAATTGCATCTGAGATTTTTTTGGCCACTTCGACAAAATTACCAAGGGACCAAATCGTAACCAGTTCTCCTTCCTGAATTACTTTAGCCTCCCCTAATTTAAGAATACCCGGTTGGTTTTTTAGTTTGGCACCAATTCCATTTCCTCTGGGGTAACGAATAAAGGTAGGTCTTTTCAAACTGATTCCAGTTAGCAACATATCCTGAAGTAAATCTTCATTGGAAGGTGCCATAATAATGGCATTGGGTATGCACCTAAGATAGGAGATATCGAAAAGCCCATGGTGCGTGGACCCATCATTCGGAGATAGACCGGCACGATCGAGACAAAAGGTTACCGGGAGTTCTTGCAGACAAACATCATGGATGATCGGATCATAGGCTCTTTGCAGGAAAGTTGAGTAAATTGCACAGACTGGACTCAAGCCTTGCGTGGCCATGCCTGCGGCGAGAAGCACGGCGTGTTCTTCTGCGATTCCTACATCATGGAATCTTTCAGGAATTGCATTTTGCAGGGCATCAAGTCCGGTTCCACTGGGCATTGCTGCCGTGATGCCCACAATGTTTTTATTGCTCTGGGCAAGTTTAGCTAGGCAACAGCCAAAAACATCCTGATATTTGGGGGGACTCTTCGTATTTTCCGGACGGCTTTTCCCGGTGACCAGATCGAAAGGTCCGGAACCGTGCCACTTTTCCGGTTCTTCAAGGGCAACTGGATAGCCTTTGCCCTTTTGGGTCAATAAGTGCAGAACAATGGGTTCATTCGATTTTTTGGCAAATTCGAAAAACTGAACCAAGCCCTGAATATCATGTCCATCAATCGGTCCCAGGTATCGGATCCCCAATTTTTCAAAAATACTAGAAGGGGCAAGCAGTTCCTTGGTATCTCTTTTAGCCTTAGAAACCAATTTGATAAAGGACTTTCCAAGAGGAATTTGAGAAAGAAAAGATTCCGCCTCCTGATGCAGACGTGTGTACACCGGATTGGTAATCAGTTCGTTGAAATATTTAGAAAATGCACCGACATTTTTGGCAATGGACCACTCATTATCGTTGAGAATTAGAATAAACTTTTTGGTTGTACATGAAATGTTATTAAGGGCTTCGAGGGTAATTCCGCAGGTGAAAGCGGCATCTCCAGCTATGGCAACGACATGATGATCTTTAGACTGCAGGTCTCTTGCCACGCACATGCCCAGAGCACTGGATAAAGCAGTGCCTGCATGACCTGCACCAAATGAATCATGAATACTCTCCGCTATATTTAGGAAGCCACTAAGCCCTCTGTCTTTCCGAATTTCATCAAACCTCGAATCATTACGACCAGTGAGAAGTTTGTGAACATAACCTTGATGGGAAACATCCCAGGTGAATTTGTCGTTTGGAGAATCAAAGGAAAGGTGAAGGGCAATGGTGAGCTCAACTACCCCAAGATTGGGACCAACATGACCTCCGTTTTCGGAAGTTGACTTGATTATACGACTACGAATCTCCTGGGCGAGAGTGGAAAGTTCTTTTGCTGATAATTTCTTTAAATCTTTTGGGGATTCAATATTTGATAAAAGGGATTGTTTCATGCCTTGAATAGTAAATTATCTCTCAGTCTTGCTCCAGATCTGTCGAGTTTAGTTTAGTGAGTTTGAATTCAGCTTCGTGTATTTTATTCTGGCAAAATTTCAATAATGACAGTCCTGCCTGGTAGTTTTTAATCATATTATCCAAGTCAACATCCGAACTTTCCATACGATCCACGATATGATTCAGTTTCGTAACTGCATCTTCGAACTTTAGTTCTTGTGGGATTTCGAAAGCAGTGGAGTCATCTTTAGTCATAGACTTAAATTAATCTTTCTTTTGAAATTCGCAATCATGGAAAAAATTGACGATAGACCTTCCACTTTCTTTCTCATTTAACTAAGCTAACATTATGACTTCAATACAGGTGATCATTCTGATTGCAGCCTTTTTACATCTCTTGGTTCAGATCGTGCTTAAATATCTCGATCTTGTAAACACCTTGAGATTAAGAGGTCAGCAGCCAAAAGAAACAGTTTCGCTAATGAATGAACAGCAGTGGATCAAGACTAGCGATTATACCGTCTCCAAAACAAAATTGTCAATTTTTGAAGATTTATTTGGTTTTGTTCTAATTTTTCCCATTGTCTTATATATATACCCATGGACCTTCAACACTTGGAGTGCCTCTTCGCAAGATGGAGTTTTTGAATGTGCTTTTATTTCGGTCGTTTTTTTGATTACTCTGCAAATTCCCGGTCTATTTTTGGACTGGTACAAACAATTTAAATTGGAAGACCGTTTTGGCTTTAACAAATCTACAGTCAAACTCTGGATAACCGATAAAATCAAGGAGAACACGCTCGTTTTGATCCTCGGGGTTCTTCTCTTCGCCTTACTTATTTGGTTATTCAGGGAACTGTCGTATTTATCTTCATACTGGTGGTTTTTCGCCTTCACAGCTTTCTTTTTTTTGCAACTTTCTTTAATGGTGCTTTGGCCAAAATTTATATTACCTTTATTTAATAAGCTCACGCCATTGGATGATGGGGATTTGAAGAGTCGATTATTTGCCCTTGCGGATAGGACCGGTTTTGCTGCTAACTCCATTGAAATTATCGATGGAAGTAAAAGATCTGGTCACTCAAATGCTTTTTTTACGGGTTTTGGTAAGTTTCGCCGGATTGTCCTCTATGACACCTTGATTAATCAGATGGAAGAAGAGGAAATAGAGGCGGTTCTTGCTCATGAAATTGGCCACTATAAAGAGGGCCATATCCCTAAAAAGCTGATCCTTTCTTTCCTAACCGGATTACTTGGTTTTTATTGCATTTCAATAGTTCTAGAACAAGACTGGGTTTATGCGGGACTCGGTCTTTCCCAAAGCTATGCGGGCTCAATAAGTGTAATTTTGATCGCACTCATTCTCTTTATTCCCAATTTCACCTACTGGTTCACCCCCGTATCCAATATTTTTTCAAGAAAACATGAGTATGAAGCCGATCGATTTGCCAAAAAGGCAATGAACAATGCTTCTTCGCTGATCTCAGCATTACAAAAACTTTACCGCGAAAACCTCTCGCATCCTCTGCCGCACCCTTATCTGGTTTTCTTTCATTATTCCCATCCCACTTTTTTCGACCGCAAGAAAGCCCTTGAGGAACACTAGAAAACACGGATTTCAGTCTTTGATGAGATTCCGGGTGAGGTTAGAGTAAGTTAATGTCGCAACCAAAACCCCGGCTAAATTCATCAACAAATCTCCAGGGGAAGGGAAACGATCAGGAATTATGGCTTGGATACCTTCGTTGAAAAATGCGTAAAAAGAAGAGACAAATATCGCTTTGGTGTTGTACCCATTCATCTTTCCAGAGTACGCGAAAAACCAATGAGCTAGCCATGTAAATACAAAAAAAAGGGGGAGGTGGCTCAGGTCTTGAAGCCAATACGGATAGTCGTAAAGTTTCTCGGCAAAACGAACGGCAAATTCATTCGCATCAAACTTTTCAAGAGCAGCCGGTTTCGGTATTCCTGTAATAGCTTGCAGAAAAAATAGATAGGCCAATGCCGTGCCCTTCCTGAACAAAGGGCTCTCAGGAAAGTACAACCATCTAATCAGATGTTTAGGTAACAAGGTCGTCCTGTTAATTTTCACTGTCTTGGCTTGAAAAAATAAAGTTTATTACAGATTATTGTAGGAATGCCAATTTATGAATTTCATTCACCAGACTCAGGAAAAATTTATTCTTTTTATGCACCTTCGCTGAGTTATGCAAAACTCACCCCTCTTTGCCCGGATGGTGATGAAAAGAAGATGGTCAAGTTGCTTTCTGGTTTTTCCATTACTGGGCGAAATCAGGAAGTTCCTGACTCTGCTCCTGAACATGACCAAGATGATCCCTTTGCAGACATGGATCCTTCCAAGTCCGCTGAGTTAATGAAAGAACTCGAAAGCTCTATTGCAGGCATGGACGAAGAAAATCCAGACCCAAGACAAATGGGTTCGCTGATGAGAAGAATGTGCGAACTAAGCGGTGAAAATATGGATGAACCGATGGAGGAAGTGATCAGAAAACTTGAAGAAGGAACAAATCCTGAGGAACTTGAAGAAAGAATGGGAGATTTTATGGGTGAAGACGGGGAAGAAGGAATACCTCGGGGAAAGGACGAGGATGGCGAAGAAACCATACAGTCAAGGCTACGGAAATTACTCATGAAAACCCCATCAAGGGATCCTCAACTCTATGAATTTAAGGATTATCTTACAAAGTAGTCTTTTATCCTGACCTGAACCGAATAATTATAGATTTTAGCTGCAGCATTCTAATGCTCGCTTTATGTGCCTTTTCTTGTTCAGAAGATACAAATGAAAAAGAAGAGATCGACTGGAAAGGAGGATATGAGTCATTTGAAAATTCTTTCGAAACAAAACAAGAATTGGAATCTTCAGATGGCAGTTCGGTTCTGTACCTAAAAGGCACAAATAAACCTTTTTCCGGAACGGTCGAAATAAATTCAACCCAAAGAGTAAGCTTCGATGAATACAATATTGGACTTCTCGAAGGGAAAAGCATAAGAAAATCAGTGGATGGATCTTGGGTGGAGGCATATTACAGAGCGGGAAAACTACATGGTAAAATGACATTCTATGACAGGGATGGGCAGATTCGCTCAATAATGAATTATGACAACGGTGTAATATCGCCAGAAGCCAGCGATTAATTTATAATTTTGGCGGACTTGACTTGCGTACTTTAACGAATTCTCGTGTAGCTCTTCTCTCTTTTTTGAGGTTTTTCTTTTTGGAAGCCTCGTTTACAAAAAGCGGAATAAATAGAAAAAAAGTACTTCCTTTTCCCTCCTCGGACACAAAGCCTATTTTACCGTTGTGATCTTCTATAAATAACTTCGAGTTGTAGAGGCCGAACCCTGATCCTTTCGTGGATTCCTTGGTGGAAAAGAAGGGGTCAAAAAGTTTATCTTTTATGGACTCAGCAATACCCTTGCCGTTATCAGATATACATACTTCAGCACCAGTGCACTTCGCAAACTCGGAATAACTTCTTTTATCCGCAAGTAAAGGAGCACCTTTATTGACCTTACGGACCGAAATGGAAATTCTCCCGGTTCTTTCAATTGCATCCCTTGCATTAATGGCTAAGTTCAGAATAACCTGCCTAAATCCAGTTTCTTCGATAAAGGCGGGCAAGGCTTCCTTCCCAAAATTTGTTTTAATTTTGGCGCTTCTTGGAATAATAATTTCAAGTAGATCCATTTGATCTTTTAGGAGTAGTCGCAAGTCCTGAACCGCACGGTTCGCTGGTTTTTCCCTGTGTAAGTCGATTATTCTTCTAACAAGTTTTTGTGCCTGCATCGCACTTTTTTTAATCTGCCCCATACCATTAGCCATGGGGTCATCCTTTTCCATCATTCCAAAATATAACTCACTAATTGAGAAAATTCCGGCCATTAAATTGCTGAAGTCATGCACCAAACCGTTGGTTAGGGTTGCCAATCCTTCCCTCCACACAGAATTTGATAGACGATGCTCTGCGATTGCTTGTCTCGTAATGTCGATTAAAACTCCATCGTAGCCTAAGAGTTTGCCTTGTGAGGTAATACTTGGAGTGCGAATGTCCAAAAGGTAAATAATCTGATGAGTTTTAGGAAGAACCACCCGGTAGGTGAAACTGAAGGTTTGTCCTTTTGGTTTTTGTAAACTGATTTCGTTGATGTAGTGTTCTCTGTCTTGTTCTAAAATCTTATTCAAAAATAATCCGCTATCCCTGGAAAATTCACGATACTCTTGAGGGAAAAGAAAGCGGATTCCCTTGGAAAGGTAGCTAAAGGTCATATCAGGACGTTGGGTGAAGAAAATCCCGGGGAAATTGCTGATATAATCATCCAGACGGCTTTCAGCTTTTTGCAGTCTTACAAGGGTGCTAGCAATTGCTTTGGGGTTCTGCATTAAATCACCGAGGAATGCATCTTTTAAGGAGTCATGTGGAGCCAGTCCTGAGGTTATTGATAGAATTGAAATCTTGAGTTTAGGGTATTTCTGATAAGTTATGTGTATTCCAATTGAATTTCTGTCACCCTTCCCTAGTGGTAAAAAGTATTTTGCTTTTTGCTTAACTTCAACTTTAGGGATTAGAAATTCCCACTCCTTTTCCATAGAAATCATGATTTGCCAAAAGGATTGCCCTTTGATTTTAGTGATTGGTTGTCCTACCCAATCACAAAATTCATCCGATGCTTCCAAGATGAAACCATTTGCCGCCAGAATAATTTGGCCATTTTCGAAGTGTGGTATCTTCATAAAATCTTAAGGTTTACAGTGAGGTTCTAATCTTGGCAATCAACTTGCTCAAGAGACACACTTTAGTTTAAACCTTGAACAAGTTTTTTTGGCACAAATTCTGCATTGTTTGATCCATGCCAGCAGTCTTAGACAACCTATACAATCAAGAAAATTATCTGATTTCAAAAAAGCTTCTTGATGCTACTCATCTCAGGCACGAAGCACTATCCAATAACATAGCCAATGTGGAGACTCCAGGATTCAAAAGGAGGGATCTGCCCCAAACCTTTTCCGTCGAGTTAAGGCGTGCTGTTGACCGAAAGGATTTTCGTAGGGTGAAAGCCTTGCTTCCTCGAAGTGCGGAAGACAGACAGGCTAAACCCGTACGGATGGACGGCAACACCGTCCAGTTAGACGAGGAACTCTTAGCGATGAACCGTAATGCTCTCAACTATGAGTACCTTACTGGAGCAGTGGGCGGTACCATCAAAACCATCAATAAAGCCATTCGCGGTCGGGGCTAATAGGAAAATTTTACCATGAGTATGAATCTTATTCCCGGAATCGAATCCACAGGAAGTGCTTTGTCGGCTGAAAAGATTCGCCTTGAAATTATTGCTCAAAATATTGCCAACTCCAACACCACCCAAGATGCTTCGGGGAATGTTTACAAACGCAAGGAAGTCGTTTTTGAGGAATTTATCAAAATTCCCGAAAGGAGAATACCAGGTTATGTGGACGAAAATCTGTACCAAGGCGTCAGAGTTACGGATGTTATGGACGATCAAACCCCTGGAAGAATGATTTACAACCCTGGGCATCCTCACGCAAATGAAGACGGAATGGTTGAAATGCCAAATGTGGATGTTTCCCGTGAAATGGTAGATCTTATTAGTGCTTCGAGAGCCTACGAGGCTAATTTAACCGTCGTAAAAACCTCTAGAAGAATGGCCCAGCAAGCTTTGGCCATTGGTAAATAGTATTATTGTGAACGAAATATCTTCTTTACCCAGTCTCAACGATTTGCTCACGCAAAATCCTAATCTTCGCCCCAACAGCCAAGCCGAACGACTCGCTCAAAATTTTGAGAATCGAACCAATGCCATTAGCTCTCCTGACCGCGTAGGGTCTCCTGTACAATTAGACCGAACCGCACCTGTCGATCGCGTTACAGCTCCCGGTTTCGCTCAAATGTTCGAGAAGTTTATTAAAGGGGTGGATCAAAAAAAGAAAATCTCAGCAAGAGAGACTCAGGATTTGATTCTTGGCAGGTCCGATAACATACACGAAGCAGTTGTTAAGTCACAGGAAGCTGGGGTGGCATTCAATTTGATGATCGAAGTAAGAAACAAACTCGTGGACTCTTACAAAGAATTAATGAGAATGCAGGTATAGTTTAGAAGATTTCATATATGAAAGAAAGATTTGAGAAGTTAGGAAAATTATGGGGGAATTTACCAGGCTCAAAAAAAGCAACCTTACTCACAGCAGCGTTGGGTGTCGTGGGGCTAAGTTTTGCGATTTTGCTGTGGTCGGGCGGAAGCACGCAGATGCGTGTATTGGTAAGCGGTGCAGATCCCAAAGACTTGGGTGAAGTCGTGGAGATTTTAAAAACCAACCAAATTCCCTTTGAGTACAACGAAGCAGGTGATTCAATTCTTGTTCCTGAAGATAAGAGAGCCTCGATGAGAATGGAACTGGCCATGAAAGGCCTACCAAAGACCGGGGATGTTGGTTTCGAGATTTTTGATGAAGGAAACTTTGGCATCAGTGATTTCGTTCAAAGAACTAACCACACCCGTGCCATTCAGGGTGAATTGGCAAGAACCATAAGCATGATGGATGCCATACGTTCGGCTAAGGTCTTCGTGGTTAAGCCTGAAAACAACCTCTTATTAAGTGAAGATCCCAATGACCGACCAAGTGCTTCTGTTTATGTGGATACCGGTGGAAACACGCTTGATAAAAACTCCGTTATCGCAATACAGTTTCTTGTATCCCGGGCGGTCAAGGGAGTCAATAAATCTCATGTTTCCGTGATGGATAATCAAGGGAATCTTCTTTCGGAAGAGGGGGAAGATGGCGGTGGTGCAGGAGGGGTAGCAGGACAACTCATGAAGGCATATCAAGCTCAAGAGAGAAGGCTTGAACAAAAAATCGAAACCATGCTTGCGAGGATTGTCGGTAAAGAAAATGTGGTGGCAAGAGTTTCAGTCAATCTTGACACTAAATCTTCGACCTTACTGGATGAAAAATTTGATCCCGAAGGACAAGTGCCTCGCACATCCACCACTGATAAAGATGAGGCAACTACCGTTGAGACTCAGCCACAAAGCAACGCGACTGGAATGGGGGCTAATGTGCCTAATGTGAGCCAGGATGCCACCCAACAGGAGCCGATCATGGCGCAAAGTGATGAAAAGAGGGAATCCAAGACCACTGATTTTGAGATAAGTCGTACCCTGAAAGAAGAAATGCAGGAACCTGGTGCGATTATCGGCCGAAGTGCCGCGGTCCTAATCGCCAAAGGTGAATCCCCGAGAACCGTGGATCAGATTGAGGATATTCATGATGCGGTAGTTAACGCAATAGGAGCCCGTTTTGATCAGGTTGACTTAGATACCCATGTTACGGTCCATGAAGTCGAATTTCTTCCTGCATTTATGGGACCTGCCGGTGAAACCTTCAATCAATTTGATCATATTTTGCAAACCTATGGACACCACATCAAGAACCTAGTTGGAGTTGTTTTGGCACTTGTGATTTTCGTGATGTTTCTGCGGATGCTTAAAAAGTTTAAGCCAAGTGATGCTGAGGTTCAGGTATTGGATGAAGACGATCAGCAATTGCTTACTGGAACTAGGACTCTTGGCAGCGGGCTTACCCCAGAACTTTTAAATGATTTAATCCAGGAAAAACCTGATAATGTAGGAACGGCTCTCCGTAAATATCTTGAGACTGGAGCAAAATAATCCGTTTGTCAGGAACTGGAGTCGATAGAGAAGTACGCATCATGGAAGAGGTCGAAGAAGAAGAGAGTGTAGCTGATAGGTACGCTAAAATGGTTAAGCATGACAAACTAGCCTTGCTCATGATCGCCTTAGGTCCAGACGCTGCGTCTACCCTTCTTAAAAGGTTTGACGCCAAGGATGCAGAAAATATCTGCAAACGCATTGGTGACTTCCCAATTGTTGAACAGGAACTTAAAGATTGCGTGCTAGACGAATTTTCAGAAATTATTGAGTCTAGTGTAAATTCGAATTTAGGGGGAATGAATTTCGCCCAAAAGACCCTCGAAATGGCACATGGTTCCTTGAAGGCAAATAACATTATGAACCGCATAGCCCCCGTCCGTGATTCCCTCGATTTCATGGACGACATCAAAGAGATGGATTCTGGGCAAATATACAATGTTTTGCGTTTCGAACAGCCACAAACCATTGCTTTCGTACTGGCAAATGTGGACCCCGATAAAGCATCGGAAGTGTTGCAACTTATGGCCCCCAATGTTCAGGAACAAGTGATTGAAAGAGTGGGTTCTATGGAAACCACGCCAATGGATCAAATTGAAGTTGTAGCCACAACTCTTGGCTCTCGAGTTGGTTCCAAGGGGCAATCCCCTCAAGTCAAAACTGGTGGCGTAAAATCAGCCGCAGACTTGTTAAATTGGTTCGACAAAGAGGAAGGAAAGGAACTGCTGAAAAGTATTGAGAAACGAAATCCCAAGTTGGGCGGCTCAATACGTCAGAGGATGTTCCGTTTTGAGGATTTGGTAAGACTAAGTCCCGGGGATATTGCAAAGATCACCAAAGAAGTGGATCAAGATGACCTCGTGATCTCTCTCAAAAATGCTTCAGCTGAACTCAAAAAAATCATTTATTCAACTATGTCCAAAAGAGCGGTTGAAGCGTTGGAAGAACAACTTGGATTTTTGGGGCCCAAGCGTTTATCAGAAGTCGAGGCGGCCCAAGATCGTGTAATTCAAATCGTTCGCGAACTCGAGGAGGATGAGGAAATCATACTCGATACAGGAGGCAGCGACGTTGTCGTTCAGTAAGTCTATACCATTCCCTGTGCCTCCGAGCGGGTTTAAGGTTTCGTTTATCGGGAAGCCTGACATTCCGGCGGAGCAATTTTCCTCAGCGAACACCGAATCTTACAATCGCGGTAAATCCGAGGCAACCAGCTTTTACCAGACAGAAATTAAAAAATTGCGTGAAGAGATAGCAACTCAACAAAGACAACTTCTTGGTGAAATCAATCAGAGGGTAGTTTCGACCGTCGAAGAATTGAACAAAAGGTTGCCGGATTTAGTGATCGGAATTGCCGAGCGGGTTTTGGGCCAAATCAAACTAGACGGACAAGGGATCGAACAATTAGTAAAATCAATGATAGGAGAATTTGCTGATGAAAATGAGAAACTTGAAGTCTATTTAAATCCTCAGGATTTGGACCTTCTAAAGGGATTGCGTAGAACCGAAAACGCAAGCGAGGCATCTGATGAAGAAAATGAAGAAGGTTTTGCCAGTGCTATTGCCGGGATTTTTGATGGACTTGAGGGAGATGACGCATTACTGAGTGAATATCCTGAAGTGAAGTTTTTTGTTGATGACTCCCTGGAAAGTGGAGATTGTCAAATTAAAAGCAGATTTGGTCTATTGGACGGAAGGGTTGCTACGAAACTCAGAAAGATCGAAGAGGAGCTTCGGGGTAATGATTAATTCCCTGCACGAAAGATTTTCCCTTATGGAGCAGGGAATTCGCGGAGTGCGAACCACTGATAAAATTGGAACCGTCAAAAGAGTGACCGGGCTGATTATAGAATCAGAGGGACCGGAATGCTCTATCGGGCAGGTATGTTCGATTACCTCCGAAAGACACAATCAGAAAACAGAGGCACAAGTGGTTGGCTTTCGGGAGAATGTTGTTCTTCTTATGGCCTTGGAGAGTGTTCATTTAATCCACCCCGGATGTAAGGTTGTATCCAAGAAGAATTCCAACGCCGTGCCATGCGGTCCTTCTCTTTTGGGAAGAATTATTGATGGGATGGGTAGACCCATTGACGGCAAAGGTCCTTTGCTTGCTCCACAACGAGAGGGTTTTCATGCCGAGCCTCCAAACCCACTATCTCGAGGTTTGATTTCTGATCATTTTAGCACGGGCATTAAATCTATTGACACCTTCGTTCCCCTCGGGGTGGGGCAGAGAATTGGAATTTTTGCGGGTAGCGGAGTCGGGAAGTCTATTCTTTTGGGAATGATTGCGAGGGGATCGGATGCTGATATAAATGTAATTTCATTGGTTGGGGAGCGTGGTCGTGAGCTCAAAGAGTTTGTCGAACAAGATTTGGGATCCGAAGGTTTGGCTCGGTCCGTGATTGTTGTCTCCACCTCCGATCAGCCAGCACCCATGCGTATACGTGCTTCCATTCTCGCCACTGCTATTTCTGAAGGTTTCCGGAATGAAGGAAAGAAAGTTCTTCTGCTCATGGATTCTTTGACTCGTTTTGCCATGGCTCAACGTGAGATAGGCTTGGCTACGGGTGAACCTCCTGCCTCCAGGGGTTATGTGCCCTCCGTTTTTTCTATGCTTCCCAAAATACTCGAAAGAACGGGTACCGCCGAAACCGGTGCGATCACTGCAATTTATACGGTTTTGGTGGAGGGGGATGATATGAATGAACCGGTTGCAGATGCCGTCCGTGGTTTTCTGGACGGTCATATTGTGCTTAGTCGTAAGCTTGCCAATGCAAACCATTTTCCCGCTGTTGATGTGTTGAGTAGCGTAAGTCGTTTAGATCGTGCAGTTTGTACGGAAGATGAGATGGCGTTCATCTCTGAGGCCCGTGATTTGCTCTCAGTTTACCGTCATAATGAGGACCTAATAAATGTCGGAGCGTATGTAAAAAACAGCAACCCCAAAATAGACCGAGCGATTGAAAAATTTGAACCCATGGAATCTTTTCTAAAGCAGCGTTATGATAGCTTGAGTACTAGGTCTGATGCCTTTTCCGAGTTGGGGGATATTTTTAAATGAAAGTCTTTACTTTCAGATTAGAGACTCTTTTGCATTTGAGAGAAATTGCTCGAGATAAAGCACTTGCATCCTATGCGAAAGCCATTAACCAAAGACAAGAAATGGAAAAAGCTTTGCATGACCACAGTTTGTATCTTGAGGATTTACAACTGCAGATCAGCCTAAAAAGGAAAGATAGCTTTGTTGGTTTTTCGGAAGAAGCTTTTGATCTGTCTGTAAAAACAGCCAAGGAAAGAATTATCGACGCACACAAGGATCTACAAGAGTCGCTCCATTCTGAAAACGCCAAAAAAAAAATCTATCTCAAGACGGACACGGAATGTAAAAGTCTCCTCAAATTAAAAGAAAAACAACTACATGAACATTTATGTAAGGAATCCTTGAGGGAAGAAAGAGAATTAGATGATATTATAGGCGGCCGATTCGTTTTTAACAATATTAGCAACTAATTATTATGAAAATCTCACCCACTTTGCTCGTCCTACTTGCCGTTGTGCTTTCAGTTGGCAGTTCCGGTGCCATGTTATGGTTAAATTACGATGCCATTTTTAAACCTAAGCCAGTGATTAAAGCTGAGTTCACCAGTGTGGAGTTTGATGCGGATGATACAAGTTATTCTCCTGCAGAAACTCATTCAATGAATCAGTTGTCGAAAGAACTGACGGCATTGAAAGAAAGACTGCTTGAACGAGAAAACGAATTGGACGCTAGGGAATCAGCCATTTCCATGGATTTGGAATCACTTGAGAAACAAAAAAAAGAATTGAAACAAATCAGGGAAGATCTTGCCTCGAGGCTTGCCGATTTTGAAGCGAGACAAGGTCAGGACCTTAGTGAGGAACAGCTAAAAGAATATAAAGATACTTCAAGAAGATGGATTGAAATGGGACCGGAAGTGGCCAGTGTTGAACTCCAAAACTGGAGGCAAAAGAGGCGATTTGAAGAAGCTCTGACCATTTTTGAATTTCTAAAGCCTGAAGAAAAAGCCCCTATCATAGCCTTTATGCTGAATAGCGATGAAGATTCCCTCATTGAGTTGGCGGATGCCTTGGCGATGAGGGACCGTGGTCTTTTGCCAAGTGTCGAGGCTGAGAGCATTGCTAATCCTCTGCAAAACTAATTTCTGGATGGATTCAATCATCAACTCTTTTACTGCAAGGCTTGCCAACATTCCAAGCCATAAGACAGTAGGTAAAAACGGTACTTTTTGGCTGCCACCTGAATCAACCAATTCTTTTTCATCAAAACTTAAAGACTTGAGCAGCAGGAATTCGCGTTTCAACGAAAAATCATCAAAAAACAATCCCGCAGAAACCAATAGTAAGGCAAAATCTGTTGGGAAAATTCAGACCCAGTCCAACAAAGGGGTTCTCTCTAACTTGAATCAGGTAACGAGAGTACGCAATAGTCAAGTACTTCAATCCGTCAATACTACAAGTCCTCACCCTAAGGGTATGTTCAAGGGAGTGCTAGCTCGATCGATTCCTCCAACCCATAAAGCACACATGGAAAGCTTACCGGTCCACAAAAATGTAGTAAATCGTGGGGTCGAAAAAATATCATCTGAAAGCGAAAACCTGCAGCTTAAGGACAAAGAAAACCAATTTCTCATCGGAGATAAAGAAGAACATGAGGGGCAAAAGAATAACCAAAATCATGGCACAAAACATGCTCTTTTACACAATCTAATGTTTTTATCCGAAAAACTTAATCTCATTCTTACTCAAGCTTCTTCGATTGCAAAGTCAGAAAATCGCTTGCATGACAAGTCGTGTAAACTCCTTGAGTATTTAGCTAAGGAAATAGCATCCAAAATTGCCTGCCTGAATAAAGACGAATCCAAAATTGTGCGATTGGCATTTGATTTGCCTAACGGCTCTGCTGTCAGAGTCCGAATTGAACAGAGACCCTCAAGTCTTTCGATTTCTTTTATTACCCGGGACTCGGAAACCCAAAATGTAATTGAATTTATCCAAGAATTTTTGGGTAGAAATGAAAATCTAGACACCTCTGGTGCCCTTTCGATCTATTTGTTTAAATCATATCAAGACATGGACACCTACTTTCACCAAGCTGCTTAACAAAAATAATTATGATAGAAGCAATCTCCTCCTCAATGGCGACCAATCCCAGATCACAACAGTTAGTTGAAAAGGGAAAGCGGGAAGGTTCCTACATGGAAATGGATGATTTCCTACAACTTTTAACCGCTCAAATAAGTAATCAAGATCCATTGGAACCGATGAAAGATACAGAATTTATCTCTCAAATGGCCAACATCGCGTCCCTTGAGCAAATGCAACAATTTTCTAAAGGTTTTGAAAATTTTGCTGATTCTCACAAGGATATGGTGACTCAGGCTTATTTGGGCAGACAAGTTAGCGTCGAGAATGAGAATGGGCTTGTTAGTGGAATTGTGGATGCGGTCAATAAGGCTGAAGACGGTAATGTAACAGTCCAAGTTAAGGGTAAAGATTATGACCCTGAGAAAATTTCCCGTGTTTCTCTACCTGGGTTTTCTGATCAATGATAGCCTCTCTTTACAATGGGATTACTTCCCTTAAGAGCCTCACTCAAGGTCTGCAAGTACTTGGGAATAACATAGCTAATGTCAATTCCTTGGGTTACAAAGCATCTCGAGCTAATTATTCGGACAATTTTTATTTACATTTGAATGATGCTGAATCTGGTGAGGGAGGTGTGCCAAGCAATAATATTCAGCAGCATGGTACGGGTGTGCATGTGAGTTCGATTTCCTCTGATTTTAATCAGGGTACGATTGAGGTAACTGGACTTGATCTCGATGTTGCAATCCAAGGAGAGGCTCTTCCTAATGCAGGAGGGTTCTTTCAGGTAGTTGATCCAAATACGGAGGAGGTTTATTTTACAAGAGCGGGTGCATTCGAAGCCACAAATCAGGGACTTGTAGTTACGCGCGATCAGTACCGCTATCAATTACAAGGGATAAACGGGGCTTTGCAAGTTTCATTGGAGGAAGGAGAAACCCTCCTTGCAAGAAGAGTCGAAGAGGATGGAAAAATCAACTTAGTTGTCTCCAAACAAGACATTAACGGGGGAACAGAAGATGTGATTCGTAATGTAGGTCAGATCAGCATCGTAAATTTTCAATCCCCGCAATATTTAAGGAGAGCAGGCAATGGTTTTTATTCAAACGGATCTCCCGGTCAAGATCTAGCAGGTCAGGTAGATAATTTTTTTCCAGCAAGTGGCTCGAATGGTAAAATTAAGCAATATTCCTTAGAACTTTCGAATGTTGATTTAACCAACCAATTTGCTTCCATGATTTCCCATCAACGTACTTTCCAGGCTGGTTCCAGAGTCGTTACTACTTCGGATGCTATTCTGCGGGAAGCAGTTAATCTTAAAAGATAATTTTAAACCCTCAATATCTACTTGACATGTGTGCGGCACAACTAGACGAAATTCCTGAAGGTGATGAACCCAAAGAAAAGAAAAAAGATTCCGGCGGAGGTAATTTAGTACCTGCATTGATTGCAATTCTTTTAGCACCGACTTTGGCTGTTGGTGCGATGTATGTTGTAATCAATCTAAACAAACCTCAGGAAACTGTAAAAGCTCAAATTACGGAAGGAGGTCAGCCTTTAAATATGGAACCTTCTGGGGAGGAAAAGTTTTATGAGTTAACTCAACTCATAACCAACTTAGGCGGACCTATTAAATCTAGGTATATTAATCTAGACCTCAAGTTGGAAGGTTTAGCCGGAGATTTTGAAAAAATTCTTGAAATGAATGAACACAGAATCCGTGACAAGGCATTGTCCATAATGGGAGGTTATAGTTATGAAGATGCACAACTGGACGGTTTTCAGGAAAGGGTGCGGGTTGATTTGAAAAAAGGATTTTCTTCCGTTTTGAGGAAGTATCGGGATGGTGAGAGTGATTTGATTAGACAGATTTACTTTATGCAATTTGTTGTTCAGTGATAGAGATTTGATACGCAAATGCCGGAAGACGCAAAGTTTGATGATGAAAGCTTCGATGTAAGTGAAATCGAAGGCTCCGTCACCACGGGTCCAGTTTTTTTGCATGACGGTACTAAAATTACTGACTCTTCTATTGTCAGTGTTAAAAAGTATGATTTTACCAATCCGATTGTCTTATCTGATGCTGACCTGAGTAAACTTAGAACTAAATCAGAACAATTTGTTTACTATCTATCTGGTCATCTCTCTATGTTTTTAAGAACTGAGTTCAACCTTGAGCTCGAAGATCTTAATGCTGATTTATATTCAAATTTTACCCAGTCCATTAAAACCCCATCATGCATATCTCTTTTTAAAATTCAGGAACTGAATGGGGTGTGTCTTTTAGATGTTAATTCTCACCTGTCTGTCACTGTTGTTGATCGAATTTTGGGAGGTAGAGGGTCGACCAATCCAGAGGAACGAGGACTCACTGATATTGAGAAAGCTCTAGTTGAGGATTTCAATTTAATCATTCTTGAGGAATGGTGTAAACAATGGGCGAGTTCTATGCAATTAACTCCTTCGATCATTGGTAATGAAAGTACAGGTAAGTTTTTGCAGACATCTCCCTCTGACGCAATGGTTTTGGTTTTAAGTATGGAAGCCTCTTTTGGTGATGTTTCAGGTCCCATGAGAATTGCGGTTCCTTACTATACAATGGAACCGGTTTTAAGCAGGCTTCTTTCGATGGCTTCTGCCGAAGAAAAAAAACCGGTTTCTAAAATGCCTAGGTGGCATGATATTTATGACGATATTCCAGTGGATGTTTCCGCAGAATGGGACGCTTTTCAATTAACACTCCGCGATCTTTCTAATCTTCAGGTAAATGATGTCATTGAGATGGACCCTGATTTGATCACGAACACTCATTTAAGGGTTGAAGGACGGACCTGTTTTACCGGAGAAATTGGTCTAGAGGGTGATCAGGTAGCATTTCAGGTGAATGAAAGTATTTCAGAAGCAGTTAAATTAATCGGCAAAAAAAATGGATAGCAAAAAAATGGATATTGTAATGGACGTGAAAGTTGATGTGACCGTCCAATTAGGATCTGCGGAACTTCCTATGAAGGAAGTGGTTGAACTTAGTCCAGGTGCACAAATACAGCTCAAGCAAAATGCGAAGGACCCAGTCAGTCTTTTGGTAAACGGTAAGTTGATTGCACATGGTGAAGTCGTTGTGATAGACGATAAATTTGGTCTTAAAGTGACCGAAATTGTAGATTCCCCGTCCTGAGGTTTCTATTAATTTAATCCCATTCGAATATGGGAATTCTTTTACCCCTTTATTTTCTTCTAGATGCCTCGGTATCTTCCCCCTCAAGTTTCGATAATCCTTGGGTTTGGGGGAAAGTAATCATTTTTCTGCTCCTGCTCGGAATGATTGCCTTTTTTTTAAAATATTTTTCCAAGCAAAAGGGACACACAGCTATGGTTGGAGGGAAAAATAATTTAAGAATTATCGATACTTGTTCCTTGGGAAACAGGCAATTTATCGTTGTCACCCAATACGAAACTGAGAAACATCTTTTAGCCGTGTCAACCTCAGGTATCTCTCATTTAGCCAAATTGTCGACTCGTGATAGCGGGCAAGAGGATTCCCCAACCCCCGGCTAAGGTCAGATTCTAGGAAATTTATTATGAAAAAAATCTACCTTGTATTATTCATCCTCGGTTTTCTTTTTTGGGGTGATTTACACGGGCAGACCACAGGCACAGGTTCACCGGGTTTAAGGATAGATGTAACGGGTTCCAATGAAGAAGGGGATTTTGGTGTAGCGATACAATTAGTTGTGGCTATGACGATTCTGACCATGGGACCATCTGTAATCATGATGATGACTTGTTTCACGAGAATTGTAATTGTCCTAGGTTTTGTTAGAAATGCGATCGGAGTTAATGCCGCCCCATCCAGTCAAATTATTGTAGGTTTGGCCTTGTTCCTGACTTTTTTTGTGATGGGCCCGGTTTGGGATCGAATTTATGACGATGCTGTCACCCCTTACATGGATGCGACGATGAAATCTGGAGATGCATTGTTGTTGGCTACTGCTCACATGAAAGACTTTATGATGAATCAGACAAGGCAAGAGGATGCTCAGTTCTTTTTAGAGATTTCAAGACAAGGTGCGATGACCCGCGATGAATTGCCCCTGAGTATTGTTGTTCCCTCCTTTGTTCTCAGCGAACTTAGGACTGCTTTTCAAATGGGTTTTCTAATTTTCATACCCTTCATTATCGTCGATTTCATTGTTGCTTCATCATTAATGTCGATGGGAATGATGATGATGCCTCCAGTGGTTATTTCGATGCCCTTTAAGCTGCTTCTTTTTGTGTTAGTGGACGGATGGTATCTCGTAATTCAGTCTGTGGTAAATAGTTTTAATGTAGCATAAACCTTCTTTTTAATGACTTTAGAATTAGCCGTTGATATCATGAGAAATCTAATGCAGACCGCCTTAATTCTGGCGATCCCAATTCTCGGAACTGCCATGGTGGTTGGGTTACTAATCAGTTTTGTGCAGTCCATCACGAGTTTACAGGAACAGACCCTTACCTTTGTCCCCAAACTTGTGTGTGTTTCCCTAGCTATTGTTCTTTCCGCTAACTTTATTCTTAAGACCCTTACTGATTTTTGTATATCTATGTTTAATATGATCCCGAATATGGCCCAATGACCATTGAGGCAGGGGAGATTGTTGTCTGGGTCTTGGTCTTTCTTAGAACTGGTGCCTTTTTTATGGGCATTCCTCTTTTTGCCGGCAAAATGCTGCCCAAAAAAATCAAGGTCGCTTTCGGTCTACTTTTATCTATCCTGATCAATCCTCTCATCCCTGCCAATTTGGAACTTTCCACCCATTTTGCCGGTGCCATTCTCCTCGCACTTAATGAGGTTTGCATAGGACTTCTTCTCGCAATGATGGTGCGCATGGTTTTTTTTACGGTTGAACTAGCAGGTCACCTGATTTCCTATGAAATTGGATTAATGGCGAGTAACAGTGTGAATCCCTTACTAGGTGGTTCAGATGCGACCATAACTACGCTTTTGTATTATTTCAGTCTGCTGATTTTCTTTGTTGCAGGAATTCACTACGACGTACTAAGGGCATTTATTATGAGTTTTGAAATCCTTCCCATTGGTAGCTTCTTTTTACATGCCAATCCAATGGAAGAATATGTTGCGGAAGTGGCCAAGGTTTTCGTCCTTGGTACCTTAATTGCAGCCCCATTTATTGCATTGAATTTTCTGGTTAATGTTTCTTTTGCCGTTTTAGGGAAAGCCGTTCCCAAGATGAATGTCTTCATGACCAGTTTTTCGATCAGAATATTGTCAGGATTAGTTCTTCTGGTTGCATCGCTACTACTTTTTACCTCTTATATTCTTGAGCACAGCAGGAGGTCTGTCGAAGTCATGCTTGATATCATTCAAATTGGATAATCATGTCAGATGTCGACAAAAGCTCTAAAACGGAAGAGCCTACAGAAAAAAAGCTTAGTGAAGCTCGAAGTAAAGGACAGTTTGCTAAGGCACCTGAGATCTCAATGACTACAACTTTGCTTGCCGGGCTATTAATCATCTTGTTTTTTGCCCCCTCAAAAGCGGAATACATGGCTGAGTTCACGAAGAGTCTATTTGAGAATTTAGATGCAATCATACTTAATCAAGTAGGGACAAGTTTCATGCTTAAAGAAGCCTATGGAACAATGGCTACGATTGTTGTGCCTCTTATGGGTGCCTGCTTCGTTGCTGCGTTCGTTGCAGAAGGGATGCAGACTGGTTTTTCCTACACACCAAAAGTCATCAATCCTGACCTTAATAAATTTAATCCTGTAACTGGTGCCAAAAAGATTTTCGGAATTAAAGGACTTAAAACCTTCCTGATTGATTTTCTTAAGTTTTTAGCAATCGGAACGGTGGTTTGGCTGACACTCTTAATCTTCTTGGATCATCCTATTTTCTACGCCCCCATCCCTATCGAAGAAGTTCTCCGTTTTATTTATGTATTGTTTTTGGTCTTATTTTCCATTCTCGTGCTTTTGTTAATTATTATTGCATTTATCAACTATATTATAAAGAAAAAAGAGCACAAAGACGAAATGAAAATGACTAAGCAGGAGGTCAAAGATGAGAGTAAATCAAAAGAAATTGCCCCTGAAGTGAAGTCTGCACAAAGGAAAAAAGCGATGGAATTGCTTAGTGGGCAGGGTGCTCAGGATGTTTCCACGGCCGATGTGGTTGTTACCAATCCTACCCATTATGCCGTAGCACTTAGGTATGAAAAGGGCATGGATCATGCTCCAGTTGTCGTTGCGAAAGGAGAAAATTTGTTGGCAAGAAGAATAAAAGCAATTGCAATTGAGTATGATGTACCACTTGTAGAAAATAAACTAGTGGCTAGGTCACTATTTGCTCTTGGCAAGGTTGGCGAGGCAATACCACTCGAATTATACAGGGTTGTCGCTGAGATTTTGGCAAATGTTTATAAGGTGCATTCTTATTATTTTCATCGGTTGAAAGCACGCCGCTTACTTTTACGTAAATAATCTGCCGTAGCCTTTATCACTCTAGAAATGTTCGAGCAAATAAAAGAGAAATTATCTTCTTTCAAAGGGAACAGTGATCTTGGCTTTGTTGGGGGTCTCTTTTTAGCTATTTTTCTATTGGTCGTCCCAGTTCATAAGGATCTTTTAAGTCTGCTTTTAGTCATCAGCATAGCGATTTCTTTATTAATTTTGCTGACCATTATTTATCTGAGGGATCCTTCCGAATTTTCAGTTTTTCCAACCCTTTTGTTAGCTGTTACCCTTTACAGGTTGGGTCTGAATGTAGCTTCCACCCGGCTTATTCTTCTGGACGGTGATGCAGGTGGAGTTATTGAAGCTTTCGGGAGTTTTGTGGTTCGAGGAAATTATGTTGTGGGTACCGTTATCTTTCTGATCCTCGTGATTATTAATTTCGTGGTTATCACAAAAGGTGCAGGTAGAATTGCTGAAGTCACAGCCCGATTCACTTTAGATGCAATGCCAGGGAAGCAAATGTCGATTGATGCGGAAATGCAAAATGGAGTAATTACGGAAGCACAAGCTCTGGCAAAGCGTGAAAGACTGCAAAAAGAAGCTGACTTTTACGGCTCCATGGATGGAGCCAGTAAATTTGTCCGTGGTGATGCGATTGCTGGAATTATCATTACAGTTATAAATGTAGTAGGAGGAATTCTCATAGGGTTATTTCAACGAGATATGGAAATCACTCAGGCTTTGGAAACTTACGCTATTTTGTCGATTGGGGATGGGTTGGTAACACAAATTCCATCAATTATCGTTTCGATTGCGGCAGGTATTTTAGTTACACGATCTTCAGAAGAAGGGGATTTAGGAGAATATGTATCAAAACAACTGATCGTTTATCCGCGTGCAATCGCGATTGCTGGAGCATTGCTTTTATTGTTCTCGTTTTTCCTCCACGAAACCTTTTGGCCTTTTTTTATTCTCTCAGTTGCATGCTTTATAAGTGCCTACTTTGTTAAGAAAAATCTTGATAATGAGGATTCGGTTCAAGATACCATGGGGCAAGAAGGAAGTGCTAATGCATCAATTAGTAATGCTACCAATGGTTCATCTTCCAACCTCCAACAAGGTTCTTCTCAGGTTGGAGAGGAGGTCCCAGTCTTGACTCCCATGGAGAGTGCCATTGAACAAGAGGTTTTTGGTCTTGAGATGGGGTATGGTTTACTTGTATTAGCAGATAAAAAGAAGGGAGGGGACTTGTTGGATCGAATTACGGGTGCCAGAACAAACTTTGCCAGGGAAATGGGAATGTTGTTACCTACCATCGGAGTGCGTGATAATATTGAATTAGAGCCTAACGAATATCGTTTTTTACTTCGTGGAAAGGAAATTATTCGCTCAAATGTGATCCCGGATCGAATGTTAGCTATGAGTATGGGAGGAGGGGATGCCACCAAGTTAGAGGGTATTCCCACTATTGAACCCGTTTTTGGTATTGGTGCGACCTGGATTGCAGAGGATAAAAAACGCGAAGCAGAGGTGGAGGGTTGCACCGTGGTGGACCCATCCTCGGTATTGGTAACTCATCTTTCAGATGTGCTGAAAAGGTTTGCCTACTTAATCTTAGAACGAGAAGGCACGCAGAAACTACTTGATTTGATCAAAGATAAAAACCCTACACTTGTTAGCGAACTTTTACCCGATTTGGTCAATGTGGGAGTGATTCAGAGAACCTTGCAAAACTTACTCAGGGAAAGAATATCCATCAAGAACCTCACTCTAATATTAGAGACCATTGCAGACATGGCCCCGATCACCAAGAATCCAGATGAACTTTCTGAGCAAGCTAGAAAGAGATTGGGGATGTATTTTGTAAAAGAATTTGAGGTTGAACCTGAAAAACTAATTGCCCTTACTTTCGATCCCACTCTCGAACAAACCTTGATTGGTCGGGTTAAAAGGAGTCAGTTTGATATTGGTTTGGTTATGGACCCGGAAATAACCGAAGGAATTCTTCAGGAGATTGATCCAAAGATTACGGAAATGTCTGAAAAGGGTTTGACGCCCTTGCTTATTACTACATCGGAGTTGAGACTTGCATTCAGAAGGTTTATGGAACCATCTTATCCCCACTTGGTCATTTTATCTTATCAGGAATTACCTACGGAAACGAGAATTGAACCCTATGGTTCAATCACACTGCCTCAAGGTTCTTTACCGCCTGAAGTTATGGAAGCTATGAACGATAATCCTGACTTAAGTAGTATCCAGGAAGAACCTTCGGTAATTACCGTCTAATCTTGATCTGAAATGTCAATACTTCAACAAACATCCGAGCAAGTGGGAACAGGTAAAAAGTTTCGTCTGGTTGTTAGGTCCGCGGAAGAAGCGGTTCGTGTAATTCGAGATAAGTTTGGCGATAATGCGAAGGTAATCTCTGTGAGACAAGTGGGAGGCGAAGGCTTAAAGAGATTTATATCCTCACCCAAGCTCGAGGTGATTGCACAGTTAGTTGAGGAAAATATCAAACCCCAGAAAGTACTTGATCCCTCAGTTAACCATCCATCGAGCATTCCTGTTCCAGCTGAAGATAAGCCTCAAGAAGTTCCTCATGCTAAAGAAAAAAAAGCACACCAGGAAAAATTGACCGTTCATCCCAAAGTGAAAGTAAATGAAGAACAAAAAAATGGCAGTGATAATTATAAACTCCTTTCTAAATTTGGTTTTGACTCGGCTTTACTTTCGGACATCTGTTCCTGGTCCAACTGGCCTGATTTGGAACAAGCTTCCATTGCTCAAGTTCTTAAGGAAATTACGGTTGGGTTAAGCGATCGGTACCGCTCAATCAAAGAAATTTCGTGTACTGAGAAGGTAGCCCTGCTCGGCGGACCAGGGGTGGGCAAGACGACCACCCTTTGCAAGCTTTTGGCTCACGAGGTCTTTATGAATAAAAACTTACCCAGCGTACTCAAGGTAGAAAATGGGGTACCCAATCCAGACGATGCCCTTCGCATCTTCTGCGAAGTGGTAGGAGTGACGCTTTTCAGGGAATCTGAAAGTGTTCCCCAAGTTGATGAAAATAATCCCTTGTATCTTGACTTCCCTGGTTTGGGGATTTCTGAAATGGATGAATGGACTGATGCAAACCAAATTCTAGATGATTTAGGAGTGTCATCGCGTATCCTGGTGGTAAACGGTGCTTATGACAGGGAAATCATAACCAAATTTATTCGTTCTGCCAAGAGAGTGAATGCAACCCATATTGCGATAACTCATTTTGATGAAATGACGAACTCCACGAAATTGTGGCCCATAATTCTTCACTCAAACCTCACTCCTATTTGCATCTGTAATGGCCAGAATGTAACGGGCGACTTTTCAACTAGTGTGCTTAACCAATTAATTGCCAAGACTTTTCCTGAAGAACTTTATTCGAAAGGTTTTGCCAGTTACCAAAGAATTTAGAATTCCATATGAAAAATGACGCACGATTCTTTTTTTGCTTCGCAGGTTTTGTGGGCTTTTTACTCTTCTATATCACTACATCTCTTTTGAACCGAAATCTTGCTTTTTCCTTGATGCACGGTGCGATCGGTTGCTTAAGTTTTGCTATTTTCGGGAGGTTTCTTTTGGGTATTCTGCTAAAACACAGCACTGATACACCTTCTTCGAGCAATCCAGTTTCTAATTCCTCCGTCAAGAATTTAGAGAAACAAGCAAATATTCTACAACCCAAACCTAAACCGATATCTCGCAGTCAAACTCCAAAGGTGTCTTCGATTGATCAACCTATTGTTGATGCTAAGGTCTAATAAGTAGATGAAATCCGTTATGCAAATGTCCTCTAATTCTTCGGTCAGTACCCCGAAGGCAAGGATTGCAAGCGAAAATTACAGAAAAGCAATGCGTTCCGACACCGAACGAGATAAACTTATTCAGGATTACCTCCCATTGGTGAAGTCAATTGTTGTGCGGATGAGACACAATTTTCCTGATCACTATGAAATAGATGATATCTACGGGGTCGCGGTTAGGGCTTTGATTGTTTCGGTAAATCATTACAATCCGACCAAGGGAAAATCTTTTGGGAATTATGCGGCTTTGCGCATTCGCGGTTCTTTGCTGGATGAACTAAGGAAAATTGACGCCCTTCCCCGAGCAAATCGGGCCAAAGCAAGGTCACTCCAGTCCACTATAGGGGATTTTGAACTTAAGCATAATCGCACACCTACCGAATCTGAGATTTGCAAAGAACTTAATCTTTCTGCCCATGAATATGCCAAACTCCTGAGGGAGACTCAGCCCATTTCCTTTGTTCCGATTGATGGCAATCATCAGAGAGGTATTGGAGAGGAAAATTTACCTCTCTCCGAAACCCTTGATGATCCCACAGAAATTACCTCGGCTGAAAGACTGGAGGAAAAAGAAAAAGTGACGATGTTGCGGGACAAAATTAAAGAATTGCCTGATCAACAGAAGAAGATACTTATGCTGTATTATTTTGAAGAACTAAGGCTCTCTGAAATTGCTCACATCTTTGGCTTGACCGAAGGTAGAATTAGTCAAATCCTCTCTCAGACATTATTAACCCTCAAGGCACAATTCAAATCTTAGAATTTTTTTAGTAAAATGCTTCTCACAGTTGGTATTATTATCGTTTTCGTGGCTTGTATCGGTGGTTTCTCTGTAGCAGGAGGTAATCCAGTCACTCTAATCCATGCGGGTGAAATCATGATCATTTGCGGTATCGGGCTTGGAATCTTGATAGTTTCGAGTCCTAAAGCTGTGCTTATGAATCTTAAAGATGACATCATTAAGGCTTTTAAGGGAGGCATTGCTGATCCGAATAAATTTATTGATCTTCTCGTCTTGCTTTACGAGCTATTTATGCTGGGCAGAAGAAAGGGGACCCCAGCACTTGACGAACATGTCAGTGATCCCCAGAATAGTACAATTTTTACTAAATACCCTTCCTTTCTCAAGGACCAAGCCCTAGTGGAGTTTCTTTGTAATTCCCTCCGTCCTATTGTGGACGGGAGATGCAAACCTGGGGAAATCGGTGGTATATTGAATGCGGAGCTAAGTAGCCGTGAGGCAGAAGCTACCCGAACAATTAAAGCAATTGATATGATCTCTGATGCATTGCCTGGAGTTGGAATTGTGGCCGCAGTTCTGGGGATTATTAATACGATGTCCAACCTTGAAGATCCCGAGTCAGTCGGCTATAAAGTGGCAGCTGCATTGAGTGGAACATTCCTAGGTATTTTCCTGGCCTATGGCATAGGTGTACCTCTAAGTCGTCTGGTTTCCCTAAACCAAACCCAGGAGTTCCTCTATTTCAGAATTGTAGAAAGATCAGTTTCTGGATTTGCAACGGGGCTGTCTCCGATCATGGCTGTGGAAATCGGACGAAGATCCCTCGATAAGCAAATTCAACCGACTGCAGACGAACTCGAAGAGAAATGTAAGGACGCGGCAAAGGGAGCCTGATCTTTGACCCAATCATCATTCTTTATGTCAAAACCAAAAATAAAGGGGTCAGTGCGGTTTGCCTTTGGCGGAGCATGGAAAGTCGCTTACGCTGACTTTGTGACGGGCATGATGTCTTTGTTTTTGGTTCTTTGGATTTTGTCCCAAGACGAAGAAGTAATTATTGCAACAACTCGCTTTTTTAGAGATCCCTATAAGGCAGGGGTTCCCAAGTCCACACCGGTCGAACAGAAAGATGCCCGCCCGGGAAGTATGGTTGATCAGATTGTTGGTCGATCCGACACTACAATGCGTAATACCAACGACACAACATCGATTGATATTGATGTGCTTCACCGAATTGCCCAAGATTGGTATGCCCGTCTAAGGTTGCATGAAATTGACGATTCCGTGATTCAGATTGATGTCACTTCGGATGGATTGAGAGTCGTTCTTTTTCATGGCGACGAACAACCTATTTTTGAAAACTCCTCAACTCGGTTGACTAACCATGGTCGCAAGGTGATGCAGCGTATGTCTTGGTTACTTTCTCAGCATGTTCTGGTTTATCGGGTTGATTCTCACACAAGTCATTTAAAAAACAGTTCAGGACAAAATGGAGAGAACTCATGGGAGATGTCAATGCTTCAGGCTTTGGAGGTAACGAATGCTCTCTCTTATTATTCAGCAAATGATCTGGATGATAAACTTGAGCGGGTCACCGGACACGGGTTCACTAAACCTAACGACACCCGTTTTCCCAACCAACCTGAGAAAAATCGTAGAGTGGAATTAAGTCTGGTATTAGACATGAGCAAAGAGAATTTGGCACAATATAAATAATCTCAGGAAGGGCGATTTCATAAGTTTTTATCATGGAAAATTATTTATCAGGTAGGGGAGCAGGTGAAGACCTTAATTCATCTTCAAAGGACTCTTCATTTCGTCCTTTTTTGAGTCAGTCCTCCTCCAGTCCTATCGAGCAAATCACCAATGAGCCAAGTTTATCTCAAGAAGGAGACTCGCAAGTTATCTTTGATGAGAAGGATTGTCCTAAAGTAGAAGTCATTTCTGTAGACCAAAAACCCCGACAAATCGTGATTTATCTTGATGACGGGCGGTTGTTGAAAATAAACTGCGAATATAGCGAGTGTTAACCTTGCACGCTTGACGAATTGGTGGCACGATAATTGCTTTGAAAATGTGTGAATTTATCCCTGTACGAAAACGCATCCGCACTAAGAGGGCTCGAACAATACCAAAATGTTATAGCAAATAACATTGCAGCAAGCCATGTTTCTGGATTTAAAAAAGTTGCAGTCAGCTTCGAAGCTGTAGAAGGAGGGGAAATTGCCCGAAGTACTCATGACAGATTAAGAAACGAAATGCCTGGTTCTTTTCCGGTGATGAAGAACCAAGTTGATTTTAATGAGGGGGAATTAAAAGAGACTCACAACCCTTTGGATATGGCTGTCCGCGGGGATGGTTTTTTTGCTCTCATGAACATCAACGGGAAAGCGGTTTATACTCGCGATGGTCAGCATTACATTAACGCCGATGGTGTGATGGTAAACAGTATGGGGCATGAATTTTCGGATGCCGGAGGCAATAACATACAAACGATACCTGGCGGTGGTGATCTTATAATCGATAAAAGCGGACAGATTTTTCAGGGTGAACAAAACATCGGACAGATTGGTGTTTTCATATTTAATGATCCCCTAACAGAACTTCAAAAAGTCGGTGGAGGTTTTGTGGCCAAGGAAGATGGGATTGAACCGGAATTAGCCGACCCCGAACAATTCACGCTTATGCAAGGATATCTTGAGGATAGTAATGTCTCCGCTATCGAAGAAATGATTGGACTGATTGAGGTTTCAAGAGCCCATGAAGCAAATCAAAAAATGATATCAACTTTTGATGAAAATATCGGAAAAGCGATCGGAACATTAGGACAAACTTCTTAATTAATAAATATAATCTATGAACTTATCTCTCTACTCAGGGGCCACAGGTATGCAGGCCCAGCAACTCAACCTCAATGTTATTTCAAACAACATCGCCAATGTTAACACTACCGGTTTTAAGAAGAACAAAATAGAGTTTCAGGATTTACTTTATCAAAACCCTCGTCAAGCAGGCGGTCAGACTGGAGCCGGGAATGTAATCCCCACAGGAGTCGAGATGGGAAATGGTACGAAGGTGGTTTCAACTGCCAAAATCTTTACCCAAGGCCAACTTACTCAAACCAGTGAAAAAATGGATGTGGCGATTGATGGGACAGGCTTTTTTCAAGTTGAGCGTCCTGACGGAACTGAAGCTTACACTCGCGATGGGGCTTTTAAAGTCGGTCCAGACGGACAAATCACAACTGCGGATGCTTTACCCCTAGCGGCCGGTTTACAAATTGATCCCGAGGTAACGAATGTTTTTGTTTCCCCTACTGGAGAAGTTTCTGTTGAAACTGCAGACGGAACTCAGATTATCGGACAACTTGAGTTAGTTCGTTTTCCCAATCCCGCAGGCTTAAAAGCTCAGGGAGGAAATCTTTACACTGAAACGGAGGCCAGTGGTCCACCAGAAATTGGAGCTCCAGGAGAAAATGGCTTCGGGGTTTTACAACAAGGGTACTTGGAAATGTCCAATGTGAATGTGGTCGAAGAGATGGTTAACATGATTATTGCTCAGCGTGCTTATGAGATTAATTCGAAATCCATTCAAACCTCAGATGACATGCTTTCTCGAGTTAATCAACTTAAGAGATAATATGCTCATTCGCTCAAGTTTACTGCTATTAACATTCACCCTGCCCCTATGTTTGATGGGAGATGTATCGCGCTTTTTAGACCCAATAATGGTCAAGCCCAGTCGGGTTAAACCAAATTTTATCATCAATCAAAAGGCTTCCGCCTCGATTGCACCACCCTACTCGAAAGGCAGACCCATTTCCGATTTAGCTTCCAATGTTCAGGTACTCGAAAAAGTTCTCCTAACTCGAGAGATGCTTGAATCCAAACTTGGTGAGTTACTCGGCTACCGCTATCAAGCCTCCGGAAAAGTGTTTGCTTATGTTACTAGAAAGTGGAAACCCATTTCTTTGAGCAGTAATTTTATTTTGAAAATTAGGGATTGCATGCCAGACAGTCTGTCCCCCAGTACCTTCGTGCGATTTGCGATCTGGGACAACGGTTCGAGTTTTGGCGAATTTGGAGAACCGATCAGAATGTCACATTTCATAAACTGTTTTTACACCAAAAATTTAGCTTCAAGAGGGTCTAAGTTACTGTCCCAAAATTTTACAGATCGTCCCGTGGATGTTCTGAAACAGCATGTGGGTGCCGTTCCATCCGGAACTGACCTCAAGGGGTATGAACTCGGGGTAAACTTGAGGGAGAATTCTTTACTTAAGTGGAATCACCTCACCAAAGTTGCCCTTGTTAAAAAAGGGGAAATTGTGGATGTTTTTGCTTCCGGTAATGGTATTTATATATCCATGAAAGGAATGGCACTAGAAAATGGTGTTGAGGGTGGGATTGTGAAAGTGCGGAATTTATCTTCTGATAAAGAATTTCAAGCCAAAGTTCTCAACGAAAAGAGCGTAAAGGTTCAACTTTAATTTATGACAAAATATATTATATCTTTGTTCACTGTGGTTCTATTAACTGTGTCCTTACAAGGGGCTTCTTTGTGGACAAAAAGTTCCAATTCGCAACGGGGACTTTATGCGGGTAAGCGCGCTTATTCGGTGGGAGATCTGATCACCATCGATGTTGCTGAAAGTTCTTCTCTTGCTGCTTCTCAAAATTCTGTAAGAAACCGCCAGTCACAAATCGAAAATGCAGTCCAACAGTTTCTTTTTGCAAACAGTGGTATGGGAAAACATAAAGGTGACCTTCCTGCAACTGAAATTGAAACTAAAAGCAGCAATCAGGGTGGAGGTTCTATCGCCAATACCTCTAACTTGAAGGGGAGAGTCAGTGTGGTGGTTATTGATGTGTTGCCGAACCGGGTGTTGATAATTGAAGGTGCCCGTATGGTAACTTTTTCCGGAGAAAGTTATTATGCCGTCCTGAAAGGTATGGTGAGGGAAGAAGATATCGGGTTTGGGTTTAAGGACGGATTGAGATACCGAAATATCATTTCTTCCCAGTTTATCGCGGATGCCCAAATTGAGTTTGTATCAAAAGGGAGTCTTAATGATGCTCAAAAAGAATCTTGGTACCAAAGACTCGCATCCATCTTAAATCCTTTCTAGTTTTTTATGGTTTTCTATATCAAATATTTGTTATTTTTTGCTTCGGCAACTTTTTGTTTTTTGCACGCTGCTCGAATTGAGGATTTAACGGATGTAAAAGGAAGTCGAAGCAATCAACTTTACGGTTACGGAATTGTAACGGGTCTTGCGGGTCAAGGAGACTCCCGAATCGAATATACGGAATTGGGCATTTTAAATGCCTTGGAAATGCTGGGTATCCGGGCAGACAAAGCGGATAAATCTCGAAACATTGCGGCGGTTATGGTAACAGCAGATATTGGTCCATTTGCCAAAAATGGATCGAAAATTGATGTTACAGTTTCATCCATTGGTAATGCTGATTCATTACAAGGTGGAATTCTGCTTCAGACTGCACTTGAAGGTGCCGATGGTAATGTTTACGCCGTGGCTCAAGGGCCAGTTTCAGTTGGCGGTCTATCTGCAGGCAATGCAGGCGGTGCGAATGTGCAAGTGAACCATCCGACAGTTGGTATTGTTTCTAACGGTGCCTTTGTTGAAAAGGAAATAGACAGTCAGATCATTAATAATGGCTCCATAGACCTCATTTTGAGGTCACCGGATTCGATGACCGCTGTAAAAGTTGCGGACGCAATCAACACATACTATCCTGGCACATCGCTCGCTAATGATGGAGGGGTGGTGAATGTTCGTTTGCCCCGTGAATTTCTCGGTCAAACAACTAATTTTCTCGCCGCCATAGGATCAATTGATGTCCGGCCAAATGTGCCTGCCCGAGTTATTATTAACGAGCGTACCGGAACGATCGTGGCTACCGAAAATGTTAGAATTTCACCGGTGGCAGTCAGCAATAGTAACATCACAATTTTTCTGAATCCAACTACTGGAGTGAGTCAGCCACTACCTTTTTCCCAAGGGGCCACAACAATTTTACAGGGAGAAAATGCCGAACTAATCGAAGAGATCGGCCGGTTTGACACCATCGATCAGTTGGATCCGATAGGAACCTCCACTGTGAATGACCTTGCGTCTGCCCTCAATCGTCTGGGACTTACTACCCGTGAAATGACTTCAATCCTTCAATCCATTAAAAACGCCGGGGCTTTACAGGCTGAACTGATCATCAATTAATTAATTTGACCATGGACTCTGCTAGCGTTGGTAATAAATATGTGGGTATGGATACAACCATGCTGATGGAAATGGCTCATTCGAAGCATGCTTCGGAGTTAGAAAAGAATGCAGCGGTTAGTCATCAATTTGAATCGGTCTTGGTTAAGCAATTTTTAAAAGAGGCCCTCAAACCCATGTTTAAAGGAGTATTTAATGAAGACGGAGGTGCCCACCGGATGTACCGCCACTTTTTTACCGATGCAATTTCCGAAAGCATTGCTACGGGTGGTGGCTTTGGAATGTCCAGCATCCTCCAACAACAGCTGAATAATCAAGTAACCCACCTCTCAGAAAAACAAACTGAGGAGTTTGATCTTGAGGTATCCAAATAAGATAGTGAAGGTCTTCGAGCAAGTTGCCCCTGATTTGTCCTTTAACTGGGAGGATTTGCTCGCACTATTGCGGGATGAACTGCAGGAGTATGGGGGACTGATAGGTTTGTTGACAGCTCAGCAGCAGAGTATTTTAAACAGAAGACCTGATAGCCTAATGGAGTTGAACCAATCTGTTCAAACTCAAATGGAGGCCAGTCAGATTCTTCGCAAACGCAGACAGGGGTATGTTACGACTTTAGCGGAAAGGTTTGGAGAGGAAAAAAACTCTACCCTAAGCGAAATCGTTAATCATTTTCCTGATGTTACGCAACCTATGTTTCACAGCCTCATTGAAGAAATCAACAGCTTGATTTCTCAGGTGAGGAAAAAAATTGAACAAAATCAAAGGCTTCTTTCGAGATTGAGCGAAGTGACTGATCAAATCCTCAGTGTCACTGATCCTAGTTCCCAAACTAAGACTTACACCCGCGATGGTAATTTAAAGCTCCTGTCTAGTGGCCGTCCGAACCTAAGTGAGTCTGTCTAATTACTAATGTCTCTTTTAGGTGAAATAAGTAAAACGACGGAGGCCCTTCGCTATCACTCGAAGACTGCCGAAATTGCCGGGCAAAATCTGGCCCATGTAAATGACGAAACTTATGCCCGCCAACGGGTTCTTGCTAGAGAAGGAGTGATGTATGGCTCTTATGGAGGCCTTCTTTCATCGGGCCTAGAGACTGCAGGTCTTGAACATGTAAGGAACGATTTTTTAGACCGAAGAGTCGTGAATGAAGTGGGAGAGACGGCCGCACTTGAAGCTGAAAAGGAGGTCTTTGATTTATTGCAGTCAGCCTTGGGAGAAACCTTGACCAGTCCACAAATAAATGCGGGGCTGGATGATTCTCATGACAGTATTTTAGCAGCGGGGAGTTTGGCGAGGGCTCTGAATGACTTCTTTAATGCCTTTCAGGAGTTATCGGCATCGCCTGATGAAGCAACCATCCGGCAAGAGCTTTTCAATAAGGTGCAAACTTTGGCTAAGAGATTTAATGATGCAGGGCAAAGTTTGGAAGATATAGAGTACGACCTGACACAGACTGTCCGTAGGAGTGTTGAAGATGTTAACCGCTTGCTTACCCAGCTGCATGAAGTGAATAAACAAGTCAGGAGATTTGAACTCCAAGATAAGGGAAAAGCCGTGACTTATCGAGATCGCCGACAGTCTCTGCTTGAGGATTTGTCAAAGTTGATGGAAATTAAGGTGGAAGAAGGAGAGGATGCGGGAACGGGAGAAGCAACCGGATTCCTAAACATATATGCTACATCCAGTGAAGGACAAAAAATTCAACTACTCGACTCAACTGGTCCCAAAACTTTAACCAATAATTGGAATCAGGATTTTACCATTGCTTCAAATGGTTTAAATGGTGCGGACGCTAAAATTCATGCTAAAATTGATGCAAGCGGACAGCTAGGCTTTTTGGAAGTGCAGAATAGCGGTACTTTTTTTGATGACACCGATGGTCCCATACTTGTAAGTCTTCTTCCGCCAAAACCTTTTGCCAGTTCTGTTCAGGGTGCAGAAGTGGTTGCACAACCTGAAGCACAAGCTGAAGCCGAAGTTCTCCCTGCTGGACAACCCGTGGACGATGGTGCCGGGTTAAGTGAATTATTGAACGAAACTGCCCTGCCAATCGAGCTTCAACAGCAAAACATTAAACGTGAGAAAGGGGATGTGTTCTACTTTCAAAAGCCAGATGGAGAAATGGCTCTCTGGCAAGCCCTTGAAAATACCATTGCCGGGACTGATCCGAATGGGAGTAATTTGTTTATGGAAATTACACAATTTCCCAATGGTCAAGTTGTCGAAACGAAAAAGACCTTTTCTGATTTGGAGACCTTTGATAAAGGTGATCAAGTTTACTACGAGGGAAATTTTTATCAGGCAACCGCAAACCTCTCTCCCGTCACCGATGAATCAGGCCAAGAGTCGACAAGTCGAAATTTCTTAAAAAATGACATTTTTAAATATGGTGAAAACTATTACCAGGCAACTACCAATCTGGTTCGTGACGCGGAACTCAATTTTGAAGGTATTGAAAATGGGGATGTTGTTTCCCTGAAAATTTTAGGAGAAAATGCAACCGCCGGGAGCGTGATCTCCCTTGGTAATGTATTGCCCAATACCAATGACCAAAATATAAGGGAATTATTGATCGATCCGTTGGTCAACAAAGGCGAATTCTTGCGGGTTGACAACGGGACGGGTATCAATGAAGTAAATTACGATTTTTACATCGCTCTAGAAAATGTAGATTTTGAAGCCAATCCCGGAATTATTCCCTCTACTTCAGACAAGTTTTTAAAAGTTAGTGCTTCCTTTGTTAATGTCAGTGAGATTGATGATTACTTAATCTTCAATGAAACAACTCAAGCGGAGGAATTAAATTTTTCAGGTTCAGAGGGTAATATTATGGTGGTCGATGGAAATCATTTCATCATTCGGTCAGCACCAGAGCTTCCGATTACTGACCCCTTGGAAATAGTTAACTTCAACCCTATTGATGCAAAGTGGAAGTCAAATTTTCAACTTTTTAAAGCCCAACTCAGCGGTGATAATCCAAAAGAAATTATCAGACTCAATTCTCCGTCTGGATACGATGTCGAAACGGGTGTTTTGGTTGAACTAAATCTTGGAATCGCCGAAGCGGTCGTTAACGGAGGCGAAATCAAGGGCTTCAATATAATTAACAAAGGAAACGGCTTTCCAAGTAATGATGCCTTACTTATTGAAGGAGAAAATGAAAATGAAGCCCTTGAGATTGTTACCAATTCAGGAAAAATCTCAGGTTATCAGAATGCTCGAGTTAATGGTATTCAACTTTTTAGGACAGAATTGAATGACCTAGTTTCTTCCTTTGTGGATAGAGTAAATTCTTTGCATAACCCAACGGATGAACCGGGAGGCTATCTGTTCGGGTTTGATTCTTTCCTGACTCGCCCAGTTATTGGTAACAATAAGATCATGGAAGAAGTCTATGGTTTATTTGGTGTGGAAGGAAATGGCACTTTTAAGGTATTCGATGAAGAAGTTGATATGACCCTTCCATTTGCAGAAACAGACACCTTCGAGATTGTTAATTCCACCCCAATTTTTCCTGCCGAGTTGCAAAATAACGCTGATGCTTTTTTTGTCAGAGGAGATGATTACACCGAGCAGATACTATCGAGTCCCGAGGGTGGTCAGTTCTATGAATTTTATGGGAGTGCTCGACGAATGCAGCATATTACTTTTGAGGCTGATCCTGACTATGTTGGTGAAGATGGTTTGCTTGACACTGGAGATGAAGGGCGTAGCTTGATGCTTGCTTACGAAAATATACCATTTCGGGTTGAACAGGGCACCAACGCCTTCTTGCTCGGAGACAACTTCACTTTTGATGCTATTTTAGCTAATACGTGGAACTTGGCCGCAAGCCTAAAAGTAGATGATAATTTAAGCCCTGAATTGCTTAAGTCTTCCGAGAAGACTCCCGAGGGTTCCAGCGATATTGCATATGAAATTGGTAGTCTTGCTGACGGTGAATTTAATCTGAAAATTTCCACATTAAATGCTGATATTGGAAATAAAATGTCAGATCTCAGTGACAATTTCGATCACCAAAAATCCTTGGAGAATTTACTGCTGGATCAAAGAAGGGGAGTTAGTTCTGTTTCCATTGATGAAGAAGTAGCTGACCTTATGCAATTTCAGCGTTCTTTTCAGGCATCTTCTCGGGTCTTGAATACACTCGACAAAATGCTTGAATTGGTAGTGATGGGCCTGCTTAAATAAACATGCGAATTCCAAATTTAAATGTCTCGAATAATGTCACGAATACCATTCGTGAGCTTGATCAAAAGAGATTTACTCTGGATAGGCAGATCTCAACCGGACAAAAAATAACTTACCCTGAAGATGACGGGATCAGGACTGGTCGCTTGATTCAGGCGGATGCTCTTAAAGCAAAACTTGCCCAATATCAAAGAAATGCTTCCTACGCCTCTGAATTTCTTAATGCCGGGCACCTAAATCTCGACAATTTGCAGAAACTCAATCAAAGAGCACAGGAAATTTCCCGGGTAGCCGGTTCTCAGATAAATCGTTCTGCTGCGGAGACCTACGGTCATGAAATTGAACAGTTGGTTGAAGAAGCACTAAATCGAATAAACGCACAGCATCGTGGTCGATCTCTCTTCGGGGGAACTGAATATAAAGCCAATTTCGGAAATTCCGATGTGGTGGTGGGTTTGGAAAGAAAAAAGACCATTTCCCTTGAAAATACAATGGTGGGGTATGATGGATTAAACGGTAGTCGCGAACTTAAAGCTACCGAATCAGTTGTTTTTCAGATTAACGGAAGGGAATATGTAGTACAGGCAACCTCCGATGGCCTAACCACAAGTAAAATTACAGAAATCGCAAAAGATTTAATCAACGAGGATCAAGGAACCCTTGCGGATTCCCCAACTTTCCCAAATCCAGTGGATCCGAATGCGGGCTATGAAGCGTTTGTGAGGACTGCTCCTCCTCCCCACGACCATCGAAATTCTACTGCTCAACTTTATGCAAAAGTTTCCGTATCTGGTGATCTTGAAGTGTATGGAACCGTAGATGAAGATTACGACGCTAAAGCAACCTTTGTGACCACATGGGACCCATCTCTTTATTTTCCAGAGCAAGTTGACCAAAAGCTTGATGAGAAAACGAGCGAGTTATTTCCAGGTTCCAGATATGTAGATTTAACAGATCAAGATAAAGACTTGGTTCGAAGCCATGTTTTTTCGGATTCCCTGTCTGTCTATAACCTGACTGGTCCTCAATTCGACCAGCTCACTGGGCAAGTCGGCAGTGCCGGCGGGAATTTTGTTGTTTTAGATCAAGGATCTCAGCTTTCTCTGGAGGCTGTCAGCTTCGTAAACGATACATGGAGAAGATCGGGTAGTGTTTTAAATCAGACTAAAATCGATCCCGTAAATTTTGCCAACAATATTTTAGTAAACGATTTTTTTACGGCAAATGGTGTAAATGCGCTTGGAGATATTCCCGCAACTTCATGGGAACGTGACGTTACAGTTACAGCTTCGTTATCGAATGGAACTTCTTCTTTTGATACGACTCATTCAGAAATATGGAAAAGGTTGCAAACTTTTGATCTTGGAAGTGTGGTTGAATATGATGGTAAATTTTGGGAATCTCAAATTCCCAATAATACCAATCACAAACCTACATCGGATAGTGGTGTTTTTTGGAAAGAATTACCCTCGAATTATAAAGTCGACAGAGAAGATTGGCAGTTTGAGGCAATTGGAGTAAAACAACGTTTTTTTTACATGTCTCCAGATGGTCAAATGTTTGAAGATGACGCGGAAGCTCTCCAATATACATCTGATTTACTTCTTAGATCCACAAACCGTCTTTACAACGATCCGGATACTTTGCAAGGTGATGTACAAGGTTTGGTTAAAGAAATAAAGTATGCAGTTACAGATTTCTCAGTTAACGGAACTGTTTCTCAAGCGACCACTACCTTTGATCCCAAAACTTTACAATATACTCTTTCCGCAGCACAAGAGGGAAATGATGTAATTGATGCAGCCTACTTAAAAGGGCAAATCGGAAGATACTCGAACGGCTATCAGCCCGATCAAGGAGCGGTCTTTTCTTACGAAGGGCATTATTATTTAACCACAAATCCGCTGGATTTTGATGTAACAGTTTTGAAAAACCTAAACCAGAATGATCGCACAGGTGGAGGAGTATTTTTCTTGGGTAAGAATTTGCCAAGAGAGGGTAAGGAATTGATTTTTCAAGAGGGTGATTCTATTTCAGGTAAAAAAGGGGATTATGTTTACAGCCGGGGTTTTGACCCGCAGGGTAATCCAATTTCTCAATATTTTGTGGCCCTCTCCGATTTTTCTGAACAAACCGGATTAGATGACCAGGCTCTGTTCGCCTCTGTGCCAGCCTATTCCACCAGACAGGGTGCGGAGTGGTCTTCGTCATCGACCTATGATCAAGGCCAAATCGTACTTCACAATGGTCGATATTTCCAATGCCAAATTGATGGCTTTAATAATATAATTACGCTACAGGATACCTTTAATTCGCAAATAACAGTTCTTCCTGACGATAAATTTGTAACCAACGATCAAGGCCAAGAAGTTGCCAATGATATCTGGTTACCCTTAGGTGAATCCCTTGACTATGTTTTGAAGTTCAAGACTACTCATCAAGAATCTCCTAAAGTTTCAATTTTCCCTGCCGGTTCATCGGGAAGAAACGCGAGTGCGGAAGCTATTGTCGATGCCGATGGTGAGGTTGTAGGGCTGAAATTATTAGATTCAGGAAGATATTTTTTTGGTTCTTCCAATGAAGGGGTTGTTCCACCTGATTTTGAGCAGGCTACGATTGCCCTTCAGGATGGCTCCCAATTGACGGCTCGAATAATTTGGGAAGAAGATGCAACAGATCCAGGTCCATTTAGAATTTCTGGTTTTGAACTTATTGACGAGGATACAGGAATTTCTCATGGTGCACAGACTGTTCCACGTTTAGGAGACAAATTTTCCTTCGCCACTGGTTCCAAAACATTTTTGGATCATCGAGATGAAAGTGGACAACTTCTTAGTGTTACTTATCAGGGCGGTGATGAAAATGCTGTAACTCGAGTTGGAAAAGATACTGATGTTTCGTATATGCTTAAAGCTTCGAATGGAAACACATCTGTTTTAGGAAATGTAGTGAATTCCCTAGTTGAGTTGCGTGATGGGCTCTTTGAGACTGCACAAAGTACTGCTCCCAGTACGGTTCCCGATACTGAGAAAGATCTGATAGCTCTCGAAGACTTGATCATTGATAAAATGGGCGAATTGTCCTCGACAATGGTTAGAATGGAAACCGTGCGAAACCATGACGAGGATTATGTAATGGCATTAGATAAGCAGATTTCCAAGGACTTAGAAATTGATATGTCCGAAGCTATTATGCGCTTAAGTAAAGTCTCTACTGCTTATCAAGCAGCCATGCAGGTAGGTGCACAATTACTGAATAACTCTCTTTTAAATTACTTATAATTGGAAAAAGTAAGCGGGTAGGTTATGAAACTTAAAATAGACGAAGATTCAAACAATCCAGACATCGTGGGTGCCGAAATTCGGAATCGAATTTCACTTCCACAAGGACTTTTTGGTTTTGCGGATGTAAGAAATCTGGATCTTGTCTACGACGAAGAGGAGTTACCTTTCATGTGGTTGCGCGAAGAGAAAAAGGATGGACTAGCTTTTATCGTATTGGAACCTGGTGGAATTATACCGAATTATTCGGTTGAGGTTTCTGATGCAGATGTTGAAGTACTTGGAATTACAGGTCCGGAAGACACCATGATTCTAAACATTGTTACCCTACCGCCTGATCAAGCAGGTAAAATTTCCTTAAATTTAGTTGGCCCCATCATTGTCAATCGAAGAACTCTCATTGGTAAGCAGTGTATTATTAACAATCATGAGGAATTTTCGGCTCGCCACCTTTTAGATGTAGGGGGCGAAGGTCTCTGACCTTTAAATTAAGAGACAATGCTCATTCTTTCCAGAAAAGTTGACGAAGGCATAGCGATTGGAGATGAAATTCAAATCTCCATTACTAAAATTGAAGGAGATTCCGTTAAAATTGGTATATCAGCACCCCGTTCTATTTCTATTTTAAGGAGAGAAATACTCGAGGAAATGCAGTCTTCAAACAAAGCCGCGGCAGTTTCCATGCCGCCAGAGAAGGTTAACCTCAAAAGTACTTTAGCCGCGGGGTCAGCGAAAAAGTTGATTGCGCAAGTTCGTGCCAAGAAAGCAGCTGCGGAGGCTTTGAAAGGTTCTAATCTTGTTCAGAAATAAATTATTAACCTTAAACATTAATAACTATGGCGGTCTTTAAGCCTTTTTGTGCTTTTCGTCCTGTTCAAGATAAAGCAAAATTCGTCGCATCTCGTCCTTATGATGTACTTAATACAAGGGAGGCAAGAATTGAAGTGGATGGAAACCCCTTTTCGTTTCTTCACATCATAAAGCCGGAGATTGGTCTTCCAGAGGAAACAAGTCAATATTCAGATGAGGTGTATTCTAAAGGTGCAAAGGTATATGAAGAATTTAAAAATGAAGGAGTTTTAATTCGGGATCCTACACCAAGCTTTTATATTTATCGTCTGACCATGGATGGCCGTACTCAAACCGGTATTGCGGGTTGCTGCCACTTTGAGGAATATTATCAAGGTAAAATCAAAAAGCATGAGCTCACCCGAGTTGCCAAGGAAGAAGATCGTGTTAAACATGTCGATTCTCTAAGTGCCAATGCAGAGCCCGTTTTCTTTTCCTATAGAACAAGTGCGGGAATTAACTCAGTAATTCAGAAAGTAACTTCCCAGACACCCGTTTATGATTTCAGGACAGATGACGACATTCGCCACGAACTATGGGTGCTTAAGGATGTTAATATCATCTCCAGGTTGGAAAAACTATTTGCGGATGTCTCCTGTCTTTATGTTGCTGATGGACATCATAGAACGGCAGCCGCGGCTAGGGTAGGTCAAATGCGTAAAAAAGCCAATCCCCATCATACTGGCGAAGAAGAATATAATTTATTTCTCGCCGTTTTATTTGCGGACGAAGAGCTCAAGATTTACGATTACAATAGGGTCATTAAAGACCTTCATGGATTGACCGTGCAAGGGTTTGTCAACAAATTAAAAAATAAGTTTTCTTTGGTTGCAGTGAGTGACAATCCTCTAAAGCCAAGTTCAAGAGGTGAGTTTTCAGTCTATCTTGCTTACAAGTGGTATTTGTTTGCCTTAACAGAAAGAAAAGTTACGGGGAACCCAGTTCAAGACCTGGATGTAAGTTATCTGTCGGATCATATTTTTGATCCAATTCTTGGAATTTATGATCAGAGAAAAGATGAAAGAATTGATTTTGTGGGTGGGATTCGTGGACTTGAAGAACTTTCAAGACGAGTTGACAGCGGGGAAATGGCGGTGGCATTCGCTCTCTTTCCGGTATCGATGAAAGAACTCCTACAAGTAGCCGATGCCGGGGAGATTATGCCACCAAAATCGACATGGTTTGAGCCTAAGCTTCGAAGTGGATTGTTTGTTCACGAATTAGAATAGTCTTAGCCTTGGTTGTGGTTACAGCTAAGAGTGATTTTTTGGTTAGTTGAAGTTCATAAATGAGATTAATAATTTTAAGTTCGAAAACAGGTGGAGGGCATGAAGTCCGTGCCCAAGCAATCCAAGAGTTTTGTAATTCGCTTGATATTCAGTCCTTACTTGTAAGACCGTTAGAGGAAAGTTCTTCCATTTACTTTTTGGGTACCAAGATTTACAATTGGATACAACGCTTTCATCCAAGGTTACACTCTATTTACTTCTGGCTACTGGAACATGCTTCGCTTCATTCCAACCCTAAATTAATCATCGGAGGAAATAAATTTCAGGATCAGATCAGAGAGTTTCATCCAAGTGCAATCATTAGTGTCCATGCTCATTTAAATCACGGCTTTCGGGATTTGATTCAAAAAGCAATACCTCGATCTATCTTTCCAAAGTTTATGATTTATTGTGGAGAGTTGGACGATGGAGTTGGTTATAGTAGGCATTGGGTTAATCCAAAGGCGGATCTTTTTTGTGGACCCACCAAAAACACTATCATCGCTGCTCAGCAAAGAGGGATGCCTTCTTCCAAGTGTGCAGTCTTGGGCCCTTTGTTGCGTCAGCCTTTCTATCAAAAGAGTACTACCTCTGAAAATCATGATTTTTGTAATGAACATGGATTGAATCCAAAAATACCCATCGCTCTTCTTGCAACGGGTGCAAATGGGGTTAATTCTCACGAGATGGCATTAAGGGCCGTTGCCGCCTCCAAAAAAAGGATTCAAATCGCGGTTCTTTGCGGTCAGTCTGATCGTTTATATAAAAGAGTTTCAAAATTAGCTGAAAATTATGAATTTCCTGTTAAGGTTTTCCCCCAAATTGAAGCACGGGCAATGTCTACGCTAATTCATTTGAGTGACTGGGTTTTTGGACGTCCCGGTGCAGGTTTAACCTCCGAAGTTGTTGCAAAAAATACTCATATGATTTTTGATGTTCGCGGTGGAATTATGCCTCAAGAACATAACAACCTTAATTTTTTTAAGAACCAAGGACTGCTTCCAAGAGTAGCAAAGAATGATGAAATGCTTTCTAGTCATATTGTTAGTGATTTTACCATGCTTCCACCCAAGATAGAGTTGCAGCCTGAAATTATAAAAAAAACAATTGCAAATGTAGTGGGTCATGTCGATGGACGGAACTAGTCTTCAATCTTGGGCAGTTGCTCGTTCGATGTTCAAAGGATGCATGGCACTCCCTGGGGTTTGTAAAAAAAATTCTCCATCGCTAGAACCTCATTATTTCGAATCCAACCTACTCTCTTTCGGTAAAAGACAAGAAGTTGTCTTTACGGAAGAAAATATCCTAAAATTACATAAAGGAGGCTGGGCTCTTCCCGAATTTCGCTTCTGGATAAAACATCCCTTTTCTGCTTTTGAAAGAATTAAAATTCTTCGCGAGTTTGGAAATTATATCAAAGTAAAAAAGGCTAATTTAGAGTATCTACTGGTTTTGTTGTCAACTTGTGTCGAAGCAACTGCGGTTTACATGAATTTTCATCCTTTTTGCGTTGCTTTGATGAGAAATGAAGAAGGTCCCATATGTTTTTTTCTTAAGAAGAATAACATTCCTTTGTTGATTCTTAGTAGAAATAAAAATGGGTTTTGGCACACAAAATTTGAACTGCCTAAAGCAGAACCAAGGGTCAAACTTTCGTTTACAAGTATTAAAGCGGGTATGCAATCTTGCCTTGAACAAGTAAACCCCTATGAGGCTACAGCTCTGGGTGATTACCAAGTAGAAGGCTATTTACCATTGATGGATAAAGTGGGATACTGCTCAAGGATAACTGCAAAAGAATTACCACTTTTTATATGAAGGCACATTTTAAATCCGACAATTTGTTCAGAAGGGCGTCGCAGGTAATACCTGGAGGAACTTACGGTCATGTTACACCTGCTACTGGTTTGCCGAGGCATTTTGCTCATTTTTGCTCATCCGGGCAGGGTGTGGTTTTTCAGGATGTTGATGGAAATGAATGGATTGACTTTATGTGTGCTTATGGTGCGGTTCTTCACGGTTATCAGAACCCAATCGTTGAAGAAGCAGTTGAAATACAGCGGCAAAAGGGTGCAATTTTCAATCATCCAAATGAAGTTGTTGTAGAGTTAGCCGAAAAACTGACTCAAACGATTGATTTTGCATCTTGGTCAGTTTTTGCTAAAAATGGCTCTGATTTAACCACTTGGGCAATCCGAGTTGCTCGTGAGCACACTCGACGTACACTAATTGTCAAAGCACTGGGAGCCTATCACGGTGTAGATGCTTGGTGTGATCCTGGGTTGGGTGGGCGGATTAATTCAGATCGTTCCGATATTCTAGAGTTTGAATGGAATAATCTCAATCAATTGGAGGATATGTTTAAGCAAAAAAAAGATGATATTGCCGGGGTCATTCTTACTCCTTATCACCATGCGGCTTTTGCTCCCTCAACCATGCCTAGTGCAGATTTTTGGGCTCATGTAAGAAGAATATGCACCGAGAATGGAACTTTGCTAATTCTTGATGATGTGAGGGCAGGGTGGAGATTGCATGAAGGTGGTTCTCACCGTTTTTTTAATTTCACGCCAGATTTATCTGTTTTTTCCAAGGCCCTAGGAAACGGTTATGCCATATCGGCTTGTGTGGGTATGGAGGAATTTAAACCTGCAGCATCCGAGGTTTTCCTTACTGGAAGTTGCTGGAACGATGCTGTTGCCATGAGAGCAGCTTTAACTTCGCTTTCTATTACTGCAGAAAATAAAGTTTCACAAAATGTCCTCAAGAAAGGCAGATTTTTTTGTGAAAGACTAGAAAGTTTGGCAAAGGGATTTAATTATTCTTTAAAGATGACGGGTCCGCCTTCTATGCCATATCCTTGGTTTGAAGGAGATGTAAATTTGTTTTTAATTCAAAAATTTTGCAAAGTAGCCTCCAAGCAAGGGCTTTTCTTCCATCCGCATCATAATTGGTTTATAAGTAATGCTCATGATCAGGATTCACTGGAAAGGTCTCTTCAATTGGCCGGAAATGCTTTTGAGGAATTGAGGTCTTCAGGGCTTTAAAAAAAGTTTTCAGTAAGGAATCTCTTAATGAACTCCTTAGAAGGATTGGATTTTAAAATACCATCTTCGAGCCTCCACAGTAGAATTTTTAGCTGTTCATATTCCGTCTCAAATGACTCATCATGATTGTTCAAAGACAATCTTGGCATAATTGAAAAGGCAAAGTCCCCCAGCATGTAAGCGATATCCGCGGATGAGAATATTTCCTTGAAAAACTCATTGAAATTTGAGTCAGCAGAATGTTTTTCCATTACCTTTCTAATCTGGTCACATTGGGTGGTCATTAGAGTCAAGACTTGATTTAATCCAAGACCTTTAATTTTTCTCCTCATTAAGAGAAGGTCTGATTCTCCTCCTGTGAAGGGAGTGAGGCTTTCTTCCAGTATTTTTTTCACTTCTTCAAAATCTCTAGGATGAATTAAACTTGCTCCTTCTAAATATGCACCCCGATCATTCAGGTTAAGAATGGATCTTCTTTTACTAAATGTAGCCGTTGATTGGGATGTTTCATGCCAATCAGAAAAGAAGGGAGTGGGCACAGTCTTATAATAATTCCCGGGGATTTGATGAAAAGTATTAGCATTAATTTCTATGTGGGACCTGCCAGTGCTTTCTGCATAGCGGACTTGACCATTTCCTCCACCTGCCAAATCCATGCCCACAAGCAAGATTGCAGATGGAGAAATAAAGTCCGCAAATGCGAGTGCAGTTAAGCCTGCATTATTTACTGCCTGAAGAGACGATTTACCGACCCCTTTTTCACTAAGCCAGTCTTCGGAAATGACTCTTCCGGAGATGTAACACTTTTTTTCCCAATTCTTTGCCCAGCTCGAGTGAGATTGAGATGATAAGACTGCAATCCCTGGTATAAACGCAGGATCTCCGCAGGATTCAAAGCTTTTTTCCGGATCAATACTAACAACAAAATGAGGTAAGATTTTCTCTTTGGCCAGAGCATTTAAACTACTATCAGAGGCAATAATTACCGCAGAGGGTAATCCATTTTTAATCAAGGGTAGGGTTAAGTCCAAAGATGGACCTGATCCTACAACCACGGCCAGATTATTATTCGACAGACCTTTCCAGTCTTCGGGAATACGGCTGCATAAATATCCATCGAGATTCTCGAAAATTTGTAGTTGTCTTAAAAATCCAGTTTCCAGTCTAGTTTTTCTGGCTCTCAGGAGTGTATCAATTTCATTTAGAGTGAGGTGTATCAACTCCTCATAAATGGGATTATGCTGGTCTTTTATGGAAAGAGAAACTTTAAGTTCAGGCGGATGGATTGAGTTGAGCAGGAAAAAATCAGTTAAAGTAGTAAGAAAAGATTCTCTTTCTAGTTCTGGTTTAACGACGAAAAAATTTGTTCTAGAACTAATATCTATTTCTTCATTTGAGACAAGAAGAACACCTTCTCCATAGACCGAATGGCAATCAGCCAATACTCGAGCGTCGACTGTTCCGAAAATGATGACGGTCGAAGCCTGTGTGATGTTAGTTTCAGACAACCAAATTGAATCTTTATTCATCTAAACTTGATAAGGAGTTAAAAGTGATCATGACCTTTGGGTACATTATGGTTTCTTTGTCATCGACTAGATTTATTTAATTAGACATTATCAAAATTAATTTCAATGTTCGACAATCAATCGATTTTAATAACAGGGGGTACTGGCTCTTTTGGGCAAAGCTTTGTGAAAACAGTGCTCGAGAACTACACCCCAAAAAGAGTAATTGTCTACTCTCGTGATGAATTGAAACAGTCTGAAATGAGAAGTAACCCTCAGCTTTATGACCCTGCACTGCGTTTCTTTCTTGGAGATGTTCGCGATCGTGAGCGGCTATACCTAGCCATGAGGGATGTGGATTATGTAGTACATGCTGCCGCACTCAAACAGGTGCCTGCCGCTGAGTATAATCCACACGAATTTATTAAAACCAATGTGAACGGTGCTACTAATATCGTTGAAGCTTCTTTACGGGCAGGCGTCAAAAAAGTGGTTGCCTTAAGCACTGACAAAGCTGTTAATCCGGTCAATCTTTATGGTGCGACAAAGTTGTGTTCGGATAAAGTATTCATTGCTGCGAATAGTTACGCGGGAGATTCAGGCACTATTTACTCAGTTGTAAGGTATGGTAATGTGTTAGGAAGTCGCGGCAGTGTTGTACCCTTGTTCGCCAAGCAAAGAGAACAAGGAGTCCTGACGATAACAAACCCGAAAATGACCCGCTTTTTGATAACTTTACAACAAGGCGTCGACTTTGTCTTGGAAAGTATGGAAACGATGGTGGGTGGTGAATTGTTTGTTCCCAAAATACCCACTTGTTCAGTTGCAGACATTGCTCAAGTGATTGCACCCGATGCCAAGTGGGACACTATCGGAATGAGACCTGGTGAGAAAATGCATGAAATCTTGATACCCGAAGATGAGGCAAGAAATGTGCTTGAGTTTAACAATCACTTTGTCGTGCAACCCATCCAATCTTTTTGGGGTAATAAGATTGGTATACTCGGTGGCAGGAGTTGTCCTGGAAATTTCCGTTATGCAAGTAATATAAACTGCGAATCTCTCGACAATGAGCAATTGACTGGTTTGCTTTCTGAATACCTTCCTTAAAACTTTAATTTATTAAATGGCTTTTTTTAGAGATAAAAAGCAGCCTGTGATAATTGCAGAAATCTCGGGAAATCATGGAGGTTCCTTTGAGAAAGCAAAATCTTTAATCTTAGAAAGTGCCAAGGCTGGAGCTGATTATGTCAAACTTCAAACTTTCAAGCCTGATACGATTACAGTTCGAGGAAAAGACAGTCGATTTGAAATCCAATCGGGTTTGTGGGCAGGTTACCGCTTGCATGATTTGTACGCAAAAGCGATGACACCGTGGGAATGGCATAAACCATTATTTAAATATGCACAGGAAGTTGGTGTTATCCTTTTCAGTTCTCCCTTTGACGAGACAGCGGTGAGTTTCCTAGAGGAAGAAATTAATCCTCCACTTTACAAAGTGGCTTCCTTTGAACTGAATCATTTTCCGATGTTAAAAGAAATTGGAGAAACCCGAAAACCAGTCATTGCAAGCTGCGGAGTTTCCTGTGACGATACAGTCAATAAAGCGATTGATTGCTTAAGTTCTTGTGGATGCCCAGAAATTACTCTGCTTCATTGCGTTAGTGAATATCCTGCGGAGCCCGATGACTTTTTTCTTCGAGAAATGCCGCAAATCAAAGATAAATTTCAAACCCGTTTTGGACTTTCAGATCACTCATCTGGGTATTTAGTTGCGGTTACGGCTACCTCTCTTGGAGCAAGCGTCATTGAAAAGCATATAACACTTGATCGAGAAAAAGAATCGATTGACGGCGGTTTTTCAATGCTTCCGGGCGAATTTGCCGAGATGGTGAGAGCAGTTAGATCAACATCGAAAATTTTAGGACTCGAAGGCCGATCCAAAAAAGTTTCGAAGGAATCAGCTTTTTTTAAAAGATCCATTCTTGTTTGCAGGGCGGTTAAGGCGGGTGATGAATTAACCGAAGGAAACATCAGGATTGCAAGGCCGGGCGATGGGCTGTGCCCAAGTCAGTGGGATCATGTGTTGGGAAAACGGGCTGTCAGAGCACTTGATGTAGGGCATCCTTTGAGCCTGCTTGACATCAACAACACGGACTGAATTTGGAAGATTCTATTTTTTTGTGTTATCTTTAATGGTGACTGGTTCCAGCAAAATTAAAAAATTGAAAATTCCAGCTTTTCCCGGATCTTGTGAAACAAAGTTGCAAAACGCCTGTAATTGGATTTCTAAAAATGATCCGGGTAGATGTTTAACATTGGAAGAGATTGCCTCCGTTATGGGGGTGACCCGTGAGAGGGTGAGGCAATTGGAGGCTCAGGCTTTGCGAAAATTAAGGCATCCTTCTAGAATAAAATTATTGAAATAGTTTTTTTGACGAAATACTTGCCAATGATCCCATTTTTTGTCGGGCTATAAAAGTGGTTTTGATAGATAAAGAACTTTCAGATTTGGATGCTCGCCTTCTTCTTAACGGGATGGCGAAACTGGGTCCAGTTAGCATTCGTAAATTGCTAACCGCCCATCAAAATGATCCCCGTAAAATATTCTCTGCATCCAGGTCGGACCTGCTTTCAGTGGATGGAATTGGTCCAGCTATGGCCGATAATATACTGGATGGAAAAAAAGTAAAATGGCTGCATAGGGAAAAAGAAGAGATGATCCGAAGGGGTATTCAATTCATAAGCGAAAAAAGCTACCCAGAATTATTAAATCAAATTTACGATCCACCTGTTGGATTATATTTAAAGGGAAGTATTCCTGAAGAGCCCTGCATTGGAATTGTTGGTACCAGAGAACCCAGTTTATATGGCAAGCGGATTTGTTACGAACTGGCAAAAGGGCTCGCAGAGGCTGGCTTCTGCATCGTGAGTGGTATGGCAAGGGGAATCGATTCGATTGCGCATCAAGCTGTGCTTGATACGGGAGGAAAAACAATCGCCTTTCTTGGGTGTGGACTGGACATCATTTATCCACCTGAAAACCTCAAGCTGTATCGCGAGATTTCGGAAAAAGGAGCAGTAATCTCAGAGTTTCCTCTTTCCCGAAAAGCGGATAGAAGGACCTTCCCGATGAGAAATCGATTGGTGTCCGGAATTTCCTCGGCCATTCTTGTAATTGAATCTGCTGCTGCCGGCGGGAGTTTGATTACAGCCCAGTTTGCCGGGGAACAGGGACGCCTCGTTTTTGCCGTTCCGGGAAGGGTGGATCAGCCCGAATCTGCAGGTTGCAACCAGTTAATCCGAGATGGGGCTACTCTGATAAGAAATACACAGGATATTTTAAATGAATTAGAAGCTAGTTTTTTTCATGTTATCAGCCATTCAAAAAGAGAGCCTGAGAATCCATCAACAGGGTTGGTTGAAGAAAAATCTCATCGAAGTGAAAACTTCACTCGCGAAGAGAATGAGGTTTTTTCCGTCCTAAGTGACGGGTCTTGTCTTAATTTAGAGCAGATAATGGAAAAAGTGAGCTTGGACTTTTCAAATCTTAGTTCAACACTCACGATGATGGAAATTAGTGGTGTTTTGGAAAAAAGAACTGATGGTAAATTTGAGCTTAAATAAAAAGTAGCAACACTTTTGTTTGCCATGATTTCTTTCTTCTCTAATCTTAAGAATGTTTAGGGGAGACACAGGTAGAGTCTGAGAGTTGATTTCACTTATCATTACCCTTTGAACCTGATGCGCAATCCGTCGAAGGGAAAACTATTCACTTCCTTCGTCAATTTTATAATTACATGATAAATAAAGTCGAAGAACCAAGTACTGAAGTCACCACCGAATTTAAAAATTCGTGCAGGGTATACATTGAAAATAAGGATAAGTCGGTCAAAGTGCCCATGCGAGAAATTACCTTATCCGCAACCTATAAACCGGACGGAAAAATAGAAGCAAATAATCCTGTCAGAGTTTACGACACCTCTGGACCATGGGGGGATCATGATTTCAAAGGAACTTATTCAAAAGGTTTGCCAAAATTAAGATCATCCTGGATTATGAATCGTGAAGATACTGAGGAGACCTCGGGGCGTGAAGTTAAACCATCTGATAATGGTTATCTTTCTGAACTGCATGATCGCAAAGTGGCCCATAAATCCAACGAATTGCCTGACTTCGACCGTTCCTGCATTCCTATTTTAAGGGCAAGAAAAGGTGTCGTCGTTACCCAGTTGCATTACGCTCGGCAAGGAATAATTACGCCTGAAATGGAGTTTATTGCCATTCGGGAGAACATGCGGCTTCAGGACTTTAAGGGAAAACTTGAGGTAAGTTCTTTGCAGGATAGAAATGTTCTCGCTCATCAGCATGCAGGTGAATCCTTCGGTGCTTTGATTCCGGAAGAAATAACTCCGGAGTTTGTGAGAAGTGAAGTCGCAAAAGGTCGGGCAATTATCCCAGCTAATATCAATCATCCAGAGCTGGAACCGATGATCATTGGGCGAAATTTTCTGGTTAAGATCAACGCTAATATTGGAAACTCAGCCGTGGCGTCTTCAATCGAAGAGGAAGTTGAAAAAATGAGGTGGGCTACCCAATGGGGAGCTGATACCTTAATGGACTTATCAACCGGCAAAAATATCCATCGTACTCGGGAGTGGATTCTTCGTAATTGCCCCGTTCCTGTTGGTACGGTGCCAATTTATCAAGCTTTGGAAAAAGTGAATGGTAGACCCGAAGACTTAACATGGGAAATTTTTCGTGACACCCTAATCGAGCAGGCGGAACAAGGAGTCGATTACTTTACTATTCATGCCGGAGTCCTCTTGCGTTATGTTCCAATGACTAGCAGGAGAATGACTGGCATAGTAAGTCGAGGTGGGTCGATTATGGCGAAGTGGTGTCTGGCCCACCATCGCGAAAACTTCTTGTATGAAAACTGGGACGAAATCTGCCAAATTATGTCATCCTATGATATATCGTTCTCTATCGGGGATGGTCTTCGTCCTGGTTCAATTGCTGATGCCAATGATCAAGCTCAATTCGCTGAATTAAAAACACAAGGTGAATTGACTAAGAGGGCTTGGAGTTATGGAGTACAAGTGATGAATGAAGGCCCTGGGCATGTACCCATGCATATGATAAAAGAAAATATGGAAAAACAAATTGATTGGTGTAGTGAAGCTCCCTTTTACACACTTGGACCTTTGACTACCGATATTGCTCCCGGTTATGATCATCTTACTAGTGGCATCGGTGCTGCAATGATTGGTTGGTACGGATGTGCTATGTTATGCTATGTGACCCCCAAGGAGCACTTGGGCCTTCCAGACAAAGAGGATGTACGGGAAGGAGTCATTGCTTACAAAATTGCAGCACATGCTGCGGACTTAGCCAAAGGTCATCCTGCTGCTCAATTTCGGGATAACGCCCTATCAAAGGCTCGATTTGAATTTCGTTGGGAAGATCAATTTAATTTATCTTTGGATCCATCAAAAGCCCGTGAGTACCACGATCAAACATTACCTAATGAAAATGCCAAAACCGCTCACTTTTGTTCAATGTGTGGACCTCACTTTTGCTCCATGAAAATTAGTGACGAAGTTCGTGAATTTGCGAAACAAAAAGGGCTCGATTCCAAGGAAGCCTTTGAAATTGGCATGCAAGACAAAGCAAAAGAGTTTGTGGAAAAAGGAGCAGAGATTTATTCATCCTAGGAATGTATGAAAATTTTGCTGAATGATAATGACTTGGAGATTTCTGATAGTACATCCATAATTATGCTCCTTGAATCCATTGGACGAGATGATTTGAGGGGCTGGGCTGTTGCCATTAACGAACTTGTAATCCCTAAGCACGATTTTGAAAAAACTTTCTTATCTGAGGGCGATCGTGTACTTATAGTTCAAGCTACTCAAGGTGGTTGATTTCCCATGGATGTAGTTTTAATAACCCAACCAAAGCTTAAGCACAATGAAGCAATTTTCATAAGTAAGCTTTTCGATGCTGGGTTGGAAAAATTGCATCTGCGAAAGCCAATTCACAGTGCATTGGAAATTTCATGCCTTCTGGATGCGATTCCCGAACATTGCCTACCAAATATTGTTATGCATAGGCATCCAAAGTTAGTGGCCGATTATGGATTAGCAGGTTACCATTTCGCGGATGGGGAAAAAATAAAGAGTCTCTCGGGAACATCCAGCCAATCCTTTCATCGGCTTGAAGATCTTCTCTCCATAAATTCCGAATTGGATTATGTGTTCTATGGTCCGGTTTACAGGTCAATCTCCAAAAAAGGATATGAACCGAAAGTTCCTTTACCTGTAGTTAGAAAAACTTTGTCACAACTTTCGGAGATAAAAAAGAGACCAAAAGTCTATGCATTGGGAGGCATCCGCCGGAAGAAAATGATCCCGATCGCGGAGGTCGGTTTTGATGGAGTTGCTCTCCTGGGATCAATTTGGGGGCATAGTGATCCAGTCAAGGCATTCCGAAAGTTTAATGAGAGTTATTTGAAATCACTTCTGCATGAAATATAGGGACTATATTGATTTCATGAGCCCAAAATTACCAAGCTTATATTGCTTAACTTCCGATAATCTGAATATCTCGCACGCAGAGCAAGTTTCTGTCTTATGTGAAGCAGGGGTGCGTCTGATTCAAATAAGATCGAAAAAGTTATCCCAGAAAGAACTACTTACCGAAGCCATTCAATCAGTAGAGATCTGTTTTAAATATGACGCTAAACTTATCATAAATGATTCTTTGGAAGTGGTGCAAAGAAGTGGTGCTGATGGAGTTCACTTGGGTCAAAAAGATGTGAATCCTCGAATCGCTAGAGAGAGTCTTGGTGATTCTAAACTAGTTGGAATCACTATCCATTCGAAGGAGCAAATTGACGAGGACATCCATCAAATAGCTGATTACATCGGCATGGGTCCTTTCCGAAATTCAGTGACCAAGACGGATCTCAAAGCGAATCTTTCTGAAGAAGATTATTTGTATCTTATTAATCGTATATCACCTATCCCTGTTTTTTTAATTGGAGGTCTTGATTTGCACGATTTCTCATTAAGTCGAAAATTGGGGAATCATGGTCTGGCAATCTGTTCAGGATTATCAAAAGGCTCTTTCCTTGATAATTCTAGAATTAGGGAGTTTATCAGGAAATCAAACCAACAAAATGAAATGGCGGTTTTTCAATAAGTATGAGTAGTGAAATCTTAGAGATTGCGGGAGAAAAGTTTGATTCGAGATTATTTGTGGGGACGGGCAAGTTTTCATCTGGAGAGACATTAAGCCAAGTTATTGAGTATTCTGGAACCGAAATGGTCACTGTGGCAATGAAGCGGGCAAATATCGGAGATGATTCAAGGGATTCCATTCTCCCTTACATCCAAAAGGCAGGAGTAAAAGTTTTGCCCAATACATCTGGTGTCAGGGATGCTAAAGAAGCGATATTTGTTGCTCGCATGGCAAGAGAGGCACTTAATACAAATTGGTTAAAGTTAGAAATTCATCCTGATCCCAAATACCTGATGCCGGATCCTATGGAGACCCTGCATGCTACCAAAGAATTAGCGAAGGACGGGTTTATCATTTTGCCATATTGCCATGCCGATCCAGTACTTTGTAAAAAATTGGAAGATGCCGGCGCATCGGCAGTAATGCCTCTTGGATCTGCCATTGGCAGTAACCGGGGTTTGGATAGTCGAGAATTTATAAGAATAATTATTGAGCAGGCTGCATTGCCCGTTGTCATTGACGCAGGAATTGGACGCCCTTCGCATGCGGCTGAAGCTATGGAGATGGGTGCCTCAGCCGTTCTTGTTAATACTGCCTTGGCAGTTTCCGGTGATCCCCTAAAAATGGCGACAGCGTTTAAGGATGCCGTCAAGGCAGGGCACACCGCAGCAATTGCAGGGATTGGTGGCGAATCTTCCACGGCCCGGGCAACCTCTCCGCTAACGAGCTTTTTAGCCTGAGGTAAGATCTGAGTCAGTGACTACATACTTCGATCCTTTCTCTTCCGTTAATTGGGATCTGATTTCAAATAAAATTTGTTCCATTTCCAAAAGCGAGGTTTCTCTGGCAATTAACCGTGAAGGCAGGGGAGGTATCGATGATTTTTTGGCCCTCCTTTCTCCCGTTGCTTCTTCCGAATATCTAGAGCAAATGGCCAAACTGAGTAATTCTTTGACTCAGAAACGGTTTGGGAGAGCGATCCGCCTATTCGCTCCTCTTTATCTTTCTAACGAGTGTAATAATGTGTGCGATTATTGTGGATTTAGTCTCGATAACAAAATTGTGAGAAAGACCCTCAATCAAGGGGAGCTCCTCAGGGAGGCTGGGATCTTGAAGAAAATGGGTTTCGATCATATTTTACTGGTAACTGGAGAATCAACTACAAGGGTTGGTCTTGATTATATTAATCAATCCCTCTCTACCCTGCGTCCCTACTTCAGTAATTTATCCATGGAGGTTCAGCCTCTGCATCAGAAGGATTATGAAATCCTTAAAGCATGCGGACTTCATGCCGTATTGGTTTATCAGGAAACATACCATCAAAAAAGCTATGCAAGACATCATCTGAAAGGGAAGAAATCAAATTTTAAATGGAGACTTGAAACACCCGACAGACTTGGCAAAGCGGGTATTCATAAGATTGGTTTGGGTTGCCTTTTCGGATTGACCGATGATTGGAGAACCGATGCTTTTTTTGCAGGTCATCACATGGATTATCTTCAACGAAAATATTGGAGGACTCAGTATTCAATGTCTTTCCCCAGGCTGCGTCCCTGTGCCGGAGAGATTCCTCCGGAGATCAGCTTGGAAGATCGTGATCTCGTTCAGCTTATTTGTGCCTTCAGGATATTTAATCATGAATTGGAAATCAGTCTTTCCACGCGGGAAAGTTCTGAACTGAGAGAACACCTTCTTCCCCTAGGTGTCACAACCATGAGTGCTGGTTCCAAAACCAACCCGGGTGGTTACAGTGAAGATGAAAGTCTGGAGCAGTTTGAAATATCCGATTTACGATCCGTCTCGGAAGTCAGTTCTTGTTTAAAGAAGTCAGGTTATGATGTGGTCTGGAAAGATTGGGACGAATCCTATGACCAATCCAATGCCTGTCGATCTCTTGCAGACTCTTTCGAGTGTTCTGCTGAAAAACCTGACCTAAGGATTGCCGGTTGAATTCTTTAAACAAAAAGGAAAGCAATTTTTACCAGAGACATCTGATGCTGAGCGGATTTGGGATTGAAGGTCAGCTGAAATTAAAAGCTGCTTCCGTTTTGCTTGTTGGAGTTGGGGGACTTGGTTGCCCTGCACTTCAATATTTAACCGCCGCAGGTGTGGGAAAGATTGGAATCATCGATGATGATCTTGTGGATGCATCGAATCTTCAGCGTCAGGTTGTTTTCAAACCTGAAGATGTTGGATCCCCTAAAGCCACTACAGCAGCGAACCGTATGGTCCAATATAATCCGAATGTCTCATTCCAACCTTATCCTAAGCGTTTGGAGCAAGAAAAGGCTTTGGAGATTTTTTCGCTGTATGATATCATTTTGGATGGTAGTGATAATTTTGATACTCGTTACCTTGTGAATGATGCATGCGTAATCCTTAATAAGCCCTTGGTTTTTGGTGCTATTTATAAATTTAGTGGACAACTCAGCGTTTTTAACTTCGAGAATGGACCGACCTATCGATGCCTCTTTCCAGAGCCTCCCGGTGCCGATGCTCTGCCTTCCTGCGCAGATGCCGGCGTTCTTGGAGTCTTGCCCGGGGTTATCGGAACTTTACAGGCTCTGGAGGCTATCAAATTGATTACTGGTATTGGAGAGGTGATGAGTGGTCGAGTCTTACTTTTTGACGCATTGGGACAAAAATTCAATGAACTTAAGTTATCGCCTGTCCCGGAAAATCAAGAACTTACAGAATTTCCAGGTTATACTTTTGATTCTTGCTGCAAGAAGCTTCCATATTCGAATCCATTGGAAATCAATGAAATAGAGTCTGCCGACTTGGTAAAAATGATGAAGGGGAATCCCCATCTAGTTATTATTGATGTGCGTGAAACCTGGGAAAGGGAATTGGAGTGCATCCATCCTTCCCTTCATATTCCTTTGGGAAGTTTTTATGATGACTCTCCTCCACGAACTTTGCCTCGTTCCTTGGATAAAGAGATTGTGATTTATTGTAAGGCGGGGATACGCAGTCACGATGCATGTAAAGTTTTATCCGATTTGGGATACACAAAGTTATATAATTTAAGCGGTGGAATGATGCGATGGCGCTCTGAGAATATGCCTTTGGCACTGCCGAGAGGAGAATAACATTGTCCGGTGTATTGCTTATAGGAGGATCGGATGGTAGTTGTGGGGCGGGGGTTTTCGCAGATTATGAAACTCTTAAATCTTTGGGTTCACCAGGGAAAGTAATTATAACCTCAGTAACTTCGCAAAATGATTCCATTTATCTGGGTTCTTATGATTTACCTTGTACTTCCCTGGAATCTCAATTTGAGGCAGTTTCTTTGGCTGATTTTAATGTCGTAAAGATCGGAATGCTTCCCACTGTTGAGTGCGTGGAAGTGGTGAGTAGGTATCTGGATGACATTTCATTGCAAGTGGTGCTGGATCCTGTGATGCAAAGCTCTTCAGGTGGCATCTTAAATTCCCCTGAAACGACTCTGGCAATGGAAAAACTGCTTTTGCCAAGGGTATGCTTGCTCACTCCAAATTTATTGGAAGCACGATCGTTATTAAAATTGGGAAAGGATAAGAAGATGGCAATGGAAGAAATGGCAACTCGAGTGCTTCAACTTGGTTCTGAATCAGTCCTTTTAAAAGGGGGGCATGGAGATGGAACCATTTGCAGAGATATACTGGTTGGGAAAGTAAAAGAACCTATTTTTTATGAACGAAATAAAATCGAAGGAGCCACTTCCCTGAGAGGGACCGGTTGCCGTCTTGCCACCGCGATTGCCCATTTTCTCGCTCATGGAATGCGGTTGGAGGATTCAGTGATGGAGGGAATTGAATTTTTACAGGAGTATATCCGTAAAAACCGGAAAAATTAGGATGGCTTACCTTTGGTTAGTGCCAACCTAATCAGTTCCTCTGTGGAAGCATTTTCCTCCGTGTTTTCGGATGCCCGTCGGATGGCAAGGTCTGCCTCGGTAGCTTTATAACCAAGGGTGAGAAGGGCGGAGACTGCATCCTGAAAATAGGTAAGCTTGCTACCGATATTAACTTCTTTAGTCAGACTTGCGTCCTTTGGTTTTGCCGCGGATTCCAGTGCCAGTTCTTTGGGTAGGACTTTATCTTTTAATTCAACCACAATCCGTTCGGCGGTCTTTTTTCCAAGTCCCTGTGCTTTGGAAAGCATGGCCACATCTCCACTTGCAATGGAGACTTTAAGAGTTTGTAGGGAGAGAGAGCCCAACAAATTAAGTGCGATTTTCGGCCCGATTCCAGAGACTTTATCAACAATCATCCGGAAGAAATCTCTCGATTCGCGATCGATAAAACCATAGAGCGTTTGGGAATCCTCGCGATAAGTTGCATGAGTGAATAATTTTACCGCGTCTCCTAGAGAGGGAAGCCTTTCCACCGTCGTTAAGGGTACATGGACTTCGTAACCGATTCCATTTATCTCCAAAATAGCCAGTGTGAGTTGGCATTCGATTAATTTTCCCTTGATGAATGCAATCATGTTTTATTTATCCTTAAGCCCAAGCACATCCTGCATGGAGTAAAGACCAGCTGGTTGCTGAATGACCCAGTTCGCTGCCTTGAGGGCACCAGCAGCAAAAATTACGCGATCGGTTGCCCGGTGGGTAAGTTCGATTCTTTCTCCTGTTCCCGCAAACATAACCGTGTGCTCGCCGACTATGTCACCCCCACGAATGGCATGAGATCCAATCTCCTTCTTTTTTCTTTCTCCAGGAATCCCGCTTCTTCCGTGAATTACATCTTCATCGTCCGAGCTTCTTGAATCTTTGATAATTTGAAGCAAACGATCTGCGGTTCCACTGGGTGCATCTTTCTTGAGTCGGTGATGCATTTCCAGAACTTCAGGGTCATAATCACTGCTCGCATCGAGAATGCGTGCAGCCTGTTGGGTCAGGAAAAACAAAAGATTTACACCTGTGGAAAAGTTTCCCGCCCAAACAACCGGAATCGGAGCAAGTATATCGATGATCTTTTGTTTAAGGTATTTATCATGCCCAGTCGTTCCAATGACCATTGGTTTTCCAGAGTTAGCTGCAAGTTCTGCCATGGAAAAAGTGGCATCCGCCAGGGAGAAATCAATAATCACATCGCAGTCATTTATTTTTTCAGCCGCGTTGTCTTCCTGATCAATGGGAGCGGATATTTCGCAATCATGAAAGGATGCAATTTTGGAGATGGCTTGTCCCATTCTTCCTTTCGATCCACAAAGTAAAATCTTATTTTTCATTCATTAGATTTTTAGATTACTGGCTATTTCTTCCAAAAGTTTAGTGTTGGAAGCAGAGGGGAGGGATAGGGGCAGACGGACTTCTGGCGAGCTTATAATATCTTTCAGATATAATAAGAATTTGATAGGCACGGGGTTGGGTTCACAAAAAATGTCGGTGAAAAATTGGTAATTTTCCAGATGAATCTTTTGAGCTTCAGTGAAATTGCCCTTCAAGGCCAGAGAGACTAGCGAAAACACATTTTTAGGAAGTAAATTGGAAGCAACGCTTACGACTCCTTTGGCTCCGCATGCCATGAAAGGCAAGGTTAGTCCATCATCACCCGAGAGAACAGTGAAGTCAGAATCTAATGTGACTACCGTTTCTGAAACCTTACTTGAACGACCTCCCGCTTCTTTCAAAGCACAGATATGGGGGTGCTTTTCTCGTAAACGCTTAACAATACCCGTCGAAATTTCAATGCCGCAACGAGAGGGAATGGAGTAAAGTACGATCGGCTTTTCGGTTTTTTGAGCGATTTCCGAGAAATGTATAAACAGCCCTTCCTGAGAAGGCTTGTTGTAATAAGGGGCTACGACAAGAAACGCATCAGCTCCTGCCTGATCTGCTTTTTCAGTGAGGTAAAGTGCTTCCAGAGTGGAATTTGCTCCCGTTCCAGCTATTACAGGTATCCTCCCTTCAGTCATCCTTACAGTCTGCCGAATAACTTCCAAGTGCTCCTCCTTGGAAAGGGTGGGGGATTCTCCGGTTGTGCCGCATGGAACCAAACCCGAAATATTTCCTGCAATTTGTCTCGAGATCAGGCATTCTAGATCTTCATACGAGACCCTTCCATCTTTCATGGGTGTAATAAGAGCTGTGTGAACTCCGTGAAGTAGTTTCTTGTCCATTATCAATAAATATGTGAGAAAAGATATCCCGCTTTAATTTTCCCTTCCCTTTCTCGAAGGGAAAATATGAGTGGTCAACTATTTAATGGTGGAAACGAACAAGATCAGAAACTTTTGTATCATTGCCCATGTCGATCACGGTAAGACTACCCTGTCTGATCGGCTTCTTGAGCGTACCCGTACGGTTATGGAGAGGGAAATGAAGGACCAGTTACTCGATTCCATGGACTTGGAGAGAGAAAGGGGAATTACCATAAAATGCCATCCTGTTTCAATGAATTATCGGGCTGCAGACGGGGAAGATTACTTATTCAATTTAATCGATACCCCTGGTCATGTGGATTTTTCCTATGAGGTTTCAAGAAGTCTGGCTGCATGCGAAGGGGCGCTATTATTGATTGATGCTTCTCAGGGCGTGGAAGCCCAAACTTTGGCCAATGCTCAGCTTGCCGACGCACAGGGTTTGGAGATTATTCCTGTTATCAATAAAGTGGATCTTCCCTCTGCCGACATTGAACGGGTGTCACGGCAAATTGAAGATACCCTAGCGATTCCCGCAGAGGATGCTATCCTGGCCAGTGGCAAGTCTGGAATTGGTGTAAATGAAATACTCGAAGCCGTGGTTAAAAAGTTACCGTCACCCCGTTGGGCAGATCATCCTAAATGCCGGGCACTGGTTTTTGATAACCAATTTGATTCATTCAAGGGAGTAATCTGTTATGTTCGCGTTTTTTCTGGAACTTTGCCATTGAACAAAAGCCTAACCCTGATGAGCGACCAAAGAAAGACGCAGATTAAGGAGATTGGTAAATTTTGCCCCGCTCCTGTCCCGATGAAATCGCTGCAGAAGGGAGAAGTTGGTTATGTGGTTACAGGAATTCGGGATGTGGCGGAAATTAAAATTGGAGATACCGTGACCCTCAGTGATGAACCTGCCATTGATATGCTGCCTGGCTATAAGGAAGTGCGCCCCATGGTCT
>CACMBV010000007.1 GCA_902612125.1 uncultured Verrucomicrobiota bacterium
TGGTTCGCTGACAGATTTCGATGTTTCAAAAAGAGAGTGTACATATTCATCTGAAGCTAAAGAAATAAACCCAACTTTCTCCATCAAATTAGTAAGAGTTTTTTGCGTAAAATGAAACGTATGTGCGTTTTGCAAGTACTTCAGAAAGTCATATGAGTAACAGTTCACAATATTTCGAACTCCTGGAACTTCTATATAAACTAAACCATTTTCATTAAGAATATTCCTGACCAATTGCATTTCTTTAAATGGATCCAATATGTGCTCTAAAACATGCGAGTATATTATAAGATCTGGTTTTGTATTTATGTGAATATCCGAAAAAAATCCTTTTGATAGTTCCATTCCATAGTCCTTGCCATATATTAAATAATCCTCACCTAAATCGCACCCTTTTACTTGTGCACCAGCATCTGCAAATACCTTTAAAATTCCACCAGCGCCAACCCCAACCTCAAATACGAACATTTCGCTTAGAGACTTTTTAATGAATGGTTTTATAAATTTTAATATTTCTAGACCGTGCGAATATTGGTCTTGAAAAAAAATATCACTTGGAATCTTTTCGCCACTATAAATAAGGCGATATTCACTTTCGTAAAATTTATCGTAGGAACTTTGAGTCATTCTTGGATTCGTCAAAATGAGCCCACATTTTTCACAACAAACCACAACCATTGGAAATCCGTAGCGGTCTCTTTCAGATAATCTCATAAATTTATCCGAGAAGCACTGCGGACAATTTTTTAAGTACTCTAAATGTACTTCTCCGTCAGAGATTTTATCTAGAAATTTCTTCCTAGCATCTTTTTGGACCACATTTAAATCATAAACTGGTTGTTTTTTGCCTTCCTTATATCTATCTCCTAAAATTGTCACTTTTATAGAAAAACCCTGATGATTTATTTGAATTTATAAAATAGTCATCAAAACGAAAAAAACTCTTGAGAGATAATTACTGCTTTTGCTAATTCAATGTCATCAGGTGAATTAATATCAATATTTCTTACAAGTGGAATTTTGATGAAACCCATCTTTCCTCCATATCTAAGTTTGCTACTTTTCAGTTGAAGGTTTGTTGTTACATACAGTCCGCCACTTTCAACATACACGGAATCAACATCCTGTCTCATAGGGCGATTGTTTATGTCCCAATTCAATGGTTTCACAGAGGAAGTCCATCTTGGTGCCCAATCTTCTTTTGAAACTGCAAAAACTGAATCAAATTTCTTTGAATGAACCATTTCAATTCCTTTGTTTATGTCATCAGATGAAATGAATGGTGATGTAGCTTGTAGGAAAACTAGGATGTCAAAATCTACATTTTCTGAAAAATGCACTAAGGCATCGTCGCTTTTACTTTGATCAGTGCAGAGGTTTTCAGGTCTTCTAAGAACCTTACAACCTTCTTTTTTTGCTAATCTTGAAATATCATCGCAATTAGTGCTGACCCAGGTTTCTATTGAATCAGAAGCTCTCGAAGCACGACACGAATAAGATAGTAATGGAATTCCCCCTAGTTCGACTAAATTCTTATTTTTTATGCCCTTACTTCCTGCACGTGCCGGTATTAAAGTTACGACTTTAGATTCATAATATTTCACCAAAATTCTTCTCTAAAGTTTTCATTGCTTTGTAAGTTCCTAGCCCTTGATGAAGATGCCCACTCCAGATTTCTGTAATCCATGTGTAATTGACATCTTTTAGGGTATTGAAAACGGAAATGAAGTCGATTTCTCCATCGAAAATTTGTACACCTTCACCACATAAACCAGATGCATCAGAAATATGTAGGTGGCTAATAATATCCTTAACTTTCTTCGCATAATCAGACAGAGTAGATTCTTCCAACTTGCATTGCAATTGAGCATGGCAAATGTCAAAAGTCATCTTCGTATTAGTTTCATTACAAAATCGCACCATATCCGAAGAAGGAGCAAATCCGTATTGGTACCATTGACCTCCTAAATACCAGGGGCGAGGTGGCAGATTTTCAGGCAAAACATCAATTTGTTCTTTAGGGTATTCAATCTTGTTGAAATTGTAAATTGCTAACTCTATCATTCGCTCATGAGTTGATAGTCTTTCGATACCATGCCTTGTCGATTCTAGTAAATCCAAACTCATGCCACCCAAGTGAACGACCATCTTTGGCTTGTGAACCGGCCAATTTTTTGAAATTTCCAAAGTCTTCTCGATGGATTTCTCGATCAGAGTAAGCGATTCATCAACCAACTTTTGATCTTCAGAGCAGATATTAACAAGTTGTCTGTCCATTATTTCTGGAGCGTGTACAATTAATTCAGAAAAATCATTTCCTTTTTCAAAAACAACATCTAAATCATTTTGAGAGCAATGAAACTCAAAAACTGGTGGGTTCAGAGGCAAATAATCATCATAGTCGTGGAATCTACATTTAACCCCCCATTTATTCTTAAACCGAAAATTCTTCCATTCCGAAATTTTGATAATTCTTTCAAAGTCATGTGCGGAGATAAACTCACCTGCTGAAATTTCTCTTTCAACAGTTTTGTTTAGATAATTGTCAATTACATGAGGGAAAATTCCTTTGCCAGGAGATTTATATTCAACATTATCGATTGACAGTTTTTGTCCAACTTGAATCCTATTCTTTGCAGTAGCACTTTTTGCAAAAAGTTCCTTACACAGTGTTTCTTGTTGATTAACATGTTTATTATGATTCAGAGATTGTTCCGTTAATCTTATCTTTTTAACCATTTCCTTGAATTCTTTGGGTAGCATCGAGGCTTTGTGATCTGGACCTTTCTGATTCCTATCAAATGTGATGTGCTTTTCAATAATTGTAGCTCCCATTGCAACTGCAGCCACTGGTATAAAATCCCCTCGTTCATGTCCAGAATAACCATATCTTTTAGAGAGAGCGGCTAGGTCACTAAGAAAACTCAAAGACAAAGATTCGTATGAACAAGGATAAGTCGAGTTTGCAAGTAGTAATGAGTAATCTATATTTAATTTTTTATAAGATTTCACACACAATTTGATATCTTCCACACTCCACATTCCGGTGGAAATATAAAAAGGAATATTAAATCCTGCACAATGTTCAATCAAGGGAAGATTAGTCATATCAGCTGAAGCAATTTTTATTGCAGAAACATCCAATTGCCTCACAAAATTTGCAGAAGATTTATCCATTGGAGTAACTATTAAATCCAGGTCTAAATCTGAACATTTTTTTCGAATAATTTCATAATCACTTTCAGTCAATTCAACTTCCAAAAGTAAAGGTATCAAATAATCGAAATTCCACTCTGCATTATTGGGGTTTTTAATGATAAATTCAGAATATATTTCTTGTAGATTTCTCTTTTGAAACTTTACGGCATCAACACCTGCTTCATGAGAAGCATAAATTAGATCAAGAGCAGTTTCAAGATTACCGTTATGATTGATTCCTATTTCTGATATTATTGTTACGCTCATATAGTTAAATAAATTATTGAAATATAACTATTCCTCAATTTATACTAATCATAAATATATATTACTATTAATAAATCAATCTAATAAATATTACTTATTGGTTATATTTAATAAATCTTCTGTCTTAATCTCACCCAATTCATTATTCCACCATTGAGATTTTAATAACTCTGATATAGTTTCTTCATCAAATCGATAGCGTACAATAGTAGGTGGGCTTCCATAACATATAGCGTAGGGAGGAACATTTTTAGCGATTATTGCATTAGCTCCAATTATCGCTCCAATTCCAATTTTGACGCCATCTAGAATAATGCATCTTGCTCCTAACCATACATCATGCCCTATTGTGACTTGTTCATTTTCAATAATATTTAAATTCAAACCTGTAGACCCAATAGCCTTACACACTACATTATTAATCGAATAGGTACACGGTGATGTCGAGTAATGATCGGTAGGGTGACTACCCAGTCCGCCAATCATACATTCTGGTCCGATACTAACAAATCTGCCAACAGAAGCATTCATAATATTGGAACTCCTGCTTAAACATGTATACCTACCCAAGGAAGAATTTTTGATATTACAGTCTCTTGAGATTGAGCAGGGACCTTCAATTTTTGATTTGTTACAAATTTTCGACTTAACACTCAAATAGCGTGAACCACCAAATGGTCTATATCTCATATAATATCGCAACCTTCTTATCATGTGGAATTAAATAGTTATTGATTCAAAAACATCAAGAGAACTATTTGGAGTCGCGTTAAGGATCTTAATGTCGCGATTTTTACAATAAAGGTCAATGTTTCGATAGCATGCCCAACGATTTGCCAATATATTAAACCATTTCTCAGTGTTAATGTTTCGAAGATGAGGAGTATCATCATGGCCTAGATTAGCTTCATAAAAATGTGGAGTTTCATTTTTATGAATACTTTGAAGGTAATCGTGGTCACAGCCAAGAAGAATAATTTTCCTGCATCCGATGAACACAGCCCATTGTATTGCACTAATTAAGACTGTAGAACTTGGAGGTATAGTCTTGGTGAAATCCCAAGCTCTTGATAACAAGTAAGAATCAGGCGTTCTAAAATGATTTAGGTCGGTCTTGTATATAACAAATGGAAATTGGGGTTGACCAAAACTGTTAACATATCTAACGAAGCTGTAATTGTAAGGTGAATATCCAAAAAGGCATGTGAAATCCCAGTCCCATTTAGATATTCCACGCAAATATCGATCATAATGATCAAAAGCAAAAGGCTGATGGTTTGGAGCAATTATGTGATAATCAGGTCTAATATCATCGCAGTGTGAACAGTTATAAAAGTGACTAACCGATATTTTGATTCCATCAGTTAATGAAGTAAAATTAGTATGGTTTATAGATGGACCTGTGCAAAGGATATAACCAGTTTTTTTATGAAGATTTTTGAAAGTTCGATTTTTCGAACTGTAATTAATTATCATTGATCTTGTTTCTTTACTAAGCTTAAAGTAACTAAAGTGCTCCATTAGGTATCTTTTAAAAATGGATGGTAGATTAAATCTGTACGCTTTGAAGAGTATTTTCATCAGAAAGGATTGTTTCGAATATCCAAATATTTTTGAAAATGAGTTTTTGTAATCAATTGAGAGTTTCCCCGATCTTGCTGTTCAATTATTGAAGAGTTTCATGACTCGATGGACTTTTGATAAATTCAATTATTTGTCTTACGCTTTAACAATAAATATTTACAATGTTTTCGATCCTGCTTCTTTTTGACTTTAGATAATAATGTCCTTTATTTCCATCGTAACTGTTGTACTTAATGCCGAAAACACTATTTTAACAACCTTAGATAGCTTGGTTAGTCAGAATTTTCCCGACTTAGAATGGATAATCATTGATGGCAATTCATCGGATGGAACTTTAGAACTCTTAAAAAAGCACAAAAAGCACATTAATCATGTAATTTCCGAACCCGACAATGGCATCTACGATGCCATGAACAAAGGAATTAAGCATGCTAAGGGTGAATACATAATTTTTTTAAATGCAGGCGATTCTTTTTTTGATAAGAATGCTCTGACACGAATTAATTTTTCAACCAAGTCAGATCTTATAGTTGGGAACTTGCTCTTTATGGACAGTAACACCATTAAGAAATCACCTGAAAATCTAGACCGTTGTTACATGTTGAAAAATACATTACCCCATCAAGCTACCTTTTTTCACCGAAGAGTATTCGAAAATTTTGGGCACTTTGATACTTCTTACAGGATTGCCGGAGATTATGAGTTTTTCGCCCGGATGGTCAATTCTGGTGAGCCCAGTTATTGCTTTCATCCGGAGATTATAGCTAAATTTGCCGGCGGAGGCATCAGTTCAGATCCTAAATACCGAAACCTTAGAAAAAGAGAAAATCATAGAATTCGCTGGGAGTATTATCCAAAATATAGATTAACTTTGAAGTCTATGAGGCAAGGGGTGAGAAATCTTTTTTGTTCAACTTCGCTATCCAACTAGAGGAACGAAAATTTTCCAGATTGTTTGATTGATTTAATCCCCCATCGGCTTTTGTTGCGGCGAAAGACTCGCTTGTGGGGACGATTAAAAATTTCACTCAAAAAGTCTTTGAATACATTTTCATTTAGTTCATGGGGTTCTATGCCATTTTTGAACCAAGGTTCTTTGATCATTGTAAGATATTGATCATCATTAGAATCCAATTCACGGACGAGGTTAACCAGTCCGTCAATATTCTGAAAATCATGGCAATTAATGAAAGCCTTTGGATTAAAATGTTTGGTAATAGTCGGATCGCCCCAGTATATGGGAATGGCGTTGGACTGTGCAGCTTGTGCAAACTTTTCAGTCAAGTATCCAGGATGCGAATAATTCTCTATGGCTAGTACAAATTTATAATTCGACTGGAAGGCGATTTTATCGTCTACAGGACCACCCACATTGTTATTCCACCGCCCACCACAATCAACACGCTTATATTTTGAGATAGCAGTGAAAATGGTTTCCCGTTCAGGTGCACTATTCTTGGTGTTGGACATTACATAAGCACAGAATCCCTTTTTTGTTCTAAACACTTCTTCGGGATCTGGCCTTGGTTCCAAAAAAGTAGAATAGGCCTCCTTGTACAGCTTGATAAGGGGAAGCCTGCAGTAGCGGTCGCCAAATTGAATATGGTCAAATCCCATAGCATAATCGCAAATATTAAAATCCGGTGTCACACACTCACCAGTAACAAATATTCTTATACCGTCGTACTTGACGACCTCTTTGCCCATGCACGAGTGAAAGATGTAATCAGCTTTTCGGGGGTGAACCATTTTGAATTGGTAACGATCTTGAATTAGAGCCAGAACTGCATCAATAAATGCCGTATTTTTTCCAGCGTCTACAATAGCAATATGCTTAACTGGCTTAGTCACCTAAAGCTTAGGCTGCCAACAACGCGGAAGAAGTACATCTTGCTTATTCGAGATACATTTAGCATCCAATGGGTGTGGGTAAGAACTTACCTTTCCTCCTGCAATCATTCGGTCACTGCGTAAGAATGTAAACTCCATAGTCGCGGGGATTTCTAAACCATGAATCTTTAAGACTCTTCGATTATTGTTCGGATGAATGTGAATAACAACATGTGACATTAACAATTTTCTGAATGCTGGAGCTAATAGGGAAAAAGAAAAGCGGTCCGCAAGCTGATGAAGTTTATGAAATTCAATGATAATAATTCTGAACTTTTCAAGCAACCCATTTGAAACATTGTGTAAAACTTCATACTCAGATCCTTCTATATCCATTTGTAAAATACCCTCACAGGAAGGGTCATTAGCGAACTCAGGTAGTTGTTCCTGAACCCAATTGTCCATTGTAATCAATCCTTTTTTTTCAGAATTTTGAGAAGAGATAAACTTTTTTATGAAATTGAAGGAGTTATTTTCGACAGCGGGTTTTTCAACTGATTTATCTGCCAAATAAACCTGCATTCCCCGAGATGCCATATCCTTTTCAAAATCGCTACAGTCCGCAACTCCAGGAGAAAAACAATACTTAATGCCATTAAGATCATCCGGTATTAAATAGCCACCATCCCCACTTGGTCCAACTCTAATGAGGTCATGCTGCGTTGGACTAATTCGGAGTTCTCTAATAAGCGAACAAAGATCATCGTTCATGGTGTTTTTCCCGGGAAAAACGCCTAGGTTTGAAAAAATATTCCTTAAAATATAATTCATTAATCTATGAGTAAAAGCTAAACACGAACATTTTTTATAATGGCAATGCTTTTGTTTCTTATTTTTTCAAATAATGTAACAATTAATTTGTTTGGAATTTTTCTTAGTTCATTACGGCTGAGAAGAGCCTTATTGTGAGAATTTAAAGTTTTTCCTTTTAAATGTCTCTGCTCAATTATTTTTGAAATTGTCGCATAAAAATTATACTTGTCTAAAACGAACTGTCTAGATTTGTTAATGTGTTTGAGCCTCTTTTCGTATTCGTTGTTTTTCATTGCGATACTGATTATTTGGGAGCTTTTCACTGGATCATTAATATCAATCTCGATGAAACTCTCTGATGGAAAGTATTCACTTGCATTGGGAGCACCGTAATAAAACGGTAGGGTAAGTCCCAGGAAGGCATCGGAGAGCTTTTCGGTCCACCAGTGATCACAACGATGATTCTCTACAGCGATATGATATTTGTATGAATCGAGTGCATCAGCTTTATCTTTAATTTCACGAATCCCTCTGCCAAAGCGATCGAGTTGAGGAAGCTTTTTATGGAGCTCCTCGATAAAAAAATTACGCTTTTTGTGAAGTGTGTGGGTGTGGTTCTTTGAAGAGGTGACGGTAGAAATACTCAGTGTTTTTTCTTGGGGAAGTTTTTGAGCAATTTGATCGTAGGATCTAGTAGTACCATAATACCAAAAAAGAGCTGGTTGGGAGTGGATTTTCCCGGGATGTTTGAGTGCCCAATCCTCCTGTCCTGTGAGTACATAGCCGAATTGCCGGATGTAGGCAGATTCGTAAGTTTTAATAGAGGAGGGTTCAAGAGTCACAAGAAGAGTGTTTTGGGAAGCACACTTAAGATCGATTTTTCCGACAAAATCATCGTATACAACGAGCCAGTCATAATTTTGTTCATTGCCAAATACAAATCGGCATGAGCCCCATTCGGGTGTATTTTTAGGGAATCCTTGGTTTTTAAAGGAGGAAGGTTTATCCGCAATCAAATGACTGCTCTTAGTGATGACCTTAACCAGAATTTTATTTTTATCTAAAGTATTCAAAAAAACTAGCTGTAGACTTCTGAAGACCAGGAATAATCAAATGTGTGAGGGATATCAAATGTGGTTTCTGTCATGAATTTGATTATGTTCATTGCGGAAAATTGTTCATGATAAAGCTTTCTGCCCGCAGCTGAGATCGCTTTCCTGTGATCGTCATTATGATAAAAATAAATAATTTTTTTCCTAAGATCTTCCTGGTTTTTGAAGAAAACGGCTTCTTCATCGGTGAGAAGCTTTCTCATTCCACTTTCATCTTTTATAAAACTAAGAATCCCATTGCCCATTAACTGAGAAATCCTATCAGAAGAATACATAAACCAGCCTTCTTCACGATTCAGGTTAAGGGCCATCTTAACATGAGGAAGCAAGTCCTCATACTGAGTTCCCCAAATGGGTGGTTTCCCATAAATACCGTAAGACTGAAAATTGAGTGTTTCCCCGATGGTTGAATCTAACTCCTTAAGCATCATATAACGTTTGTCAGACTTACTACCGACTCCACAAAAAAGTAAATCAATACTCAAATTCTCCTTAGTAGAATTATCCGAAGTTTCAATTGATGCATCACAGGGGTTGGGGATAAAGCACACCTTGTTTTTTCCCGTACAAAACATTCTAAGTTGTTCTCCACCTGTTGTTATAAATATACTATCAAGTTGATGCATCCTTTCTTTTAGCCTGCAAATATTTCTATCAATCCATAAGGCATCAAGAAACCACTGCGAAATCTTTACTGATGGAAGAATCTTTCTAACTTCAGCCAATGTTTCGCCTGATATTAAGTCACAATGCCCAAGCAGTAAAAAATCAGGTCTAAAGTTCTCACAAGTTTCGAGAAATTTCCTGTTCATTTTTTTTATGCCAAGTGGGCGAATGGAGAAGGGAGCCTCATAGCGAACGATGTCACGGTCACTGAATTCATACAAATTATGGTTGGCACGAATGATTCCATTGGAAAATTTCCTGCCACTGTATGAATTTCTTTTTCCGTAATGTCTCAGCATCAGGTTGTGTGCGTGCAAAATTCTCATTAGCTAAACATTTCTTTATTGCTAGAGGTATTAAATGAAATCCACTAAGACGATCTTATTTGTAAAAGGGAATTAGCTCTAGTTTTGCGGAAAATAGTGTATCCGCTTTCAGCTAAAACTTTATTGAGGTCCAACTGCCATTGCTTTTCGTGGGCATGTTCAAGGACGATTCTTTTGGGCCAAAGTTCTTTTGGTGCATGCTGAAGAAACGGAATAAGAGCACGATCTTCATGTCCTTCAATATCAATTTTCATTCCAGAGATTTCCTGCAAGCCATACTCCCGAACAATATGCAACAAGGGTTTGGTTTTGATCTTAATAAAAGCTCCAGTTTCTTGTTCATCAACAATAGCAGCACAACCTAGATCAATTTTTGAGTTGAAGAAACTTTCTCCAAGCTCTCCAATTCCAGAACTTTCAATTTTGATTGTAGCGCCAAACTCATTTGCAGCGATGTTAAACCGAAGTCTTTCAATCGTCCTCGGGTTAGGCTCAATAGAAAGGACAGTTTTTGCACCAGTTTTTGCCAGGAAAAGCGAATAGTACCCAATATTGGCACCCGCATCTACAAATACACCTTCATGGCAAACCTCTTTCAAGAAGTACAGTTCGGCTTGATCGTAAATTCTGGAGGAACAGAGGATTTTCTTGTCAGTAATGTTATCGGTTATATTAAGCCTATATCGAATTCCTCTTATGGAAGTGTCTATAGTTGCACCATGAAACCTAAGCCATGAATGATATATCTGGTGGGTGAATTTACCTCGTCCCAACCCGATTGAAGTTAAGAACTTAATGATTTGGCATAAAGCCGATGGGGAGTGATGTCCCCATGGTAGTAATTCAGGAGAAGAATTTTTCATTCATGCGTAATAATCTGCAATCCATCGAGTTGGCTTACAGCATTTATAAAGTTTTTTCCATATCTTCCATCGATGTTTCTTTTTTTCCCTCCATGTGCCATTAAGGGCATCATGGAGGTCTGGATGCCCATGAAAGGCTAGTACTTTTGTGCTGACAGGAGGTTTTGCCGGCACAACAAACCTCCTCAGAAACCAAACAGGAAGGCAATGAAACTTAAAAGACTTAAACCATTCTTCGGGCCAAAAATTAAGTGAACCAAAGAGTTTCAGCACTTGATCTGACAAATACTCCTGGGAGGCAGTTCCAAAGTTGTTAATCACACTTTCACTATTTGCTTCAAAGTAGTCCTTAATCTGTCCCAATTTACCTACAACAAAAGAATAGCAACTCGCTTGCCCAACATGGTTGCCACGGGTATTCCAATCGTTAATTATATAAAAATTGTCACCGTCAGGATAATCGAATAATTCGTCCAAACTACCAGTGATTAAGACATCCAAATCAAAAAAGAATACCCTTTGCCCTGTCAATCCACCCAAAGCATCATCACAAAGAGCGGCTTCCTTTCGATAGTTATACTTTTCATGATAACAACCCTTTTTCTGTCCAGGCTCTGGATGCTTTTTGATAGATGGATCGAGTCCCGGAAGCGGTTCGTCGCTAAATAAGTGAAAAGTGAGAGGATAACTGGTATTTTTTTGAATCATCCCGAAGAGACGATTTACATCTCGCTCTGAGTATTTTTGCCCCCAGAGAATGGTGATAATATTAACTGAAGTTTTCAACTTGGTATAAATTAAAGTAACTCGTCGTAAACGCCGAGTGTACTTTTGAGCATTTGTTGCAATTCAAATTCGCTAGTCGGAGTTGGGGCAGGAGGCGAAATACGAGAAATCCAATCGGCAAGAAGATTAACCATAGATGTAATGTCACCAATAGGAATTCTGCCCTCCGGTAACATTTGATCTAGTTGTTCGGCAACCCCACCATGACTATATGCGGCAACAGGCTTACCTAAGGAAAGTGCCTCCAATGTAACTCGACCAAAAGCTTCTGGGTCGGTTGAACAGGAAACTACGGCATCTGAGGCAGTAAGTATATCTCGCAAGTCTGAGCGGTGACCAGTCAGGGTTATATCTTTTTCAAGACCTGCTAGGCGGATGGTTTTTTTAACTTCGGAGAGGAATTCCAATTTTCTTGGGTGGGCTTCGCCGACAAGGAGTCCGTGGACGGCTAGACCCTTACTTTTGAGCTCAGTAATAACTTGGATGAAATCGATTTGTCCTTTCCAGCGGGTAATGCGTGCAGGGAGGGTAATAAGGAACTTGCCGGTGAGTTGGGGGTAATCCTGCTTCCAGCGGTTAAGCCATGCGGGATTGGGTTGATAGTCTGAGTAGTATTGGGCGGGATCGACGCCACGGTGAATGACGGTGAGTTTTTCCTTAGGGACATCGGGATAATTTTTAAGGACATATTCGCGTATGCTGTTTGACACACATATGACATGTTCGCCGCGGGTCATGATCTTTGAGTATGCGTTAACGGAATAAAAACCGTGTACAGTGGTAATGAGTCGAGGTCGCTTGGATGGATCGAGTTTACGCCAGGCAAGATATCCAATCCATGCTGGAACTCTCGATCGCATATGAATTATGTCAGGGTATTCCTCTACAAACAATTTCCTCAAAACTTTTACCTGAAAAAGAGAACTAAAGTTTTTTTTATGAATAGGGAGCTTTTCATGTCTTGAACCTTGCTGTTCTAGTTGCTTAACTAATCTACCCCCGTTTGAAACGACGATCGACTCGTGTCCCAAACTAGATAGGTATTTACCAAGCTCAAGAGTTCCCCGCTCGACTCCTCCGCCATTAAGTTCTGGCAACAGTTGAATGACTTTAAGTTTTTTCACTTTGTTCCTTAATCATGAATCTTAACGCTCTTTTGTTAAACAAATAAGATTGATTTCTTTTGCAGAACTTTATTCAGGTTGTTATCTCCTCGATAATATGATCGAAATTTCACACCTCAGAAATGACCTAGATGGTTTGCGCTCTTCGATTTCACGTAAAAAATTCGATTGCGATTTGGATGCACTTGTTGAGTCAGACCTAAAACGCAGGGTAGCGATTTCGGCCACGGAGCAAGCAAGGGCAGGACAGAAGGCAGCCAACAGTGAAATTTCGCAGTTATCCAAGGGTTCACCGGAGTTTCTCGCCAAGGTGGCGGAGATGAAAGAACTGGCTGCCAGGATTAAGGAATTGGAAGCCATTTCCAGACAAGCGGACGAGTCCTTCCAGGAGGCATTCATGACCGTCCCAAACATCCCCCACGAATCCGTACCTGATGGCAAGGGGGAGCAGGACAATCAAACTGTATCTACTTGGGGAGATATCGAGGGTGACTTTCCGAATTCCATTCCTCACTTCGACATACCCTGGCTCGATCAAATGATTGATTTTCCTCGGGGTGTTAAAGTTTCAGGAGCAGGCTTTCCTTTTTATGTGGGTGAGATGTCCAAACTGGTTCGTGCCTTGATCAACTTCTTTTTGGAGGAAGCAGGAAACAACGGTTATGAAGAGGTGCATTCCCCAATCTTGGTGAATGCAACCAGTGCAACGGCTACCGGCCAACTCCCCGACAAGGAAGGACAGATGTACCTTGATCAAAACGAGGAGGTTTACCTTATACCTACTGCAGAAGTTCCGGTGACTAATTTCTTTCGGGATGAAATTCTTTCCGCTGAGCAGTTACCAGTCAAGAGATGTGCATACACTCCTTGCTTCCGCAGGGAGGCGGGAAGTTGGGGCAAGGATGTGCGAGGCCTTAACCGGTTGCATCAATTTGACAAAGTGGAGCTTGTCAAATGGACTCATCCGGATGAAAGTTTTGAGGAACTTGAAAAACTAAGAACTGATGCCGAAGGGCTTTTACAAAAACTCGGTTTGCCATACCGAGTGCTGCTGATCTGCTCAGGCGATATAGGGTTTCCTCACTCCAAGCAATACGACCTTGAAGTTTGGGCTGCAGGACAGAAACGCTGGCTGGAAGTTTCAAGTTGCAGTAATTTCACTGATTTTCAGGCAAGGCGTGCCAATATTCGATTTCGTGGAGAGGACGGAAAACCAAAGCCACTACATACCCTCAATGGGTCCGCATTGGCGATCCCTCGCGTTTTGGCTGCTATTCTCGAAAATAACTTACAGCCAAATGGTACTGTAAAAGTACCTGGTTGCCTTAATAAGTGGTTTCCGGATCAATATATCGGAAACAAAAATTTATCGTAATGTCCTCATCTTGGGCATTTCCTAAAGCATTAGATTTAGAGTCATTGTTTGCTCAAATTCAGCTAGAGGAAAGAATTCCGAATGGAATTTTAGAAATTCTTGATGATTGTAAAGAGGATCAAAAGTGGGCGATTGCCTGTTCAGGAGGTGCAGACTCAACCTTTTTGACATTTTTGCTTTTTTATAAATTTCCAATCTTGAGAGATCGTTTAGTACTTTTTCACTTTAATCACAGACTTCGCGGACAGGATTCAGAATTAGATCAAAAATTTGTTAAAGATACAGGAAATCTTTTAGGGATTCCCCTTACATCCGAGATTCAGAATTCTTCCTTAAAAAAAGATGAGGCATCACTCAGGGACAAAAGGATGGAATTTTTCAAGGATGTGGCTACGAAAAAGGGCCTATCTCATATATTTTTGGGTCATCATGCCGATGATGTGGCTGAAACATTTTTATGGAGACTGCCCCGATCCAGCACCGTCTCTGGACTAAATGCTCCGAAGCCAGTTACCATTCATGATAACCTCATTATGATTCGACCGTTACTCAATTTCTCGCGAATGGAAATCAGGGATTTTTTAATAAAATCAAAGATTCCATGGCGCGAGGATCAAAGTAACAAGGAAGCTAAGCATTTGAGGAATCGGATTCGCAGTCATGTCGTTCCCCCTTGGAAAGATTCATTTGAATGCGACTTCCTTAAAGGTATTTCAAAAACAAGGGAACTTCTGGAGCAGGATGCAGATGCTTTGGATTCCTATGCAAATTTGGCGTACAGGGATTGCAAAAACGGCAAGTTGATCAAAATCGACTCTTTCAATACACATCCAATTGCAATTAGAAGGAGAATTCTTCGTCTTTGGCTTACAGAATCACACCCCTTAGGGTTTTCTTTTGATGGAAATGAAAACAAAATTTTAAAACAGATCGAAACTGGAAAGATTAGTACAGCTGACTTACCAAACAACCTAAGGGTTACAATCAAAGATGGATTACTTTCAGTTAGAAGTTCGATATACCCAACATCACGAATACCTGTTACATCGCTACCTTTGGGACATTCAATATTCTTTCCAAATGGAAAAAAACTAAAGGCTTTACCGCTGTCAGCAAACTGCCCGAGAGTAAGGAATGTTGTAGCGAAAAAAGTTTCTGAATCGAAGGAAGCCTACATTTCTTACCAAGGGATAAAATTACTTGTTAGATCAAGAAGGGAAGGAGACAAATTGCATATCCTCGGATCAGATGGAAGTAGCAAAGTAAGCAAATTAATGATCGATAGGAAATGGAGACACAAAAGAAAAGAGCAAACACCGCTTATTTTAAATATGCTTGGGGAAATACTCTGGATCCCAGGTTTTCCTCCTTCTGAAAAGTATAAATTAAGTGCTCAAACAGATAAGGTAATCCATTTGACTTATGAGTAAGCCCAAACAGAATGGATATCGTGAGTGAAAACGAAAACAAGAATCAACCAAATCAGCCCAAGAGCTTTAATCCAAAAGTATTGTTTATATGGCTCGCAATCCTTGCAGCAATTATAGGGTTAGTGTTGGCACAATCGGGTGAAATTGCACCCAGTCAGCGTGCTTTAAGTTCAGTCGACGATTTGCTATCCGCAGCGAAGGATGACCGTATCGAAAAAGCAGTCATACAAAGCGATCCAAAAGGGGGTGAGGAATGGTATGTGGTTAACGGCAAAGTACTGAACCCGGCTTTCGAGGTTGATGAAAACCAATATAAAACACTTCCTTTTGTAGTTAAAGGTAGAATAACCGAATCTGACTACAAAGACTTAAGGTCCTTTCTTGGTGGTCGATTAGTTGAAGAACCATCTAGCACTATTTGGACAGATCTACTTTTCAGCCTGCTGCCGTTTTTATTAATTATCGGTCTGCTATACTTTTTATTTGTCAGGCAGTTACGCATGGCTGGAAAAGGTGCTCTTAATTTCGGTAAAAGTAAGGCAAAAATGCTGACCAGGGAAAATGAAAAAGTTGTTTTCAAAGATGTTGCCGGATGCGATGAGGCCAAGGAAGAGGTATCCGAAATTGTTGATTTTCTGAAAGATCCCAAAAGATTCCGCAAGATTGGCGGGACTATTCCCAAAGGAGTGCTGATGGTAGGACCACCGGGTACAGGTAAAACCCTTCTTGCCAAGGCAGTTGCCGGGGAAGCTGATGTCCCCTTCTTCAGTATTAGTGGGTCTGACTTCGTTGAAATGTTTGTTGGAGTTGGTGCTGCCCGCGTTCGAGATATGTTTGAACAGGGTCGAAAAAGTGCCCCATGTCTTATTTTCATTGATGAGATCGATGCAGTTGGGCGACAACGAGGTGCAGGTTTAGGTGGCGGAAATGACGAGCGAGAACAAACACTTAATTCGCTTTTGGTCGAGATGGATGGTTTTGATGGACATGAAGGCGTCATCATTATCGCAGCAACTAATAGACCTGATGTGTTGGATAATGCCTTGTTAAGGCCTGGCAGGTTTGACCGCCAGGTTGTTATAGATTTGCCAGATCTTGAAGGAAGAGAAGCAATTCTCAAAGTTCATGCAAAGAAAATAAAACTTTCCGAAGATGTGGAGCTTACCTCCCTTGCTAGGGCAACCGCAGGTTTCTCCGGTGCCGATCTTGCCAACCTGCTCAACGAGGGTGCTCTCATTGCTGCCCGTCGCAGGAAAAAAGTTGTGGAGCGCATTGATTTGGACGATGCTCGTGAAAAAATTTCTTTTGGTCGTGAAAGAAGGCGAGTCATGGATGATGAAGATCGTAAAATTATCGCTTATCATGAGGCTGGCCATGCGATTGTTCAGGCAAAAATAGATGACGGACTTCTGCCTATTCACAAAGTCACAATTATTCCGCGTGGGCAAAGCTTGGGAAGTACCATGTTTACACCCAAGAAAGATATTTTGAATCACAGTAAGCGCCGGGTTTTAAATCAGGTCTGTTGTGCGATGGGCGGAAGGGCGGCTGAAGAAATCGAAATAGGTGACATTACCAGCGGAGCTGCAGGTGACATCCGTATGGCAACCAATATTGCCAGAAGCATGGTTTGTGATTGGGGAATGAGTGATTTGGGCATGATCTCTTTTGGCGACAAACAAGATCAGGTCTTTTTAGGTAAAGAACTTAGCCGGGCTCAAAATTACAGCGAAGAAACAGCCCAAAAAATTGACATCGCAATCAAAACGATAATCGACGATCAATATAACCGTGCCCGTACAATCCTTGAAGATAATGTCGAAGCTTTGCATGCATCTGCAGAGGCACTACTTGAACATGAGACCATCGAGGGTAAACACATTCACGAGATCCTAGATCAAGGCAAAATTATTTCTCCGATCATAAACTCTTCTGATACTGCCACGGACAACGAAGAAGAAAGTGTTGAAGAACATGATCAAGAACCTAAGGAAAACGAATCCAAAGAAGATGACATGGATCCAGGAGTACAACCTGCTGGCGTTCCCGCCTAAGTCTTTTGACAAAATTCTTGTCAATTTATACTAGAGCCTCTATAGACTCATTAAATGAGCAGGCACCCTAGTTTCAAACCCCCTGGTGGACTTACAAAAAAAAGAAATGTTCTTAAGCGTTTCGAACGCGTTGAGCTTCTTCGAAAAAGAGGTCAGTGGAAGGAAGGAGACCGAGTAGTATCCTTAGTTAAGACTAAACCTGAGGATTAATTCCCTGACTCCACCCATTTGCCATACGCTGTGCTGGCAGATGCTTTCCAAGTTATCCACTGCGGCAGATTATATTCATGCAGCAGCAAGACAGCATTCTCCACCTCTTTAACTTTATCCACAGATGTTTTTATTTCTATTTTCCACTCCGTTTCCTCGCAAAACTGATCTTCCCAAAAATAACTCGAAGTTATCGGACCAATTACTTGAGCACAAGCAATCAAGTTTTTCTTTATTAATTTCCGACAACATTCCTGAGCTTTCTCTTGGCTCGAAAATGTTGTACATGCCATCATGATTTCTTTTTTCATTTTTTTTAACTTTTCGCATGATCCTATTTGATCAAATCCCTTATTGAACCCATTCATTCCTATTGCCGTGAGAGACGAATACCTAAAAGAAGCCCAACAAATCGTTCATGATCCAAATACATTAATCAATATGGTCTCAAGAAGGTCCAAGCAACTTAAACATGGAAGTAAACCTTTGGTTGAATCTCTTGAAAAACTTGAGCCAGAAGATATCGCCCTCAAAGAAATTATTGAAGGAAAGATTTCCTATCAGGAATGGCAGGAAGAAGAAATTAGTTAGTTATTTTTCTGTCCGTTGGTGCGAGAGGCTGGAATGACAGCCAAAAAAAAATCAGGCAAACAACTGCCCCTCATTACTAATTCCAAGGCAAGGCATAAATTTACCCTTGGTGATAAGCATGAAGCCGGAATCCAGCTTTTGGGCACCGAAGTTAAATCAATACGGTTGGGCAATGCACAAATATCCGAATCATTCGCCCGCTTTGTCAAAGAAGAATTATATTTATTTAATGCCCACATTGCTGAGTACGAGTATGGCGGTGATCAAAATCACGAGCCACAAAGACCCAGAAAACTCCTCCTGAAGAGGAAAGAAATTGATAGATTAAGGATCGATATTGAGGCTGCCGGCAAAGCAATCGTGCCCCTACGACTTTATTTCAAGGAAGCAATAGTCAAATGTGAAATTGCCGTCGGCATGGGAAAAAACCAACGAGACAAAAGACAGGATCTGAAGAAAAGGGTTGCGGCTCGTGAAGCCGAGCAAGCATTCAAAAAGTCACTCCGTCGATGATTGAAATAATTTTATACCAACCTGAGATTCCTCAAAACACCGGAAATATTGGTCGTCTCTGTGCATTCAATGGATGCAGGCTTCATTTGGTTCACCCACTTGGGTTCACTATTAATGATCGTAACCTCCGGCGAGCAGGCATGGACTACTGGGCTGATCTTGATGTGATTGAACATCAAGAATGGCAAGCATTTCTTAGTCATCCTTCGCGCCCCCAAAGAATACACCTTTTAACTACCCACGCAGAACAAACCATATGGGAGGTAAATTTTAAAAAAGGGGAGGGACTTTTATTTGGCAATGAAGGGCATGGAGCTCCCGATTTTATCCACCAATGGGTTGATTCAAGAATTCAAATACCCAAATACAATGATAAGTTAAGATCCTTAAACTTGGCCGTTGCCGTTGGCATAGCAAGTTATGAAGCTTTGCGGCAAATAAACTAAAGAAAGGTGATGTTGGCGGAACCAATTGCTTCCGTTGTTCTTCCTTATCGAAATTCAGAAAAAACGCTGGAACGGTGTTTAAATTCGATTTCAAAACAGAATTTTACTTGCTGGGAACTCTTGGCCATCAATGATCACTCTACAGATTCTTCGGAAGAAATCGTTTTAAGAAAGATGAAATCCGATCATCGAATCCATAATCTTAAAAACAAAGAAACTGGTATTGTTTCAGCCTTAAATCTTGGATTAGAGAAGGCCAGGGGTGAAATCATTATTCGTATGGATTCCGATGACTCCATGAATTTGGAAAGGGTTGGTGAACAGATTCGCTTCCTTGAGGCAAACCCTAAAACCGGTCTGCTCGCCCCCAAGGTGCTTTATATTTCAGATAGTGCTGAAAATTTTGACGGCCGAGGGTATGCTTTTTATGTCAAATGGCTCAATCAGGTAATTTCAAGTAATGAGATTGAAAACCACCGGTTTGAGGAAAGCCCGCTTGCTCATCCTTCAGTTGCCTTTCGGAAATCGATAGTAGAAACTTATGGTGGATACAGGAGAGATGATTTTCCGGAAGATTATGAAATATGGTTGAGATTTTTATCCATGGGAATAATGATGGCGAAAATTGACTCCATTTTGCTTTACTGGTATGATTCATCATCCCGTTTATCAAGGCAGGATAAAAGATATTCCCAGGAAGCCTTCCAAAAAATTAAGGCGGAGCATTTTTCTATTTGGATTAGGCAAAAATCTCTAGGAAATAGAAAACTTTCTGCTTTGGGGACGGGCAAAGTGGCCAAAAAGCAGGTTATTTGGCTAAAGAACCATGGGGTAAAGATAGAAAAATATTACGAAGTTAATCCGAAGAATATAGGCTCCACTCACCAAGAATCCCCTATTTTTCATTTCAACGAAATTAATTCTTCTGGTGCTGAATTTATAATCATACTTTACTGCCCAAGATCAGCGAAATACGAGATCCGTAAATTTCTTGAGAACAAAGACTTAAAAATAGCAAAAGACCTCCTCTTCCTTGGCTAGGATCAGGAGTATCGGACTTTTCAGCTTGCTTGAAAATCTTGGTCCCATCTAAATAGTAGCATGAACACACCCTGCTTTTTTTTGATTGTATGGCTAGTTGCCCAACTAACGGTGAATGCAGAGCCACCAGCAGGTTTTGTTTCTCTTTTTAATGGTGAAAATCTGGATGGTTGGTGGGGAGCAAAAACCGAGGATCCAGATGTATGGATGAATCTTTCAACCCATGACTTTCAAAAAAAATGGGAAGCCAGTCAAATCGACATTCATCAACATTGGTCCGTGGAGAAAGGCGAACTGGTCAATGACGGTCAGGGACTTTTTTTGACGACTGAGAAAAATTACGCAGATTTTGAACTCCTGCTTGAATACAAAACGGTGGCCGGAGCTGACAGTGGTATCTACTTGAGAGGAATTCCTCAAATCCAGATTTGGGATACCACCAAAGAAGGGGGCAAATGGAAACTTGGGGCCGAAAAAGGTTCGGGCGGTCTTTGGAATAATGGGCCTGCAGAAACACCAGGGAGAGACCCATTGGTTAAAGCGGACAATCCATTTGGCGAATGGAATAAATTTCACATAACCATGCGAGGAAACAAGGTCACCGTTATACTTAATGACAAACTGGTGGTGGATGAAGCTCCCCTAATCAATTATTGGGATCGAAAAACTCCTATTGATCAAAGGAAGCCCCTTCGTGAGAAAGGTCCGATTCAATTGCAGACACATGGTGGCGAGATCCGTTGGAGAAATATATACATTAAAGAAATAGAAGCCAGTTGTTGCGATGCGGGAGATGAAGTTGGATATGTTTCGGTTTTCAATGGAAAGAATCTTGATGGTTGGATGGGACCCTTATCGAATTACGAAGTCAAGGACGGAGCTATTTCTTGCTTAAAGGGTAAAGGGGGCACCATTTACACGAAGAGAAAATTCAAGGACTTCTCCGTGAAACTTGAGTTTAAGCTTCCAGCGGGAGGAAACAACGGATTGGCGATTCGTTACCCAGGTAATGGTAACGCAGCCTATCATGGGATGTGTGAGCTCCAGGTTCTAGACAACACACATCCTCGCTATGCCAAACTTGATCCAAGGCAGTACCATGGTTCCGCTTATGGGATTGCGGCGGCTAAAAAAGGATTTCTTAAAAAACTAGGAGAGTGGAACCAACAGGAAGTAATTGTTCGTGCTTCCCATGTCACGGTTTTTCTAAATGATGAAATTATTCTGGATACAGATCTTGCTAAGGTGAATAGTTTCATGGCAAACAAAGAACATCCAGGTCTTTCCATACAAGAGGGTCATTTTGGTTTTGCTGGTCACAACGATCCTGTTGCCTTTCGGAATATTCGTATCAAAGAATTATATTGATTTCCGCTTTTATATCACTGGGTTGAAGCGGTTCAACTAAATGATGCTAGCATGTAGTAACATTCGAATAAGCATCACTTCACATGCCAAAAAAATTATGGTAACCAAACAGGATACCCAAAAAATCTTGCTATATAATTTATAATTTCGTCCAAAAAAAATCATCGGAAGCAATCCTAATCTCAGTAGGCATAGGCTATTTAAAGCTACGAGAATCCAACCGATATAATATTGCCAAGAGGGCATTATTCTTTCTTTTCTGCTGATGAGCTGTTTGGCAATTAAAATTGGGAGTTGTACTATTCTAAAGCTCAATTCCTTTGTCAAGGACTTGAAAAAGTGCATACAATTTACGACTCTTTCCTTAAAAGACCGAATGAAACTTCTGTATGACATACAAGAGTCTTGTAACCGAAGACTTCAGCAAATGGGCTTTACCGCTGAGAGCTATCTGCTTCCCGGGGGACTGGGGATTAAATTCACGGGACAACCTCCATCAAATTTACATGATTTATATGAACTTCCGATCATCGAATGCGATCTTTCTGTATTGGAAAATTTCGATCTACAATGTCTAAATCCTGAAAAAATTTCTTCACTTGTTTTACCCCATAAAACTAAATTACCTTTCTCGGAATTAAGTTGTTTCAATCTGGCGAGATTAAAAGCATTTGCAACAGCATCCACTGATTTTGAAAAATTGGCAGGACATCCCTTGGAAATTCTTGAACTACCAAATTCGTCGCTCCACGACATTCGTTTTTGCGAGAAAATGCCTTTGAGAATCCTCAATCTTGCAGGAGCTCAAATCAACCGATTTCACCCCTTAAAAAAAGCCAAGCTTACCATTCTAAATCTATTTAAAACGCGGATTGAAGAGATGAATGAATTGAACTGCGAATCAATGGAAGAAATCGTGCTCTCCGGTTCACTCATTAGCAACATTTCATTCCTGACGGAGGCAAATAAATTGCGAAAAGTTGAAATTAGAGGGACTCCGATTAATGATTTATCCCCTTTAGCAAACTGTCCTATTGAGGAACTTCACTTGCCCGGATCACATGTGAAATCAATAGATTGCTTGGCCTACTTACCCATAAAAACATTAAACATAATAGGTATCGCTTTAAAAGACATACATTGCTTATCAACCTTGCCCCTCAAATCCCTTGCGATTTCACCCGAAGTGTTGAGGAAGGAAGATTACGAGTTTTTAGCAAACCTTAATATCCAGTTCCTCCGGGGACCGGGTGATCCACCCGATCAAACGGCGGAAGAATTTTTTTATAGGCATGCCATTCCTTCTGTTCTTGAATAATCAAATTTGATTCCAACCTTGTCCTGTATGCCTGTAGAATATAGACTAATATCGTGGCTAAAAATTCATTGGCTAATCTAAAAGACTATTATGATGTCGTGGTAATAGGAAGCGGTCTGGGCGGGCTTACCGGAGCTAATTGCTTGGCCAAACAAGGCCATTCTGTACTCTTGCTCGAACATCATTATCAATTCGGCGGTTTGGCCACTTGGTTTAAAAGAGCAGGAGGTCACATATTTGATATTTCCCTGCATGGATTCCCCGTGGGAATGATCAAATCCTGCAAACGTTATTGGACAAAAGAAATTGCCGATTCAATCGTGCAGCTTAAAAATATTCGCTTCATCAATCCCCAGTACGATCTCAAAACAACTTTCGACCGCTCTGATTTCACTAAAATTTTGCAGTCCAGTTTCAATATAGCCAAGTTTAAAGTGGAAGAATTTTATGACCACCTAGCCAACATGGATTATTTCGCCAATGATAAACGCTCGATTGGCGACCTTTTGGAAGAGTTTTTCCCTGGGCGAAATGAAATCAAGCGACTCCTTCTAGAACCAATCTCATACGCGAACGGATCATCCCTTTTAGATCCTGCGATAGCCTACGGCATTGTTTTTTCCAACTTCATGAAAAAAGGGATCTACACATTTAAGGATGGAACGGACTCCCTCATAAAGAAAATGGTTAAGGAACTTCGAAACAATGGTGCTGACTTGCGTCGGGAGTGCTTGGTTGAAGAAGTAACAACCAGTAAAATAGGAGAACAGCATAAAGTGGAAGGAGTCGTGGTAAACGGGAAAAAGATTCTTTGTGGAGCTGTTCTTTCAAATGCTAACCTAAAAAATACGATTGAGAAATTACTTGGATTATCCAAATTGCCCAAGGATTTTGCGGAACAGGCAAGATCTGTTCGGTTAAATTCGACTTCCTGTCAAGTCTACATCGGCTTGAAAAAAGGAGTTTCCATACCCGATGTGGGAGATCTTATTTTTACTTCTGAATCCAAATCCTTTTCGACGGATGAACTCACCAGCTTTAACACTAGCAGTAGAACATTTTCCGTCTATTATCCTGACACTAGACCCGAACGCAAGGAGCCAAGGTATAGCATCGTTGCTTCAATCAATGCAAAATGGCAAGACTGGCAAAACTTATCGGATGATGACTACGCGAAAGCCAAAGAAAGACTCTGTGAAGAATCCGTTGTCGCTCTTGAAAAAATAATACCTGGAATTCGCACAAAAATTGATCATTTGGAAGCAGCCACTCCCCGTACCATTAAGCATTATACACATCATGCGTCCGGTGCTTCATTCGGCACCAAATTTGAAGGACTCGATGTTTCTTCACAATTGCCTGATCACGCCCCCGGGCTTTACCACGCGGGTTCTGTCGGAATTATTATGTCCGGATGGTTGGGCACGATCAACTACGGAGTTATTACGGCCAACAAGATCGATCGATTTCTGCGAGGAAAATAATCTTGTCCTCACAAGGGTTAGCTCTTTCCTTAAAGATCTTGTTTTTTTAATAAACCCGTAATCACAGTACAGCACTTAAGCAAATGGAAGAAATTCATAGAAGGATTCCTCACCGCTCGCCCTTTCTTTTCGTCGATCGAATTGTTGAAATCAACGATGAAGACGCCACTTGTGAATTAAAAATCCGTGAGGACCTTGACATATTCGATGGTCACTATCCCAATAATCCTCTTTTCCCGGGTGTCCTTTCCTGCGAGTCCGTTTTTCAAACCGGAGCGATTTTTTTATCCCAAAAGATCGGGGAGGTTGCTTTAAATAATGAGTCAGTTACTCCAGTTCTTTCACGCATACGCGATGCTCGCTTTAAGAGGATGATTAAACCGGGAGACTTACTAGAAATCAGAGTCTTTCTTCAGGAGCAAATCGGTAAGTTTTATAATCTTCGAGGAGAAATTCGCCTTAAAAACAAGGTTGCAACCACCGTTTCATTCGCCCTTGCACTCGTTGAAGAAACCCCAAATTCCTGATGTCCGGTTTTTTAGGAATTTCTGGAAAAACTTTCCTAATTTCCGGGTTTGCAAATCGGAAAAGTGTTGCCTGGCACACTGCAGAAATTCTTGAAGGGGAAGGGGCCAAAATTATCTATGTAGTTCGGAGCCAAAAAAGAGAGGCGGAACTTCTAGTTCTGAAACCAGAAGCCGAGGTGCTGGTTTGTGATTTTGAGAAATCGGATCAGGTAAAGTCCTTGCATCAGTTGATTTCCCGGTTGGACTCTGAATCCATTCATGGAATACTTCATTCTATTGCTTTCGCCAACTACTCCGAAGGTGTTCAACCTTTCCATCAGACTAAGTTAAAGGATTATCTTCAAGCCACTCATATATCTTCTTTTTCCCTGATCGAACTGGCCAATGCCTGCAAGACTGCTCTGTCACAAAATGGTTCGGTGGTAACCATTGGCATCTCATCCACGGAAGTAACAGCGGAAAATTACGGTTTCATGGCTCCTATTAAAGCCTCCCTCGAAGCAAATGTCCGTTACTTGGCAAAATCATTTTCAGCTTTTAGTTCCATTCGATTTAACTCAGTGAATGCAGGGCCACTCAAAACCTCTGCTTCGGCCGGCATTCCGGGGTATTTGAAGAATTATCTTTTCGCTGAAAAATTAACCTTTCGAAAAAAAGCACTCCTAACGGAAGAAGTCGCTAAAACTGCCGTTTTTCTTCTCAGCAACGCTTCTTCTGGAATTAACGGACAGGGAATCGTTGTCGATGCGGGAATGGGCTTGAATTATTTTGACAAGGATGTGGTGAATTCCGCTATGGAAATGAAATGATGAGTTTCAAGCAAGTCGTTGTTGAAAAAATGGCTTATTCACTCCCTCCGCATATCGTGTCCTCAAAGGAACTAGAGGGCACTCTCGCCCCCCTTTATCAACGCTTAAACCTACAAATAGGTCGACTAGAATTGATGACTGGCATTGAGGAGAGAAGGTTTTGGGACAGTCACCAGCAAGCCTCTCAATCCTCAGCCGAAGCCGGGATTAAATTATTAAAGGAAGGAGAAATTGATCCCAATAAAGTTGACCTGCTAATACATTCAGCGGTTTGCCGGGACCGACTGGAGCCTGCAACCGCATCTTATGTTCATAATTTAATGGGATTAGGGCAAAATACGCAGATTCTTGATGTATCCAATGCTTGTCTCGGATTTCTTAATGCCCTGATTCTCGGGGGAAGCATGATCGAGCAGGGGATGATTGACAGAGCCATCATCGTGGCAGGAGAAAACGGTAAACCTTTGGTTGATGAGACCGTTCGACTCCTCAATGAAAGTAAATTTGATCGTAAGCAAATAAAGCCATTCTTCGCCAACCTAACCATTGGTGGGGGTGCAGTGGCATGGTCTATTTGTAGGGAAAACAAGACAAACTCATGCCTTCCCAGACTCTCACAATTCGCCAGTTCGACGGACACCAGCCATAATAAATTATGTGAGGGAGACCAGTCCATGGGTGGAATGCTCATGCAAACGGATTCTGAGGAACTTCTGCATGCTGGTATCAGGGTAGCAACCCACGCATGGAACAAATTCCTGCAAGTCACCAAATGGAATCCGCAATCACCCCAGCTAATCGTGACTCACCAGGTGGGGAAAGCCCATCAGCAGGAAATTGAAAAAGCTTTAGGTTATGATTCACGAAAGAGCTTCAACACCTACAAATCACTCGGAAATTGCGGCTCCGTTTCTTTACCAATCACTTACACCTTGGCCTGTGAGCAAAATAAGGATTTCCCGCAGATGAAATCCGCCTTACTTGGAATTGGCAGTGGTTTGTCAAGTCTCATGCTTGCTCTGAATAATTGATGAACCTCACAGATTCAATTCGAAGGGAATATCCTTTTGATGGAAATTACTACGGCCTCAAAAATGGATTCAAGGTTCATTATCTTGATGAAGGAAACCCCGAAAATCCGCCTACCATTTTCTTGCACGGTAATCCAACCTGGTCCTTCTTTTACCGTAACCTCATTTTATCTCTAAGAGATCAATTCAGGTGCATTGCTCCAGATCATCTGGGGTGTGGTTTCTCGGATAAGCCTTCGTCGAAGAACTTTATTTACGATCTAAAGAATCACAGTCTCAATCTGCTCGAATTGATTGAGCATCTAGGTCTCAGGAAGTTCAACCTTGTGGTTCACGACTGGGGTGGTGCCATCGGTCTATCCGCATTTCGCAAGGATTTTTCTAGAATTAATAAATTGATTCTTTTGAATACGGCTGCCTTTCTTTGTGATGATGTTCCTCGGCGCATCCAATTATGCCGAATACCATTGATTGGAGAAATTTTCGTGAGGCAATTTAACGGATTCGCTTTGCCCGCAACCTGGATGGCGACTGAAAAAGGCTTGTCTACGGGAGCAAAGAAAGGATTTCTTTACCCCTACCAAGACTGGAAAAGCAGGGTGGCCATCTGGAGTTTCGTCCGTGACATTCCTCTCGAAGCCCATCATCCGACCCAAAAATTCCTCCAGGAAACTGAACTGGCACTTTCCCAACTTTCTTCCGTTCCGGTACTCGCCTGCTGGGGAATGAAGGATTTTTGCTTTCATCCCGGTTTCTTGGCTGAATGGAAGGAACGAATCCCCCATATGCAAACACTCACCAGTGACGATGCTGGTCATTACTTATTGGAGGATGCTTTTGATTTTTTCATCAGTAAAATCCAAGCTTTCCTTAGTTAATTATCCGCTCTGCACACTTGCAATTTTGTCATTACAATGATGTGTTAGAATTGTGGAACCAAAAAAAGGCAGGCTTCGCAGCCGTGAGGAAAGGGGAGGTAATATCGTTCCCATCGATGCTTATGACAACACCTCTCGTGCCTACAGAAAAGAAACTCCAAGAAGAGCCGAAACTGGGTTTGGCTTTTATCTCACTTTGGCCGTTTGGGTGTTTATGGTTATTTTAATTTTTTTTATATATGAAATGGCAGTGGAGACATGGGAAAGATTGAAGTAGCAGATTCCTTCGTTAAGACTAGTGACGAGAGTGCTAATCTTCCGGAAATTGCAGTTCAATACTTAGAATTTATTTCTAAAGAAAGAAGACTTTCTGTCTACACATCCCGAAATTACCGCCATTCGATTATTTTGTTTTTCAAATGGTTGTCCGGAATCAATCAAAACATTACATTCCAAAATATCGGCCGAATGGAAGCCCGATCCTATTTGGTGGAAGCTCAGAGATCACTGGCCAGAACTACACTTCGTAATCATTTCTCTGCCCTGAAGGGTCTTTTTCGTTTCGCCCAACAGAGAAAGATTTGCGGTTCCAATCCATTTGCCAATCTCACACTCCCAAAGCTTGAAAAAAGCCTCCCCAACTTTCTTTCTGAAAAACAGACGAAATCCTTGCTACAGTCCTCAAATTTTGATGCCGCCTCGCATTCGAAAACTGAATTTATTCAGTTTAGAGACCTGTTAATCTTGAAAATTTTGTATGCAGGTGGACTCCGGGTGAGTGAACTGGTTTCACTCGACTATTCTGATATCGATTTCACCAAAGCCACTTTGCGCGTGAGCGGCAAGGGTGGAAAAGAGCGGATTGCCCCGATTGGTAGCTCAGTCATGCAGGATATTATTTTCTTTCGAGATAATCTATGCACGATATCTTCATGCAATTCACCGATTCTAATCAATCGTGCGGGTAAACGTCTCAGCGTAAGATCCGTGCAGTTAATTCTCAAAAAAAAGCTGAGGCAGGCCGGCTTACCCGATGACATTTCCCCGCATAAAGTAAGGCATTCCTATGCAACTCACTTACTGGATAGAGGGGCTGACCTACGGGCCGTTCAGGACTTGCTCGGTCACGCCAGCCTCTCCACCACTCAAATTTACACGCATCTTTCAGTCGCCAAGCTTAAAGAGACTCATAAAACCGCTCACCCAAGATCCTGAAGAATTTTCAGGAAGTAAGGTTATTGGCGATTTTCTGAATGATCATCTTTTTGCTTGCGGATTGAGTTTCTGTTTTTTGTATTTTAACTTTACTGAATGAATATCATCTTTTTGCCCTTTTTTTCCTTCTTCTCTTTTTGTCTAAGCTATGGGGATTCGACCCACTTTGATTTTAAAGACCCTAAAAATATTAATAATATAATCTTTCAGATGGATGCACCCCTTGAGTCCATTAATGGTTCCGGGGATGGGGTTAGCGGACAAGTGAAGTTTGATCCGCAAAAACCGGAACTCACCACAGGGAAGATTTCCTTATCTGCCAAAAGCCTGCATGTAGGCAACCCTGTACTTAAAGAACATATGCATGGCAAAGATTGGCTTAATGTGGAGAAATTTCCCTCCATACACTTTTCCCTAAATCAGTTACATAACATTAAAAAAGACGGCATGGATGTTCTCGCAGATGCTCAGGGAAAAATGACCATTCGAAACATCACCTTGGACATGAAAGTGCCTGTCAGGTTAACCTATCTCAAGGGGATGCTTGAGAAACGTAATCGTGTAAAGGGAGATCTCCTTGTTATTCGTTCAAAGTTTTCGGTCAAGAGGGACGACTTTGATATTCAAGCCGGTCAAAATTTAGAGAAGGTAGCCAACGAAATTGAAATCTCTTTAAATGTTGCAGGAGCTGCTCCTTTTTAGTAACTTAATATTTTACCCCATGGGAGAACCCCCATTCTCCCACCCCATTAAGCGGGAACGCTCATGCGTTCTCGCTTTTTGGTTTGGTACCCTTCTTTGACCTTTTCTTATTTATGTGCCCACAAAATATTCATCCAATTGAAGATCGCATTCTTAAAAGAAGCGAGAGGGAATCCTCGAACAATCATCGAGGTGGTGTCTTTTGGTTGTGCGGGTTGTCTGGTTCCGGAAAAAGCACCCTAGCCTTAGAATTGGAAAAGCTTCTTTTTGAAAAAAATATACAAAATATAGTCATCGATGGAGATGATGTCAGAAATGGGCTGTGCAAGGATTTGGGCTTTAGCATGGGTCATCGTAAGGAAAATGTCCGCCGGGTAAGTGAAATGGCAAAACTAATGTCCAGAAACGGTTTTGTGGTGATTGTTTCCCTTATCTCTCCAACGAAATCGATCAGGGAAGATGCTAAAGAAATTATTGGGGAAGATGATTTTTTTGAAATTTTTGTGAAGTGTTCTTTTGAAAAGTGCAAACAAAGAGATGTTAAAGGTCTTTACGCGAAATTAGACAATGGCGAAATTGAGTCGTTTACTGGCAAGGATTCAACCTTTGAGCCTCCCCTTACTCCTTGGCTTTTGCTGGACACGGAAAACACATCTCTCGCCAGTTCTATGATAAAACTTTCAACCGCGGTTATGGATGAAGTCACCTAAGCTTTCAAATTATGCGCAATTACAATTTAAATCACTTACAGCAACTTGAAGCAGAAGCTATTTTTGTGCTTCGTGAGACCGCCGCTCAGTTTGAACGACCAGGACTGCTTTTTTCTGGAGGTAAAGATTCCATTATCATGGCTTATCTAGCTTCCAAAGCCTTCGCACCAGCCAAAATCCCATTTCCCTTTGTACATGTGGATACGGGGCACAATTTTCCGGAAACCATTGAATTCAGAGACAAATTCGTGAAAGAGTACGGTGTTGATTTAGTAGTAGGCTTGGTGCAGGATTCGATTGACCGGGGCACGGCAGCTGAGGAAACCGGCCTCAATGCAAGCAGGAACGCCCTTCAGTCAGTAACTTTACTCGAAACCATCGATCGCGAAAATTTTGACGCCTGCCTCGGTGGAGGTCGCAGAGATGAGGAGAAAGCCCGGGCCAAAGAGCGGTTTTTCTCTCATCGTGACTCGTTCGGACAATGGAATCCAAAGAACCAAAGACCTGAAATATGGAATCTTTTCAACGGGGGAAAGGGGCAGGGGGAAAACTTTCGGATTTTTCCCCTCAGTAATTGGACGGAAATGGATGTGTGGCAATATGCCAAAACCGAGGGAATCGAACTGCCAAGTCTGTACTTTGCCCATGAGAGAAATGTCATCGAAAGGAACGGTATGCTCCTTGCCATCACCGATTTTGTTTCCCCTCACGAGAAGGAGGAAGTGAGGAAAGAGAAGGTTCGTTTTCGTACAATTGGTGATGCCACTTGTACCGGAGCGGTCATATCGGATGCAGCCAATTTGGAGGAAGTCGTTGCTGAAGTATCTGCATCCAGAGTGACTGAACGGGGCTCAAGGGCGGATGACAAGAGATCGGAAGCGGCCATGGAAGATCGTAAAAAACAAGGTTATTTCTAAATTTTATAGGTATGGATAAAGATTATATAGAAATGGACATGCTACGTTTTACCACCGCAGGAAGCGTCGACGATGGTAAAAGCACCCTGATAGGAAGGTTATTCCATGACACAAAATCCATTTTCGAAGATCAATTGGAAGCAATCGAGCAAAGCAGTAAAAAGCGTGGAGATGAAAATATTAACTTGGCTTTATTAACTGACGGTCTTCGGGCAGAAAGGGAACAGGGAATAACCATTGATGTGGCATACCGATATTTTGCCACTCCCAAGCGCAAATTTATCATCGCAGACACTCCTGGTCATATCCAATACACCCGCAATATGGTGACCGGTGCTTCCACGGCAAACCTTGCACTCATTCTTGTCGATGCTCGAAATGGAGTGGTCGAGCAAACCAGAAGGCATAGTTTCATTGCTGATCTACTAGGCATTAAGCATATCGCCGTCTGTATCAACAAAATGGATTTAGTGGGATATGAAGAAGAAGTCTATGAAAAGGTGCTTCGCCAATTTAGTGATTTTGCCAGTCGTCTTGAAAATATTTCGGAAGTCACTTTCATTCCCCTCAGTGCACTCAAAGGGGATAATATTGTGGAGAGATCTGAAAATATGCCTTGGTACAAAGGTGCCCCTTTACTATACCATTTGGAAAATGTTTACATTGGCTCGGATGCGAATCATGTGGATTCTCGCTTTCCCGTTCAATGGGTGATCCGACCGCATTCTGACAAACATCATGATTTTCGAGGATTTGCCGGTAGAGTCGCTGGTGGCGTATTTAAAAGGGGCGATGAAATAACTGCACTTCCCTCCGGCTTCACTTCGAGAATTTCAAAAATCATGCTTGGGGAAGAAGAGATGGAGGAAGCTTTTTTCCCTCAATCGGTAACCATACAATTAGAAGACAAAATTGATATCAGCCGAGGCGATATGTTGGTAAAACCAAACAATCAGCCAAAATCTTCACAGGATCTGGATGCAAGAATCTGTTGGTTTTCCAACTCCAAAAAGCTAACCCATGGTGGAAAATATCTGATTAAGCATACCACAAAAACCGCCCAGGCTATGATTTCAGAGATTACCTACAAGGTGGATGTAAATAGCCTGCGGAAAAATGAACAGGATAAAGAGTTTAACATGAATGATATTGGTAGAATCAAATTCAGAACTTCCGAGCCAATCTTTTACGATACCTATCGGAGGAACCGAAATACGGGTAGTTTCATCTTGATCGATCCTTTCACTCATCAAACATTAGCTGCTGGTATGCTTAGGTGATGGAGTTAGAAGAAAGCCTGAAAAAAAGACTCCTTGAGCTAGGAAGAAGACTGCTTGATCAAGATGCTGCCAGAACTCTGATTGAACCTCTAGGGAACTCTTCGGGCTTTTGGTTTGGGGGAGGAAATATTTGTCTGCAAGAAGAGGGAAATATTCTCGTGAGTGGAAGGTTCCGAAATGAAGGTGATGCCCGGACCGGAACTGGAGCAGGGGCAAGAGGACTTGAATGTGCTGTTTTCAGTGCCAGTTCGCCCTCCGATGATTTTCAAAAAGTATTGTCTTTTTCAAAGGAAGAACTCTCCCATACGGAGGAAGTGGTCTCGATCGAAGGGGTATCATTGATAGCTGGTAGCACCTCGAAAAGTGCATTTGAGTTTATTATTTCCACGGAAAAAAAGACAGCATATCCGAAAAACCTGATCCACTTTCAAAAACCCGGAACCGGGGTCTGGTCTATTGACCTTTTAGAATCAGAAAACGGCTTGGGTTCTTTTAAGTTGAAGGAAATGACAACCATTGCCCGGTCGAAAAAAGGTTCGACGCTTCACTACAAGGACCCGGTGGCATTTCATCAGGGCGATGGACAAACACAGGTGATTTTTTGTCATCATCCTTTTTCGTGGTCCAGTTCAAACAGCGGATTACTTACCAGACATTCAGGCAAGAATTCATTTAATCTTGTCTCTGAAAACATTTTGGAGCGGGGAAATAGCTGGGATGTTGCCTGTTTACGAGTCACCGAAAAACTTCCGTTACCCAAAATCGGAAAGTTTGCAGATTTGCCTGATCTTTCTCTCTTTTTTTACGATGGTGCGGAGTGCTTACGCCCGCTTGATCAAAACCCGAAAGCTGCTCAAAGACCACGTGGTTATTCATGTGAAGAACTCGGTGGGCTGGCATGGGGTTGGGACGCTGAATTCCCCAAGCTGAATAAGCTTTCCATTGATTTTCCGATGTTTATCTCGCCTCATGGAAGCGGCTGCAGTCGCTATGCCTCCGCTGTTACTCTTAAGGACGGTTCAATTTTTGCTACCTGGCAACAATCGCAAAAAAATGAATCCCAACCATTGGTTGGGCATCATTTATCCTATGCGGAAGTAGTCAGAATTCTGAGGAACTAGAATCGGCCCTTAAGATATTTCTCAACTCACATCTCCCACCATAAACCCAAGTAAGTTTTTGCATAAACTCCCAACTCTCATTTTTTCGATTCTTCTAGGATTCGCCCATAACCTATTTGGGGAACAGCGGTACCAATGGACCACCGACCACATGCAGGTTGGCGTTCGTTGGCAACCATTCGGTCTCAAGAATTGTGAAATCTATGATGCCAATCGCCCACTCATTAAAAAACACAGTAGCTATGCACAATTTTGGGTAAACTGGAATGCTGCGGAACCCAATCCAGGCAATACGGACTACAAAAATAATATGTCCGGTTACTTACATGGGATCGACCATGCGATTAATTTGTGCGCAGAGCGAGGAGTTCAGGTAGAACTTGTGATGTGGCATTGTCCGGCGTGGGCCTCTGAAAACGGGGAAGGGGGGGCATGGAAACCGAGGGCAGGGGAATACCCTAAATTCGTTACGCGGATCGCCCAATACTTTAAAAAGCGTGTTGGTGCTTACCAACTTTATCATGAAGTCAACCTGCAGGGAATGATGAACGAAGCTGACATGAACTTCATCAAGGAAGAAATCTTCACAAACGGAGCCAAGGCCATTCGCAGGGTATATGAAGGAGAACCAAGCAAGCATGTAATCGTATCAACCTCGGGAACTTCACCATGTCAGCCATGCGGAGCTCGGGCAGGACTAAATGGAGTAGGTGCAGTTGCCGTGGATGATTACTATGATCAATTGGTAGCCGATAAAGAATTAATGTCACAAGTAGATGCTCTTAATCTCAATATCTCGGATCATTTGAATGGATACGGAATGATGGACGGCCAGCTTATTCCTAATTGCTGGAAACAATATGATTTGGCTCGAGAGAAATTGGATTTAGCAAACTACCGATCCAAAAAAATCTTATCTTCGGAATCCTGGATTTGCTGGGACGCTTCAGATAATAATCATGATGTGAATGCGGATGGAAAAAAAGATGAGAGGGATGCATTTGAAAAATCCATAACCATCTTTGGCAAAGTTTTGGAGCGCGGACTGAACACGGTGAACTTACCTTGGTGTGACAACTCCAGTCGTTGGTCCATGGGTTTAACCAAACGGGTTGATTACAGTGGCCAGATCAAGAAACTGAAACCCGAATGGGTTATTCCTGCAAATGAGGGTGGTCCAGATGTGGTGATCCGCAAACTAGGCATTCATGGACCGGAGGAGAAACTCAAACCCCACGAAGTTCCTGAAAGCGGGCTTCGCTTTACCAAAAAAAATTACATTAACCCGGGTGACCCAAATCATTTACACTACTATATTTGGAGATGGTATGCCCAAATTGCAGGAGGTTCAGATGAAGTGGTCCGTCACGCCATGGCCGGTGAACGGGGAAATGACATCACCACCAACGGAAACGGACTGACCGGTAATGAACAGTATAAGATCTCATCTTATAATCGAAACAAGCAATCCTTCACTGTTCTGGTCTATGCGAGCGGTGCAGCAGGTACGGGATCGCTCGAGGTATCAATTCCATCAACCATCCAGAATGGTAAATATTACAACAATGAATTTTCTAAAATTGATTTCCGTGGAGAAGGTTTTCAAAATGGATCAAAATATCATGTAAGCACCGTAACCAAAGATATCAATAATGCTACAGGTAGGGACGAGAATGTATCCATTGGAGGTAGTCGAAATCAAGTGGTAAGAAACGATGTATTGAAAGTTAGAATTGGAAAGATTCGCAAATTTACGACAATTAAATTTACCAGAGCAAAATAATTATCCGTAATCAAAGCATTCTGCAAAAACTCCCCACATGTCGTGGCTAGAGTCTTGTAATCTTCAAATTTCTATACCAAACGGGATCCATGTGATCTTGCAAAAGAATGGGTCCTTTCCAAGTGCCAAAGCCTTCATTTCTACGATATTTACTTTTTTGAAATCGCTTATTCCAGTCATTCGTTCCCCAAAGAATTTCAACCACTTTCTCTCCGTTTAGCCAATGCTCGATCTGGTCACCCTTGGCGATAATTTTTCCGCTATTCCATTCACCCACTGGATTCAGAGATTTTGAGTCGGGTGCGGCAACCAATTCGTAGAGAGATCCTGCCCGATGGCTGGGGTTTTTATTATCCCTGTGCTTTTGATCATCCAATACCTGATATTCCAGACCAAGACTTCCGCGTGTTCGGTATTTAATTCCACTATTTCCAGCTTTCGAAATTTTCCACTCAAAAGTTAATTCAAAATCTTTGAATTTCTCCTTGGTTATAATATCACCGCTTAGACTTTTACGGTGGATTACACCATCCTTAATTATCCAGCCTGAACCAACTGGCTTTCCGTTAACTTTAGTCCATTGCGAAAAATTATCAGATGGAAATAAATCAATCGCATTCCCTGATTTTCCATGGACTGAACAGAGCATTCCTATAACTATAATAAAATTGTATTTCATAATTGGGAAAAGATTGTTGAATTAGGAATGTCCATAAATTTTACTTCTCACAACTTCATTTTGTATTCATATTTAATTTTGTAGCGTAGAAATTTAAAGGGTTTTGAATGAGCATCGTTTTTTCATCGAAATGAAGTGAGTGGATGAATCGTCGAAATTTCTTAGCCTGTAGTTCCAGCTTGGCATTGTCTAGTGATATGCTCTCCGCAAAAGAGTTATCTTTTAATGGTCGCATCAAAAAAGCAGTTAAGTTTGGGAAAAAGCCGAATGAAATCCTCATGAACAAGATTGTAGACCTGGGCTTTGATGGAATCGAGGGGTCGGCCCCTGGTTTACAGGTTCATGAGATGAAAAAAGTCTGTCAAGAAATGAATCTACCCATGCACGGAGTGGTATATAACAAGCACTGGAAAGTCAGATTATCCAACCCCGATCCCCAAGTAAGCAGGGAAAGCAGATTGGGTTTGGCACAGGCCATGAAAGAATCAAAAGGAGTTGGGGGGACCTCCGTGCTCCTTGTTCCTGGTCGCGTAAAAGGCGATCAGGAAACTCATCAGGACCTCTGGGATCGGTCAATCAGGCAAATCCGAAAACTCATTCCTTTGGCCAAAGAACTCCGGGTTCATATTCTGATCGAAACGGTATGGAACGGATTTTGTTACCAACCTGAGCAGTTTCGCGATTACATTGATGAAATTGAAAGTCCTTGGGTTCAGGCTTACTTCGACATCGGGAATATGCAAAAGTTTGCTCCCAGTCACGAGTGGATTCGTATTCTCGGGAAGCGTACTCTCAAACTAGATGTTAAGGACTGGGGTTCAAAAAATGGATTTTGCCCCCTAGGGCAGGGGGATGTGGATTGGAAAAAGGTCCGTCAAGAACTTGAAAAAACAGAATTTGCCGGTTGGGCAACCCGTGAGGGAAATGACGGTGGGCTTGAAAATACCGTCAAACTTATGGATCAATTGCTGAGGTTATAAAAGATTATTAAGGCAATTATATCCAGTAATTAAAAGGGTGCCACCTCGACTACCAATCCGTCCAAGTCGTCGGTCATTTCGATTTGGCAACTTAGACGACTACGCTCGTCGGTGTCACTCTCAAGATCAATCAGGTCCTGCTCAGCTTCCGTAGCTCTGCCGGTCTTGTCCAGCCACTCAGGTTTTACCCGAACATGACAGGTTGCGCAGGAACAGCAACCGCTACATGCACCTTCAATGCCCTCAACATCGTATTCACGGGCAATCTCCATGAGATTCCCGATTGCATCTTCGACGACGACTTCGTTTCCACTTGGAGTGATATAAGTTACTTTAGCCATAGCATTCGGTCTAATCGTAAAATAAAATAAGTCGAATTAATTAGGGATTGTAGGGTGTACGCTCAAACCCAATGGATTCCAAAATATTCATCAACTCTCGACCGTACCGAATATATATATCCCTGGGATCCTCATCCGTTTGATTCTTGGAATCCGTATCATGAAACACTGCAGCCAGGTGCGGTTCAATCGATATCCCTCCTTCGTATCCATTGTCTTTTAAATCCTGCAAGATCTCCCGCACACAACCATGGCCTTCGCCCGGATAGGTATAAATCTCCTTATTCTCGTTCTCGGGGGAGGGACTCAAACAGTCCTTGATGTGAACATAGACAATATGCTCTCTTACCTTTTTATAAAACTCAATAGGGTTCTGCCATGGTTCGCCCGGTTTACTTCGGTCACGATTAAAGGCAGGATTCGCGGTATCGAAAACCAATTTCATTCCGGGTATGGCTTCCACTAAATCCAATGTATGACGCCAACTCATCCCTCCGTAATTCATGCAATTTTCATGAACCGCAGTAATCCCCTCGTTTGAAAAAGCCTCAACAATCAATCTGAGCCTTCGAATCCTTTCATCAACCAACTGATCCTCCTGGTCCAGAACCTTGTAACTCATAATGCGAATGAACTTCGCACCCAGAATTTTCATACGAGGAATAGCCCGGCTTATTTCCGCTTCGGTGATGGAAAAATCGTCCCGAACATCCTTACCCCAGTTCCCGATCGCGGAGCCGAATGCATTGATGTATACCCCTGAACCCTCCAATGCCTCCACCACCTGATCAAACTCATGATCACTGATATCATGAATGTTTTTTCCATTTACAAAACGGGACTCGATCGCATTCCAGCCCAATTCTCTTGTAGTCGAAATTTGTTCGATTATATTCTGCGAAGCTTCGTCTGCTATTCCGGTAAGGTACATAATTTACTCTTTTTACTTTAAAGTTATCTTGTCTCCATGGTTTTTGATAGATTCATAAATCGCACAGATTAGCTCGACCGCCCGACGGCCTTCCTTTCCGTCGACGGCAGGCGTTTCATTTTTATCCAAGGCAAGCAATGCATTTTCGAAATTTCGTTGATGCCATTGGAAATCAATTGCCTTGGGATCGGCAGCACCAGCTCCAGACTGAGAGGATTGCAAACCATGGTTTTGTAAGATCTCATCATCACCCGCTAGTGTGTGCTTCAGATCCCAGATATTAAATTTATCGTCCACCATCCTGATTGAACCCTGATCTCCACAGATATGAATGGAAGCGGGCAGTCCCGTATTTGAATAGCAGGCGGTTGATGCCTGTATCACTCCTCTTGCTCCGGACTTAAATTCAATGATGGCCACAGCCACATCTTCCACCTCAATCCCACTGTGTGCTTCCAGACCACCGGAAGCAGAAACCGATTGAACATCCCCCATCAGATAAAGCATCAGATCGATCGTATGAATGGACTGGTTCATCAGGGCACCTCCGCCGTCCAAGTCCCAGGTTCCACGCCATGCGCCGCTTTCGTAATATTCCTGGGTCCTCCACCATTTAATTGCAGTGTCGCAAAGCACTACTTTCCCAAGCCTTCCAGCAGCCAAAGCTTGCTTAAAAATATGGGTGGAATCATTAAACCTGCGGGGAAAGATTCCTGAAAGCATCACGCCTGCTTCATCACAAATTTTGATCATTTCATCCACTCGTTGCGGAGTAATTTCGAGGGGTTTTTCACAAATTATATGTTTACCCGCTCGGGCAGCTAAAGAAACATGATCAAGATGAACACCACTTACTGAACCGATCGTAACCACATCCAGGCCTTCGTGCTTGATAAATTCATTCAGATCCGAGTAGGCCAAACAACCGTACTTTTGTGCAAACAATTCAGCTTTCTCCTGATTGCGGGCATAAGCGGCCACCAGTTCTGTATTCTCCATTGCCTGCAAAGCCTGTGCATGGAAATCAGCGATCACACCCGCCCCAATAATTCCAACTCTGTACTTATTTCCCGTCATCTAGATAGAACCATAGTGGTTGTAAATTGACGTTGAGCTTAACTCATGTAAAGCATATTGCCCATTTGCCAACCATGAATGTTCTTCTTACCACCACCTCCTTCCAGGATACCCCGGGACCCCACCACCAGTTACTGAAGGATGCAGCCTTCGATCTCATTTGCGAACGTGGTCCTCTTACGGAAAAAAGGATGCTGGAGCTTGTGGGCGATATCGATGCTTTTCTTTGCGGCGATGATGATATCACCCGGGCAGTCATCGATAAATCCTTACCGAAATTAAAAGTTATTTCAAAATACGGGATCGGTCTTGATAAAATCGATACCGATTATGTCGCTCAAAAGGGCATTCCCCTCACTTTTTGCCCGGGTGTCAATCATACCACGGTGGCGGAACATACTTTTGCTCTTCTGCTTGCTCTTTTTAGGAAAATCGTCAGGGAAGCCAATCATGTGGCCAGTGGTGAATGGGTACGGATTACAGGTAATGAAATCATGGGAAAAACCTTGGCAATCATCGGTCTGGGCAGGATAGGGAAGGAAGTGGCCGTCCGAGCCCATGCATTTGGGATGAAACTGGTGGGGTTTGATCTGTATTGGGACAAGGAATTTGCTCAAAAATATGAAATTGTGAGATCTGAGTCCGCCGAAGCGGCCATGAATCAGGCCGACATTGTCAGCCTGCATACCAACCTTTCAAATGAGACTCGGAACATGATCAATCAGTCAAGCATCGCCAAAATGAAAAAAGGTGTGGTTGTCCTTAATTGTGCGAGGGGAGAGATTGTGAATACCAACGATATGGTGGATGCCCTTCATGCAGGATCGGTGGGTGGGTACGGCACCGATGTGCTCAATGTGGAACCTCCCCCTAAAGACCATCCCTTACTCAAGGCACCCAATACGGTGATAACCCCGCATATTGGTTCAAGAACCTACGAATCAGTGGAAAGACAGGCAACCATGGCTGCCAAAAATCTAATTTTAGCACTGGAAGGGAAAAAACCCTTGGCCCAGGCCAACGATGTTCCCCTGATATCCCATCGCTAAAGACAGAAAATGTCCCAAGAAGATCAATTTTACATCGTACCCACCAGGACCCACAACGAGCTGGTTGAAAAGGCTTATGAGTATCGTGGTTTCAACACTTCCGAATGTCTGGCTGCCGCTAAGTTCTCTGCTTATGCCACGACCCATGGAATTCGTACGCACAATGCCCTGAAAGCCCTGCACCTGGATGACTTATTTGGTTCGAAGGCTGGGGGTTGCAAACCCTCGGCCAAAATCATCAAGAAGGAAAACCGTTTTGCATCATCCGAGGTATGGGACTGCCAGTACAAGTTGGGTCAAGCCACGGCATTCGAAGCCATGGACCGATGTATTGAACTGGCCGATCAATACGGAATTGGTCAGGTATCAGTCGACCAAGCCTTTCACTACCTCTGGGGCGGTGGGTATGTAATGGATGCCGCCAAACGAGGATACATTGCATACACAAATTGTACTGCTTCCATCACTGAAGTAGTCCCCTTTATGGGAAGTGAGCCTACCCTTGGAACCAACCCACATTCCTGGGGATTCCCAACCACCGAAGCCATTGGGTTTCCAGTGGTGATTGATTGGGCTACTTCCGTTATCGCCATGGGTCGTGTACAGCAACTAAAGCGGGAAGGTGAATTACTTCCACCCGGTGCCGCAGTTGATAAGGACGGAAAGGAAACCCTGGATCCTGATCAAGTCTCTGCCCTCAAACCATTTGGAGCCCACAAAGGATACGGACTCTCACTGATCAATGAAATTATGGCCGGATTTATCGGGGCATCCAAACCCACCATAAGGAGCAATCATTTGGACGACGGGGATAAACATACACCAAACTTTTACTTTCAGGTGATCCACCCGGATGCCATCAATTCCGAAAATTTTGCCTTTGGTCGTACGCAGCAGGAAAATATCAAAGTCATCCTTGAAGATATCCTCGCCGGAGGAAACAGTGAGTGTATCATCCCTGGACAGTTCGAAGCTGCATTCGCTGAGCGCACAAAAAAGGCCGGAGGGCTCCTTTTCTCTGAAAATGAAATCGTTGGATTTAACAAAATCGCCAATGCATGCGGACACCCGATCTGGAATCTGAAACAATTTAAGAAAGAAATCAAACAAAGCTAAATTATGAGCCTTATCCTTCGTCCAAAATCTGAATGTAAATATGACCTGATCTCCCTAGGCGAAATTATGCTTCGCCTGGACCCGGGGGAAGGTCGCATTCGTACAACCAGAGAATTTAAGGCCTGGGAAGGGGGAGGGGAATACAATGTGGCCCGTGGGCTGCGAAGATGCTTCGGTCTGACGACTGCAGTGGCCACGGCCTTTGCGGATAATGAGATTGGCCGATTAATTGAGGATTTCATAATGCAGGGAGGGGTTGATACTTCGCTTATTAAATGGACTCCCTATGATGGGCTTGGGAGAGAAGTAAGGAACGGTCTCAATTTTACCGAGCGTGGCTTTGGTATTCGCGGAGCCGTGGGAGTCCCGGATCGGGGACTTACCGCTTCAAGCCAGTTGAAACCTGGCGATTTTGATTGGGATGATATTTTCGGCAACCAGGGGGTTCGCTGGTTTCACACCGGAGGTATTTTTGCGGCCCTCTCCGAATCCTCCGCAGAAGTTACGGCCGAAGCAGTCCAGGCTGCTCAGAAATACGGCACGGTGGTCTCTTATGACCTGAATTACCGCCCATCCTTGTGGAAATCAATCGGTGGCATCGAAAAAGCACAGGAGGTAAACCGGGCCATTGCCCGGAATGTGGATGTAATGATTGGTAACGAGGAAGATTTTACCGCTTGCTTGGGCTTCGAAGTGGAAGGGGTGGACGAAAATATTTCCAATATCGAAGTCGACAAGTTCAAGAGCATGATCAACCAAGTCGTGGCCGAATTCACCAATTTCAAGGCAACCGCTACGACCCTCAGAAGCGTAAAAACGGCAACCATCAATGATTGGGGTGCCATCTGCTGGGAAAATGGTACTTTTTACGAAGCGACTCACCGCCCAGAGCTTGAGATACTTGACCGGGTGGGCGGGGGCGACAGCTTTGCTTCCGGACTCATTTATGGTTTTCTCCAGGGGTACGACGGAGATCAGGCCGTTAATTATGGTGCAGCTCATGGAGCCTTGGCCATGACCACGCCTGGAGACACTTCCATGGCCACTCTTAGTGATGTGGAAAAGATCATGAGTGCCGGGGGAGCACGGGTGGTACGGTAAATCATGCCAGCTATTTATATGTATGAACGAATTATTTGATCTAAGCGGAAAAGTAATTGTAGTGACCGGAGCTACCGGAATCCTCGCTGGTGGTGCGGCTCAATATCTCCAGAAGAACGGAGCAAAAGTGGTATATCTTGGAAGAAATCAGGAAAGAGTGGATAAAGCCCTGTCCGTAGCAAAAGCCATTTCTCCGGATTGTATGAGCGTGACCTGTGACGTCCTTGATCAACAGGGAATGGAAGCCGGATATTCTTCAGTGATAGATCAGTTTGGAAGAATTGATGCCTTGATCAATGGTGCGGGAGGAAACATGCCAGGAGCTACCGTAGGACCGGATAAAGAAATCTTCGACCTTGATCTTGAGGATTACAGTAAAGTCATGGATCTTAATCTTAAGGGTACGGTTATCCCAACCCTTATTTTCGGAAAAGCCTTTAAGGAACAGGGCACAGGATGTGTGATCAATTTTTCCTCCATGTCTTCAACGCAAGCCCTTACCCGGGTCTTAGGCTATTCAAATGCAAAAGCAGCGATCGATAACTTTACCCGTTGGATGGCCACCGAGATGGCAATCAAATATGGTGACCAAGTCAGGGTCAATGCCGTGGCTCCCGGTTTCTTTATTTCTAAACAAAATAAAGCCTTATTGACCAATGAAGACGGAACCTTTACCGAACGCGGTCAGCAGGTAATCAATAAAACTCCCTTTAAGCGATTCGGAAAACAGGAAGAAGTTTATGGAGCCATTCACTATCTGTTATCCGATGCATCCTCCTTTGTAACCGGTACGGTACTGGCAGTGGATGGGGGCTTTTCCTGCTTTTGTGGAGTCTAACTGCTTATTGCTGTAAAGACTGGATGGTGCGAATGGAAGCCAGGTATTATTCCACTTCAGATTTGGCCAAAAAAACGGGTACATCCCGTCAGGTCATTTCTGCGATTATTAATGAGAACTGGAAAGAAAAAAGAATTTCTCAGGCCACCTATGACCGTATAACCAGGGAGATGCATGATATGGGTTTTGTGCCCAACCGGACAGCCATTTCCCTTAAAAAAAATAAAAAGGACCGGATTGGGATTCTCTGTCACGGCCCCCTTTATTCCCACACTTCTACCGCACTGGAAAAACTAAATCATTATTTTCTCAACTCACAGAAGTCAGTTCAAATTCATATGAGCAATCAAGGCGAGCTATGCAAAGCCGTGAAAGAAATGATGGGACACCGGGTGAACAGTATAATTATTATCCTTAGTCCAATGCTGCCCAATTTTGGTGAAGACGATTTGAGGGAAAACTCCTTGACCCCATTCCTCAGTGCAGTCCCACACTTTTTTTACAATTTCCCCTTTGATGTCCACGCTCCAGATGTTGCCCGTGATCTTTTGCAATGCGGAGGCCATTTAATTGGGTTTTCCAGGCCCGACGCCTATGTCCCATTTATTAAACGCCAACTAGCATCAGAACAGGGAAGGTTATTAATCGACGAAAAAATATATTCTTTTATTGAGAAAAGTACGAAGACCCAAAACTTGTTATCAAAACTTAACAAAGTGGTGACCTACCCGAACCCGCAAGGGGGGAAATTAAGAGAGAACCCATTTTTATTAGGTCGGAAACTGGCTCATGAACTTTTACCGCAAATCAAAAGCTCGAAATTTGATTATTTGGTTACTTTCTCCGATGGAATTGCCCAAGGTCTTGCCCATTATTTGGATGAGCAGGGCATTGCGGTTCCGGATGCCCTGCGAATTCTTGGTTTTGACAAGATTGATTCGATTAAATTTCTCAAGTTTCCAACCTCAACCATCGAAGTGCCGGTGAACGAGATGACCGATAAACTGATTCATTTGATCGAGAAACCATCTGTGGACAATTTCGAACATATTTATCTTACAAAACTGCATTCCGCTTGATTACCGGACAAGATTTGATCATCCCGCGAACCAGTCCGGAACTCACTACCCACGAGTTTTTGCTGAATCAAGTATTCTCAAAGATCAATCAGTCCGAGGAGTGAGATAAAGGTTTGGACAATACGACGGCACATAAAATGAAGCTGCTGCCCAGAATCAATCGAAGTAAGTCTTCTGAACTTAGGGATTCAACCTCTCTAAAAACAAATAAGGAACAGAGAACAGCCAGGGGCACGACTGCATTATTAAAAGCAGCCAAGGTACCCGGGTTTACCTTTGTGGCTCCTTTATTCCAAAGAAAAAATCCCAGGCCGGACGCCACGATGCCCAGGTAAACTATTGATTGCCATTGCTCCAGACTGATATTCAGGTCTGAGAAATCGGTAAGAATAAAACTAAAACAACCAACGCTTACAAATCCTCCCAGAATGAGAAGGCCAAAGACCGAACGATCCACCACCTGTGGATTCCCCTTTTTCCAGTCGCGATATGCCACTTGACCAAAGGCAAAGGACAGACCGGCTACCTGCATCAGGGAAAACCCAGTCCAAATATCTCCAGAAGGAACACTTTGCGTCTTGATGATCCCGGCACCGACAACCGAGAGTAGAGCCACCAATATAAATTTTTTCGAAAAGCTCTTTTGCCTTAAATTATGAATCAGGACCACATAGATTGGGGTGGTGATGGAAAAAATGGCCACGATATGAGAAGGCAAATATTGAAAAGCTTTCATATAGCAACCATACATCACTCCAAACTGAATAGCCCCCATTAACACTAACCTCGCGTGATCTATTAATCCGATCGATTTTATTCGGAGCATGAAAAGAAAGGCCACCGATGCGATCCCCAACCGTAAGGTTGCCACCAAAAAAGAATCCAACCCCGCCAAGGAACTTCCAATCAGACCAAAGGAAAAAGCCCAGATGATTGAAACAACCGCAAGATAGATCATCTATCCCTCCGGATTAGAACGATTACCAACTGTAAGTCGCCCCGATGGAAAATTGATCTCCCCGTCCGGGCGTACCGGGAATATCCTGAAACTCTTCATCCCAGGGTTTGTCGTAAGCCATAAATATTTCCAGATCATCGATCTGAGAAGGATAGTAACTGGCAGCCAAGAGGCTGTAAACCATATCATCTGGACCAGATCTTATGGTATTTTCGTACTGTTCCCTCCATTCGTTGTCGATTCTTACTTGAAGAACATCGCTTGGATTCCAGATGATTCCAAAAGTTGCTCGGTGTTTTGGGAAATTTAACGCATAGAAGCTTCCTTTGATACTAGATGAGCCATATTTCTCATTTTTGGAAAGATAAGTATAGCTTGCAAGTGTGTCAAAGAAATCAAATTTGTGAGATCCAATTAACTCAAAGCCAAAAGTTTCGACATCTATAGGATTGGCTGTTCGATTTCTATTATCCGCTTCAAAAGTCCAATCTGTTAAATCATCATCCCAACGATAAAAAAGTGATGAGTCTATTTTCCACTTAATTCTCTTAATTTTAAAACCAGTTTCGAGATTTTTGGAAACTTCGCGACCTAAATCTTGGTTTCCACCGAAGAGAAAGCCTGCCGGATCACTTGCAATTGCTGAATAACTTGCGAGTTGAGTAGTTTGGGCAAATGAGATGAATAAAAATTCTGAATCGACCGCATTATCCGACCGTAAAAAACCAATCTCTGCGACAGGTGAGAATTTCGACCCGTTTCTGTTTGAATAATCAATCGAAGCACCAAGTTTATAAGTAATCGATTTGTTTGAATTTAAGCCCACACGGTACTCGGGGAGAATCGTCGCTTTGTAGTATTCCCTTTCCGAGAATTTTCCGAATCTCAAAGAGGTGGAATCCATTTTATCCTTTGTGCCCTGTGATTTATAACTAAATCCTAGGCCATCTTTAAATTGATGGAAGCCGCTTAATCCGAATGAGTAAACCTTAGACTCACTCAAATAAAGATCTGCCGGTCTAGCATGATAAATGTATCTGTCACTAATCCGCCTGCTGTAGAGATTACCCTCTATGAAATTGGCATTGTTATACTTAAGCTTGTGATTGAGAATAAATAAGCGGGCCTTAATGTTTTCTGTTTCATAAGTGCCGAAAGGGGCAGTATAAAGTTTTGGCCAACTGAATATCTTGTGATGGTATCCAGCAAATAAGTCCGTTTGAGAATTTTGACCTAAAAGTTGAAGTCTTCCGGTAGTGCGAGAAAAATCATGATCACCCATTTCAATGGTTCCTTCGCTCTCGGATCTAGAACTTTCAAATTCCGCCCCCCCATGACAAATCCTTTGAATCTCCATACAGTGCATTAATTGCATTGTGAATTCGCTGAAAGTTTAGGTCATGATCTCCTCCCCCAACCGTCAAACTTCCTCCCTTGGTGATTTCACTCCATGAATAGGAAACGGTACCCACACTACTGTTAAACCCACGAAGTGCATTATCCACGCCAGTTAGAACTATTGGTTCCCCAAGCATTTCAGGTGCAATTGGTAATTCAGTATAGTAATGTCCAGTTTGTGCATCATGAAGCACCGCACTTCCAACACTAATTCCAGTATTCTCAAAAGTACCACCTCGGATACTTAAATCTCCCTGAGCTTCAGCCATATTCCGGGACTGCATATCGACGCGAGGGTCAAAGTCCAGGTTGGATATAGGCGTCTCATAAGTGGTCACCGGTCGCTGATTGGCCGTTTCCTGCCCCATCACCGTAAGGGTAGGCAATTCATTGGTGCCTCCGTCTTCTTGAGCAAAAGTGAGCAAGGTCGTTAAATAGAAAAAGTAAGCTATAAGAGCTAAACGGGTTAACATTCGATTCTTAAATCATATCCAAACAACTCGTTCAATGGTTAACAATCTATAATCTTGTATTTAACAATCTAAACTACCTATTCTTGTAAATCAGGAATAATTTAGTTTCAATAACGCCATGCCAATCGAACCAGTACATACCGAAGAAATCTATCTGGCTGGTGGATGCCTCTGGGGTGTACAGGAATTTATCCGCCATTTACCAGGAGTTATCGAAACGGAAGCGGGTAGGGCGAATGGTACATCTCAGACTATTCGTGGGGAGTATGATGGGTATGCCGAATGCGTGCGTGCTGTATTTGACCCGAATCAACTAACCATTTGCCGATTTCTCGAATATCTCTTTGAAATTATCGACCCTTACAGCATCAATCAACAGGGTCCTGATATTGGAGAGAAATACCGTACTGGTATTTACAGTCATTCAGTAAAACACCTCCTAGAAGCAAAGACATGGATTGAATCCCGAGAAGACAGCGATCGCATCGCATTGGAAGTCTTGCCCCTGACGAACTATCTCCGCAGTGACGATGAGCATCAAGATCGGTTAACTCGTGACCCAAATGATCAATGCCACATTCCTCGTTCAACTCTCTACAAGTATAAATCCTAAGCTATGCAAATTGTGAAGTGTTTTGGAAATAAATTTTTATGAAACAAATATTACATTGGAGTTGGTTCCTTCTTTTTTGCTTACCTGTAGATGGAAATTCTCACCTGGATCTTAAGAAATGGGAAGATATTAAATTCATATCACACTCAACTGGTGATCTGCTACTCGATGTATTCCGAAGTGACGACAAGCAGTTAAGATCGGCAATTCTTTGTCTTCACGGAGGATTTTGGGCAAAGGGTTCCAAGAAATTCATGCATCCGCTTGCCCTTGCTCTAGTGGAAAAGGGATATGTTGCGGTGTGTTCAAATTATCGCCTCACAGATGTGGCTCCCGCTCCCGCACAGTTGCATGATGTATTTTCCGCAATTCGTTTTCTTCGTGAAAATTCCTCCGATTATGGGATTGATCCAAAAAAGATTGGAGTTACAGGTTCCTCAGCCGGTGGATATCTTGCGGTCATGTCAGCAGTATTTGATTACGGGGACAAAAGTGCCCGTCCGAATGCAGCCGTTGGGATGGGTGCCCAAACGGATCTACTGTCCCCCCATATTCAACATTCAACAGTTCTGAACTGGTCAAAATTCATGGGTGGGTTTTACCATGAAGTTCCTCAGAATTACTTAAAACAATCCCCGATTGTTCATCTGACAAAGGACGATCCTCCCATTGCAATTATCTGTGGAGAATACGATAAGCCATCCACTCGTGCGAATGCTTTTCGAAAAAAAGCAACACAATTGGGAGTCCCTACCTGGTTAACCGAAATTTCTGGGGCACCCCATGGGTTACTCAAGTCTTCCAAGCACAGAGTGATTGCGATTAATGCACTCGATAATTTTTTAAAATCTCATCTTGGAAAAAAGGACAAAAACTCAGAGCAGAGAACTTCAAGGTAGCTTTATTCCTTCATCTTTTTTTCATTACAACCATCATTTGAAAATTGCTGATCAGTAAGACAACCCGTAAGAATTTAAATCTGATGTTTGTTCGTGTACATATTCTTTCGTTGATCTTTTTTATATCTGGATTCTCAAAGGAACCCACAGCGGGGGAAAAGCTCTTTTCATTGCACTTAAAACCTCTGTTTGCCGAGAAATGCATGGCTTGCCATGGTGACGATCCCGAAAAGATCAAGAGTGATTTTGATATGCGAACACGAGAATCGATTTTACGGGGCGGAGAAATCTTTGAAGATGAAGTCCTGATCCCCGGCCAGGGCAATAAAAGTTATCTGTACCTTCTCAGTACCCGGGTGGAGGAGGATTTGGAGATGCCTCCCAAGGAATCAGATAAGCTCACTTATGAAGAAACTGGATGGATTCGTCAATGGATTGATCATGGAGCCCCTTGGCCGAGTGAGCAGCGGATTACTGAGATTCAGGATAAGTATGCTGAAGGTGTTCAAGTGGTCACCTCCAAAGCACTTTCAGACGACTGGCAGAACCGTCGCTACAAGGAAGAAAAATTATGGGCTTACCGGCCGCTTAAAGTCGAAAAGATGCCCGCCGGTGAACATCCGGTCGACTGGTTTATTAACCGTAGACTTAAAAGAGTTGGGCTCAAACATGCACCCGATGCTTCGGCCCGTGAACTGGTTCGCCGACTTTCCTACGGGTTGACCGGTTTACCTCCCCATCCCAAAGAAGTTCGAAAGTTCGAAAAAGATTTTAATCAGTCGAAAAAAGCTCTCTCCACCTATGCCAAGAAATTAATGAATTCTCCTCATTACGGAGAACATTTCGCACGCCACTGGTTGGATGTGGCCCGCTATGCTGACTCCGGTGGTTTTGCCAATGATTATTCCCGTCCCAATGCATGGCGTTATCGGGACTATGTGGTCAGGGCATTCAATCATGATAAACCGTATGATCAATTCGTGAAGGAACAATTGGCCGGGGACGAAATCAACCCGAACCAGACCGAAAATCTGATCGCCACCGGATTCCTGCGGATGGGGCCTTGGGAACAGACAGGGATGAGCGTATTCAAGGAAACCCGACAGCTATGGCTGGATGATGTGACTGATTCCGTGGGCCAGGCTTTTCTCGCCCATGCCATGCAATGTGCCAAATGTCATGATCACAAGTTCGACCCGGTTCCGACCCGAGATTATTACGGCATGATGGCCGTCTTTTCGACAACCCAGTTTGCCGAGCGCAATGCTTCCTTTCTTCCCTCTGAACCAAGGAACAATTTTGACTCATTCACCGCACTCGTTCAGTCCAAGATCACTTCTTATGAAAAACAAAAAAGGGATCTTCAGGAAAAAATAAATAGGCTTAGGAAAGAGGAAACTGGTAGTGCCAAGGTGGGAGACAATGGATTGGATCCCGGGGACGAAGCGTCCCAGTCACGAATCTATAAAAATTTGATTCGTCATCAAATTGAATTGGACCGGGTACAACCATTCACGCATGCTGTTTACACTGGAAAGACCATAACCAGAAACAATGTACAGGGTCGTCTGGATATGCCGAACAGTCCCTGGCAAAAAGGTTATTTTGATTCAGATGTTATCTACGACGGAGGGGATGTCTACTCTGAGGGAGATACTGTCATACCCGGTGGCTTGAGTGCGGCGGAATCTCTTGGAAAGATGGACTCAACTCCTTTCCCTGCTGGTAAAGGGAAAAGACGTTTGGCTCTGGCCAAATGGATCGTGGATAAGAAAAATCCACTCACTGCCCGGGTCATGGTCAATCGTATCTGGTCCTGGCATTTTGGCCGGGGACTGGCGGGCAATCCCAATAATTTTGGCGGAACCGGGGAGTTACCCACCCACCCCGCATTGCTTGATTACCTGGCCGACTGGTTCATGAAAAATGGATGGTCGGTCAAGAAACTGAATTATTTGATTTTATCCTCCGATACTTACAGGCGTAGTAGTCGCCATCCAGACCCAAAATCACTGGATGAGAAAGACCCCAAGAGACAATTCTACGCCTGTTTTATCCCACGCCGTTTGGTTGCGGAGGAAATCCGGGATTCCATGTTATGGGCGAGTGGAGAGTTGAATCCAATGGTGGGCGGAATTCCGGTTCGGCCCGACATCAATTCCGAAGTTGCCTTCCAACCCCGTCAAATCATGGGGGGCACGGCTTCGGTCTATGAACCTGACCCACTTCCCCAACAAAGAAACAGGCGAACCCTCTATGCCGAAAAACTACGCGGCTTACGTGACCCATTTATGGAAGCCTTCAACCAACCCGGATCGGATGCATCCTGTGAACTTCGCGAATCATCCACGGTTGCCCCCCAGGCACTCACTCTTTTGAATGCAGAGGAAGTACAAGACCGGGCCCTTGCCTTTGCCGCCCGTCTTTTAAGGGAACAGAAAAGCGACCCCGCCGTAATTCAGCGGGCATTTGAGCTTTCACTCGGGCGGAAAGCGACCGGAGAGGAAGTCGTCGCCTGCGTTATGCGATGGAAGAGTGCCCTAAAATCCGAAAATAAAAAGAAGCCAGTCCATCCATCCTTCCCCAAGAAAATTAAAAGAACGGTGATGGCGGAAAAGACTGGGGAACCCTATGATTTTTGGGAATTCCTTCCAGCTTCCACATCCTACCAACCGGACCTGCAACGGAGCCAAACGGATGCACGCACACGAGGGTTGGCTCATGTCTGCCTGGTTCTATTTAACTCAAATGAATTCGCCTACCTCGATTAGGCCATAACGCCAATAAACTTTATGAAAACGCAAAATATAGTCGCCACCCTTTCCCGCCGGGAAGCCCTTTATGGACTGGGTACGGGGATTGGATCGCTGGCCTTTTCCTCCCTTGCACAAGCCGAAAATATTCATTCGATCGGTCCCCATCTTACAGCCAAGGCCAAGCGTTGTATTTTCCTGATGATGGAAGGCGGGCCTTCTCATATCGATACATTTGACCCCAAGCCTGAACTAGCCAAAAGGCACCTCCAGAGATTTAAGCGAAATGGAGAAAGGGAAAGTGCCATGTCCTCGGGTGAACGCTATTTTGTCAAAAGTCCGTTTGGTTTTAAAAAAGCAGGTAAATGCGGAGCGGATTTTTCATCCGAATGGTATCATTTAAAAAATTACGCGGACGACATCTGCTTTTACCGTGGATGTCAGGTGGAATCCGTTAACCATCCGACTGCCTGTTATCATGTAAATACGGGCAACCGGTTTGGCGGGGACCCCGCGGTGGGTGCGTGGATTACCTATGGATTGGGTACACTCAATGAAAACCTGCCCGGATTTGTGGTTCTTCCAAGGGCCAGTTACCCCCAGGGAGGAGCCAGCAACTGGTCCAACGGTTTTCTCCCCGCAGAATACCAGGGTACCCCCCTTCGACCAGAGGGTAGTCCAATCCTCGATCTCAACCTGCCAACCGGAATGACCCGCGGGGATCAGCGAGGTAACCTCGACCTGCTTGCTCAGCTCAATAAAAAACACTTCCAACAGCGTCCGCAACAGGATGAATTGAAGGCCCGGATGTCTTCCTACGAACTGGCTTACCGTATGCAAATGGAAGTACCTGGGATTCTTGATATTGATGGCGAGACGGAAAAGACCCGTGAAGCCTATGGTATCGGAGACCTCAAGACGGATGCTTTCGGAAGAAAATGTCTACTGGCCCGTCGACTTGTAGAAAAAGGAGTCCGTTTCGTGCAGGCTTATGCCGGAAACTGGGATAGCCATGATTACATATCCCGGGCTCACGGATCGCTTATCCGATCCGTTGACAAGCCGATTGCCGCTCTGCTGGGTGATCTCAAGGCACGCGGTCTCCTTGAAGATACCCTGGTGGTCTGGTGTGGTGAATTCGGTCGTACCCCGGACAATGGAATAAGAGGCGGAGGCACGAGCTATGGACGGGATCATAACCCCAAAGCCATGACCATGTGGTTTGCGGGCGGGGGAACCAAAGCCGGACATACCATCGGAGCAACCGACGATATTGGTGCCGAGGCGATTGAATGCGTTCATCATATCCGAGATGTTCATTGTACATGGCTAAATTTGCTCGGTTTGGACGATAATAAACTGACCTATTACCATGCAGGCCGTTACAAACAATTATCCCAGTTTGGTGGCGAAGTGATCAAAGACTTGATCGCGTGAGCCTGCAAGCCCTCTCAAGGATCATCCTGACCATATTAACGATTCACATCCTGCTTCCTCTTTTCTTTTCATTTCTGGGGTCAGTTCCAATCCAGCGGCCCAAATCGAAACCTGATCGCAATCATCGGTTCAGCAGCTTGACAGGGATGCAGTGGGTTCTGTTTTAGGAAAAAATAAGCCCTGACGGCCCAAAGCAGGACCCTTTGCATGATGAACATTCAATGTTTAAATTCAATCTGCCTGTGTTATAACCTAAACCCATGACTCGAAATTGCACTCACTGATAGTGCCAGTTTCAATGTTAAAATATAATTTCGGTTGTCTATTCTTGATACGCAGATTTCATGTTCCAAAAAGAAAGACGATCGACCTGCAGATCCGCTCCCTCATTGAAAAGGGAAATATATGGATTAATTTTTGAACCTGCCGGTCTCTTCTTATCCGCCATCACAACTTGTTTCCCATTTGCGAAAACTTCTACCAGGCATGCATCCACAAAAATCCGTAACGATAATTGCTCATTTGAATTCAGGGTGAAATCCCCGTTCTGATTCCCCACTTCAAGCAGATTTTTCTCCCGATTTATTTTAATGCGGAGTCCATTTTCACCCTTCTCGTCGCAAAGGACATTGATTCCAAAACTCTGACTTCCACTTTGCCCAACTTCCAATTTGATCTCACAGTGATCGCCTTGCATATCATCCGGAATCACTGTGGAATTCTCCTTAATAAAAATTTTTTTCCTTTGTTTTTCCCCAAAGCGTAATTTCTCCAGTTCCTTAATTGGCCTGAGGCGCATTTCACCCTTCGTGGTGAGGGACATTTCCGTGGGGAGAGACTGGGTTCCTCGGTTGTCATTATTATTTCCTTGGATGAACCAACTCCAGTTGACACGACGACCGTCGGGTGTAAGCAAGGATTCAGGGGCGAAGTACCGGCGACTGTTTCCTCCAAGCACGGCATGATATTCGGGAAGAAATTGTTCATTCTTGAATTCGCCGATGAAGTAGCGACAACCCAACTTATGGCTTATACAGGTAAGTATCCATTTATCTCCCAGCTTGAAAAAGTTTGGGCAAGAAATGTCCTCGTCCATACTCACGCCCAATTTATCCTCATTAAATTCTGGGTGTAGAAGCTCACCAATATGCACCCAATCCCTAAGGTTTTCCGACTTCATGATCAAGGGCGGTTGATGACTGCTTCTCCCATTCAGACCATAATAAATCCCGTCCATGATCCAGACATCCGGGTCGAAATAAGGTTCATTCACCATTAGTTTACCAGACTTGTCTCGGGGAAGCATGACTTCTGGCTTACTCCACTTATTCAGGTTATCGTCCAGGGCATGCTGAATCCAGTTACGATTGGAACCCCAACCACAGTAGGCATGGGCAGGCGTTCCCTCCCGGGTAAGAAAAGCGGTGCCGCTGAACATTCCATGACCATTTTCCTGAGGAACCAGCACGGTCGGATGCCATTCCCAGCGGACCATGTCTTGGCTTGAAACATGAGCATAGGAAATTCCGGCCCGGTTCCTGTAAATGTAATGTAGGTGATATCTACCCTTGTAATAAATAGCGGAATTTGGATCGTAGGGAGCACCAAGATCTTTTGCGGGATGAAAAAGATGATAAATGGGCCAGTTGTCAGGTATATCATCCGGCATCTCCGGAGTTTCCGGCACATATGGTTCATCAAGCAGGGGAACTTGACTGCCTCTCCTGGTTAGCTTCTCCGTCCTCGCGGCAATCAGGGTCGCACCCCGGTGTAGCATGAGCCGGCCCTTTTCCACCCTGGCTCCAATTTTTAATTTATGATGGGGGAAACGACCTGTTTGTTCTGAAGCATCTTCTTCAAAGTCCCACCAGGCATACGGTTTAATCTCCGATGCTTTATTTGGAACCAACTCCTTGATCTCACGGACGGTCAATGCCCGGTCATAGATTCGGGCATCTTCAATCATTCCCGAGATACCACCCCCCCCTCCAATGTGTCTTATACCAAAGACCACGAAGTTATTATCACTGGTAAGCAGGTCAATATTTTTGGCCGGGTATGAGGAATACAGATTTCCATCCCGAAAGATAGAAATTTGTTTTTCCTGATATACAATCGCCAACTGAATCAGAGAATCATCATCCTTGCTTTCGATTGGATTTTGGCTTTGGTTTTTTTCCGTTCTCGCCCAGTTATGACTACCCGCCATCCATTTACCGTCCATTTTTTCCGCAAAGACAATACCATCGAATTCGATCCCTTCCTGAATGGTCAGGACGGATCCAGCTTTAACTTTTTTATCATCCAAAATCACCCAGGAAACCAGGGTCTTGTCATACTCAGCGAAGAGATAACCAAGGGTCATGAAAAAACTTACACAAGCAATGATTTTTTTTAGGGCAAATGACATAAGACTACATAGCTATCGAATTGAATAAAAGCCTAGAGCATCGACACCCTTTCATTTCAGTCAAGTTCATACGAAAACAACTTGGAAAAGAAATACGCCATGACCCTATGACGGGGATAATCATTATTCCTTTTGTTTGGACTGATCTGCTCGCATACAAAGATCTTTGTTCTTTGGGTTTAGCTCAAGAATCCACCCAGGTTTCTTGGTTTTTAGAAAATGTGAAACTTTACTTGGAAACACCTCCAAGATGAGTCTCGAGCTGCAATCCCTCAAGTATACTGTCCTGAATGGGCTGGCTAATTTGGTTCAACTCATCCACGCCCCACGATACTCCAACTTGGGTACGCATCGGGCGGGATCCCGGTTCAGCTTCGGCAAGGCTTAGATAGGCGTCCACTACCAGTTTCGGGTCGGGGAATACACCAGTGCTCAACATCTCGCCAAAACCCTGAAATAAGGCATCTGGGATGTTTTTCAATTCACCATAACTGTTCACGACTTCCGCCCGTTCCGGTTGTTTGATCGCCCCAAACAGACCAGTGCTAAAAGGTCCGGGTTCGACCAAGGCAATGTCAACACCACAGGGAGCCAATTCGTAACGCAAACTTTGGGAATATGCTTCGAGGGCGAATTTCGTGGCACAGTAAGTGCCAAAATAGGGCACTGCAATTCTACCGGCAATCGAACTTACATTGATGATTAATCCGTTCCTTGCTCTTCGCATGCTTGGTAAAACGGCCTGAGTGGTACGAATCGCCCCATAGTAATTGGTGTTCATTTGCTCATGTGCCTGTGCAATACTGAAACCCTCGGTAATACCTGTGTACATGATACCGGCGTTGTTGATCAAAACATCCACCTCATCTATTTCTTTGAAAATATCGCAAAATGCGTCCTTCACCGAGTTATCGTCTTTGACATCCATCTCGACGACGGAAATTTTACTTGAGTAAGATTCCAGTGCTTTTTTAACCGCAGCGTTCCTTTCAGTGGTATCCCTCATGGTAGCCCAAACACGGTAGCCCGCGTCCGAAAAAACCTTGGCGGCGTCTTCGCCAAATCCACTACTTGAACCGGTGATAACAATATTTTTCATATATCCTGAGACTTACAAGACATTTTTTTAGGTATTACAATCTTGAATTTCCTGTATTCAAAATGATAGCAGGATCGAAATTTTTCCAACTTAGTTTTTATTATATTCATACTCACTATTTATGCGAAGGTGTATTTTCATTTGGGATTGATTTAGGAGATTATTTGAGGTGTGGCTTAATCCTTAGTGGAGGTGAAAAGAATCGTATCCACGAGGGAAGGGAAGGAAAACCTCGTAAACATAAAGGATCTAACTCACTCACCGAAGGCGGTGAACAAGATATTGACTGAGATTTACGGCAAGGATCGTAAGGTGCTGACCCGAACGAATTGTGCAAAGATGGGGATGTCTAACCGACGAGTTAAAAGGTCATCCTTTGACCCACTGAATTGCTCTTTTATAGAGTCAGTTAATCAAACCGGCGTTTACTTTATTTTAGAAATCTCAATTTAGAATATCACAAACCATCAAAAAGCAGAATTCTACACTTTCCGTTTTGTTTCAAATAGGAAGAAAATACATTGGTCATCTCTACGGTGAAGTTATTTCTTGGTTCAGCACGGATAACATCCTCTGTTACTGAAAGGTATCCTTTGCTGTCCACAAGGCAGTCATTAGGAAGTATAAAACTGAAATCCTTTCTTAAATCATTTACCACCTCAAATGAAATGCTTACATCAGAAAAATCAATTTCCTGCAGGTATTCATTTTCAATTTTTTCCTGAAGATTAGTAAAAGAATCTTGATTAAGTTTGAGAAACAAAGAATGCAGTTTATTTCCCTTTTTGTCGGCAAACTCTTTACTTTTTGTCACATAAAATGAAAGGAGTTCTCCCAGCGGCAGTTTCCCTTTCTCATCCTCATAATTTTCAACCAGATTAATTTTGCATTTTGTCTCGATGATCGCAAAATCTTCAAAATCTCCTTCCTTCCAACCCTTGAAAACGGGATCATTGACCACACCCTTCATCATTTTCAGAATTTTCGTTTGAGTCTTTTTCTTTTTGTCCAGTGCTGGTATGAGGATTTGGGTAGGTATTTCTGTAACATTCTTACCGTCAGATTCAATTATATCGCTTAAATCACGAGTATAGATAGATGACTGAAATGAAAGATCACACGCTGTTAAAAAACTAAAATATAAGATTAGCACCGTTGCGGTTATATTTTTCAATTTCATATCTTTGAATTACTTCAGCTTTAAAAAATTATCAAGGAGTTAAAAAATTAACTTAGGTCTCTAAAACTGATCGCCAAATGCTGACTCGATGAGAGATCGAGTTATTGTTTGAGTTTTCCGGGAAATCTGGTCAAAGCGGGTCAAATTATGTCCGAATCGGCTCAGTCAAAAAAGAACCTGAGAACTGCTTGAAACCCGCATCCCCACAAAGATTAGCACCCAAACGGGTCCCTGAAACTTTGGTGGAGGTGGCGGGAATCGAACCCGCGTCCCGCAATCTTTCCGATTCGGCGTCTACATGTGTAGTTCTCTTATTGATTTTAGCTTAAAGAAGGAAGGAACACCTTTTAAACCGAGCTTATCTTCAACCGTTTAGCCTCCGATAGACAAGCAAACGCTCCGAGGTTTTACCTGCTTTTTAACGCCCCGACCACCCAGCAGGTGTCAGTGGACTGTCGACGTGCAGACTTATGCTGCAAGCGCTTCGAGCTCAGGCTCAAAGCTAACGATATTATTTTCGCCATGTAATGATTTGAAGCATTTTTTACGAGGCCAAGCGTCATCCTCGACACGCAACCGAATTTTCCAAATTGCAGTCGAATCCGGAACACCCCCAACAAAATTTCAAAGATCATGAAGAATCTAAGTAATAATTCTACACAGGTCAAGGAGGGGAGAAGTAAATTCCATTGTCTAATTATTGAAATCTCTGATAATTTTAGAACGATGTCAGGTAATAATTCCACAAAGGATTCAATCAAACCTAGGTTTTTCAACCGGGAATTAAGCTGGCTTGCTTTTAATGAACGTGTTTTGGATCAGGCGTTCTCGGAAAAATATCCTTTATTGGAAAGAACCCGTTTTCTTTCTTTCGTAAGTTCCAATCTTGATCAGTTTTACGAAATTCGGGTGGCCGGCTTGATGCAAAAAGTGGATGCCGGCATTACCCGGGCCAGCCTAGATGGCAGTCAACCCAAAGAGTTACTTAAAGAAGTGAGAAACCGGGCCCATAATATGTCTCAACGCGAATACAGTTGCTGGCGGGATGTGCTCAAGCCTGCCCTGGCCAAGGAAAAGGTTTTATTTAAGGAGATCGATGAGCTGACCAAAGCAGAATTTATCTGGTTAAGGGCTTATTTCCGCAGGGAGGTGTTTCCGGTGCTCACTCCTCTTGCGGTTGATCCCACCCATCCCTTTCCCCTGATTCTTAATAAATCATTGAATCTTTTTGTATCATTGAGAAACTTGCGAAAAAAACAGGCGAAACCACTCAAGGCGGTTGTGCAAGTACCAAGGATTCTACCTCGCCTTGTTCGAATTGAAGCGAAGGGAAATAAAGATACCTTTATATTTTTGAGTGATGCGGTCAGGCATTTCGTGTCTGATCTTTTCCCGGGGCACAAAGCACTGGGTGCATGGGCTTTTCGTATTACTCGAAATAGCCATCTCTATGTGGACGAGGAAGAGGTGGAGAATTTACTGCTTAGTATTGAGGACGAACTCCACAACCGAAGAAGGGGAGCCGCCGTTAGGTTGGAAATTGATAATACGATTGATCAGGATGTCTTGGACTACCTGCTCAAATCACTTAATTTAACAGCTCAGGATGTGTTAAAGATAAACGGTCCGATCAACTTATACAGGTTGATGAATTTAGTAGACTTAGTGGATCGGGATGATCTCAAATTTCCCGCCTTCGATGCCTTTGTTCCAAAGGAACTAGCGATTAAAGAAAATTTGTTCGATCAAATATCGAAAAATGATCATTTATTGCACCATCCTTATGATTCCTTCAGCCCGATGGTTGAATTTCTCCGTCAGGCATCCGTAGATCCGGAGGTTTTCGCGATTAAACTCACGATTTACCGGACAAGTGGAGACTCTCCGATTGTCAAAGCGTTGATGGATGCAGCTCAGAATGGAAAACAGGTAACCGCCATGGTCGAACTCAAGGCCAGGTTTGATGAAGAGGCCAATGTACAATGGTCCAGAAAAATGGAAGAAGTCGGAGTACATGTAGTGTATGGACTCGCAGGTTTAAAAACACATTGCAAATGCTGCCTGGTGGTGAGGCGGGAAGGGAAGAAGCTAAAACGTTACGCTCACCTTGGAACCGGTAATTATAACCCCAGCACGGCCAAAACCTACACGGACTACAGTCTTTTCACCTCCAAGGCGGCGTTTACTTCTGATATGGCGAATCTTTTCAACACGCTTACGGGATACACTCGCAAGCCCATCTTTAAAAAATTGTTGGTTGCTCCCTTTAATCTGCATGAGTCGATGCTTCTGAAAATTGAACAGGAATCAAAGATGGTTAGGGCGGGAATGGAGGCTTGGATTATCATCAAGGTGAACAGCCTGATTGATCCTGAGATTATACAAGCACTTTACAAAGCATCCCAGGCAGGAGTGAAAATTGATTTAATTGTGCGAGGAATTTGCGGACTTGTTCCAGGGGTCAAGGGATTGAGTGAAAATATCAAGGTAAGGAGCCTCTTGGGAAGATTTCTTGAACATAGCCGAGTTTATTATTTCAAGAACTCACCCATTGGGGAAAATACATACTTAGGGAGCCCAGACTGGATGCCCCGTAATTTTTTCCGTCGGGTGGAAGTGGCATTTCCGGTAGAGGAAGAAAATATGCAAGAAGAGATCCTGCAAACCATGAAGGATATTCTTTCCGATAATTCAATGGCGTCTGAATTAAGACCGGGTGGAAAATATGCAACCATCCCCAGGAGGAGAAAAACGGAATTCTCCGTACAAGAAAACTTGGTCTCTTTAGCTCAGGAAAAGCAACGGCTCACGCTTACAAAACCCCGGTCAGGATGAACCCCTTGAAAATCCGAGAATCAAAGCAAAACTAACCAGAAAAAGCCCGAGCCCCACAATCGGGTCACGTGAAATACAGATAAAAAGACCTCCCACCAGGAGAATGGGGGCAATAGGTCTTTTCCAGTCAAACTTCATTGAGTAACGCTCTAATTTAATCGAAAAGGGACTTTCAGGGAAGATCCTAAATTTCCACCCGGTGGAGGACCCACATTCCCGACAAGGTTGGCCACCTGGAGAATGAGTTTGTCTAATTGAGAGTTCCCTGATGATTTGGCAATTCTCTTGCGGACCAAGGTGCCGTTTGGAGATATCTCAAAACTCAACCATGCTTCCCCGCCATTGGCAAGGGATGTGGAACGAAGCTTCGACTCCCAGGCCATCTCTAATTTCATTTTGACCGCGGAAAGATAGGCATTCAGAACGGAAGCCGAAACTGGACTTACGGCCTTTCCGGTATGGGAGGAAATCTTGATTTCATCGAGGGGTTTAATTCTGGAGGCGTCAATTTTGACAACAGGAACAGTTTGCCTAATTGCTTGAGGTTTATGCTTGATCGGCTTGAGGTTATTTTTCTTTTGAAAATCCTTAAAAGAAATGGGCTGAGGCTTAGGTTTGGGGGTGGATTTTACAACCGGTTTGGGGATGGGTTTCGGCTTCACCGAAATGGGTTTGGTCTTGGGGTTAGGCTTGGGTTTGACCACCGGATTGATTTTTGGCAAGGTGGGTGGGAGAGGTTTGGGTTCGGGTTTCGGCGTTGCCTTTGCCGGGGGTGGCATGGAGGCAGGAGGTTGAACTGGTTGAGGAATAACCGGTGGTTCACTGACCATTGCTAATTCGAAAACATGAATCTCTTCTGGCTCTTCTTCACAACTAGGAAATAAACCAAGGGCGAAGACAAAACAGGCCCCCAAGAGATGAAAAAATAAGGAATAACGAAAAAGTTTTTTTTCTCTTCGATTAAAACCAATCATTACCCATTCCCATCGTTATTAATTCCACCAATGTGAATAACTTAGTTCAAAGATCCGGACAAATCAACACCCAATCGATTGGATAAATTGTTTAATCAAATCCCGATACTCCGATCCTCCCACTTCCCATAGGTTATTGTGCCGTCCCTTCTCCACCCTGAGGAATTGCTTGGGTTCCGGTAATTGCCGAAAAATTTCTCTTCCTTGACGAAAAGGAACGACTTCATCTAAAGTTCCGTGAATGACAAGGGAGGGACAGGATACTCTTTCAGTGTAGTCAACATTCCGAAAAAGATCCCATGGCAGCATGGTAATTCCGGTTGCCGAACGAAAGGCTGACAGGAAGGGAGTTTCCAAAATAAGGCCACCAATTTCACGCTGGGTTGCGAGAAAAAGAGACGGCCCTGTTCCTAAAGAACGCCCCCAAATAATAATGTCCTCAGGCTTACGCTCTAATTCATTAAGAGCATAATCATAAACGGCTTCAACCGCATCGTAGCAACCCTGCTCACTCGACTTTCCCTCACTTAATCCATAGCCCGGATAATCATAGGCGATCATTTCGATTGAATCAGACCCGAAATAGTCGAGGAACGACTCCAGGTTTCCCAAATCTTCGCCATTCCCATGACTGAAAATTACGGTATTTATGGGTTGATCCCTCTCACCCCGGTGCATACAGGCGATTGATTGGCCGTCACTTATCTTAACAGAAAAACTAACTTGATCTTCTGAATAAGTGCTTGGATTAGGGGCAGGAAAAACCAAACGGCCACCAAAAAACCATAACAAAATTCCAAGCATTAGATAAACGATTAATAAGAGTAAGAACAGCCTGAACCAAGGAATGGTAAAAAAATTCTCCATCCCATTACATCTGACTAAAGATTATATAATCGCAAGAAACTATAATTCTTTGCTAGAAACTGACTATGAAAATTTGTTGTATAGGTGCCGGCTATGTAGGTGGACCCACCATGGCGATGATCGCATCCAAATGTCCACATATCCAAGTTGCGGTGGTTGATATCAATCAGGAACGGATTGACGCATGGAATTCCGATACTCTCCCCATCTATGAGCCTGGGCTTCATGAGATTGTGCAGGGGGCAAGAGGAGAAAACTTGTATTTCTCAACCGAAGTCGATCGTTACATCCAAGAATCGGAAGTTATTTTCATCAGTGTCAATACCCCAACCAAAGAGTACGGATCTGGGTTAGGGCAGGCTGCTGACCTACGATTTGTGGAGGCTTGCGCTCGCAAGATTGCTGAAATCTCAACAACCCCGAAAATCATTGTCGAAAAGTCAACCGTTCCGGTGAGAACGGCGGAAATGGTTCAGACAATCCTTAAATCTACAAGTCCGGAGACTCCTCATCAGGTGGTTTCGAATCCTGAATTTTTAGCGGAAGGAACGGCTATTACTGATCTACTAGATCCCGACCGTGTATTGATTGGCGGTGAAACCACAGTGGGGGGTAAGAAAGCTGTGGAAAAAGTGGTCGAAATCTACTCAAACTGGGTGGCGAAAGATCGAATCATTACCACCAATCTTTGGTCTTCCGAGCTATCCAAATTGACGGCCAATGCTTTCCTGGCTCAAAGAATTTCCAGCATTAATGCGATTTCAGCCTTGTGCGAAGAAACGGGGGCCCATGTTGATGAGGTCGCCCGGGCGATTGGTACTGATTCCAGAATCGGACCTAAGTTTCTGAAAAGCTCCGTCGGCTTTGGCGGTTCTTGTTTTCAAAAGGACATTCTTAATCTTTGCTACCTATGCCGTTATTTCAGGCTTCCGGAAGTGGCGGAGTATTGGGAACAGGTCATCCATATGAATGAATACCAAAAAGAACGTTTTGTCCGGAGGATTCTTGAAGCGATGTTTAATACGGTGTCCGGGAAGAAAATAGCTATCCTTGGCTTTGCTTTCAAAAAGGATACCAATGACACGCGTGAATCCCCGGCCATTGCCATATGCAGAAGATTACTCGAAGAAAAAGCAACCCTAGCCATCTATGACCCCAAAGTCTCCAAGCAAGCCATAATTAATTCATTGAATCTTCCTGATGAACAAATCGATTCTATTCAATTCTGTGAATCTGCAATGGAAGCATGTGACCAGTCTCATTGCATCGCAGTGCTGACTGAATGGGATGAATTCAGGGAGATCAATTTTGAGAGTGTTTATCAGTCGATGATTAAGCCTGCGATTCTGTTTGATGGACGAAACCTGCTGGATTTAGAAAAAATTAAAGCTATTGGATTTAATGCCAAGGGGATCGGCGTTGGTTAACCCACCTAAGCCCTATACAACTCCTTACCTAGACAGACGGCTTTCTGGCGGGTCTGGCGATCTGCTTCCTTGCCTTGTCCAAAACGCCATTTAAGAATTTCCCGGAATTCTCGGATGAAAATTCTTTGCCAATTTCCAGTGCTTCATCGATAGCCACAACCGGAGGAATGTCCAACCGGTATTTAATTTCATAGAGTGCCAAGCGTAGGAGAGCCAGATCGGCTTTCGCAACCCTCGAAAAATCCCAGTTGGTAACTAATTCACGAATGATTGAATCAAGGATATCCTTTTTTTCAATAACCCCGGAAACCAACTCCACCGTGTAAGCAAAGAAATCATCGTCCTTATCCAATTTCAAAAGAAACTCATCCAGATCCTCGGATAAGTCATCAGATGGATTCATCTCCCACTGGAAAAGAAAACGAAAGGCAGCACACCGATTTTGACGCCGGTCACTCCAAACTGGATTAATAACTAAATCCTGGTCCATTTCTTTTTCAGTGCAGCCATTTCGATAGCTGCCCTGGCAAACTCCGAACCACGGTCAAGCGGACCCGTGATTCGTTCTTCCGCTGCTTGTACATTATCCGTAACTACAATCCCATTAATAACCGGGGTATGATATTGCAGGGATAAATTCTGCAGGGCATAACCGGATAATTCAGCAACCAATTGGTGATGAGAGGTTGAACCTTTGATCACCACCCCAAGCCCGATGATAGAATCAAAGGAACGGGAATTTAAAATAAGATCAACCGCACTGGGTATTTCATTGGATCCAGGAACCCGCTCAACAATTAAATTTTGCAACTTCCCGTTCTCTTCAAGACAGTCCAGCACGCGGGATAGTAAAGCTTCACACAAACTTGGATTAAAAGAAGCACACACCACGCCGATGCTTAATTTACTGGGTTCTACCTTTGAATAATGGGGTGAATCCGTACTCATCTCAGGAAGACAAGGTCACGCGTTTAACGATCTCCAAACCATATCCCTCCAGACCGATAACTCTTCTTCGATCCCTCGATAATAAAACCAACTTACTGATTCCAAGGGCTGACAGGACTTGTGCCCCAATTCCATAGTCACGAAAATCCATCACTGGTTGAACCGTTGCAGGATTGGGGTTTACGACAGATTTTGGCGTATCGTGAGGAGAATCATTTCGCCTTGGCTCGAGATAAAGCAAGGCTCCACAACCATGAGAAACGATTGCCCGCAGGGAATCGTCGATCGAGTGTCGACTTTCGCCATTGTTGGAATATCCCAAAACATCCGTAACCACATTCGCCGCCTGCACCCTTACCATCGGGGGTTTTGACTTGGTCCATTTTCCGTAACTAAGTCCATAGTGCACCCGGTCGTCCAGGATACTCATAAAGGTGTGAAGTCTAAATTTACCCAAATGGTGGGAAAATTCCCGGGTACTCCTTTCTTTCACCAGTTTTTCCCGCTGATGCCGGTATTCAATAAGTGAGGCAATGGAAAGCATTTTCATACCCCATTTCTTCTTAAGTTTTTTTAAATCAGGCAAACGGGCCATGGAGCCGTCTTTTTTTAAAATCTCACAGATCACTCCGCTTGGATGAAGTCCGGCCAAAGTGGCCAAGTCCACGGCCGCCTCCGTATGACCCGCTCTTTCTAGAACCCCACCGGGGCGGGCCCGCAAAGGAAAAACATGACCCGGCTGAACAAGATTTTCTGGAGTGGCAGCAGGAGAAGCTAAAATCTCAATCGTACTGGCCCGATCAAAAGCACTAATTCCCGTAGTTATGCCATTCGCTGCATCCACAGACACGGTAAAATCAGTCTTTTGGGCCTCTCGGTTATGGGGCACCATACTGGAAATTCCCAGACGTCCCAATTGATTCGGGAGCAATGGAACGCAAATAAGTCCACGACCGTATAATATCATATGATTAATGGCTTCAGGCGTAACTTTGGAGGCAGCCATGACCAAGTCCCCTTCATTCTCGCGGGTTTCATCATCCGTTACCATAACCATCTTACCCATCGCAATATCGGCAAGGACATCATCCACGGAGTCAAAAGGTTGATTATTGGACCTTGGCATAACAAACGCCAATTCTAAAGGATCTTGACGGAGCCTCAAATCTATTCGCAATCAATTCTCCCGGTTTTGTTTTTTGGTTTGTTCTAAAAAAGTGAGGAATTGATCCTCATTCATGACCGGTATTTCGAGGCTCTCCGCTTTGTTAAGCTTCGAACCGGCACCGGGACCGGCAACTACATAGCTCGTTTTTTTACTGACACTGGAAGTCACCTTTCCACCGAGTTGTTCGATTTCCTGAGTGGCATCCTGCCTGGAGAACTTTTCCAGAGATCCCGTGAGTACAAAAACAATTCCCTCCCATGATTGATTTAACTGATCCGCATGCTCTTTCTTGAGCAAAACTCCGAGTTCTTCCATCGATTCCAGTACGGACAAATTCACCGGGTTTTTGAAATATTCAATGAGGCTTTCGGCCATGATTTCACCAATGCCATCGATGGCGGTGAAATCTTCCCAAGTCGCTTCCGCCAATTCCCTCCAGTCAACAAAATTGCGTGCAAGGTCTTTCGATGCACTCATCCCGACATGCTTGATGCCCAATCCGCATAACATTCTCCAAAAATCCTGAGTCTTGCTTCGGGTGATTGAGTCGATCAAATTATTGGCTGATTTCTTGGCAAAACCTTCCAGTCCCAAAAGTTGAGGTGTTTTCAGTCGATAAAGGTCATCCAACCGAGTCACCAGTTGAGAATCAACCAGTTGACCGACCACTGCTTCACCCAAATTCTCGATATCCAAGCAGCCCCGACTGGCAAAATACTCGATCCTACCTTTTAGTTGGTCGGGGCAGTTTTGACTGGGGCAACGCCAAACCGCTTCTCCTTTTATTCTCGAGAGCGAGGTTTGACAGGTAGGACAACACCTTGGAAAAAGGTAGGGGGCTAGACCTTCTGGACGCTTTTCTATGAGCACTTCGACCACTTGCGGAATAATTTCACCTGCCTTTTCAACTACTACCTGATCTCCAATACGAATGTCCTTACGCTGAATTTCATCAGCATTGTGCAAACTTGCCCTTGCCACCAAAGTGCCGGCTAATTGTACGGGTTTCAAGCAAGCGACAGGGGTTATCGCCCCGGTTCTTCCGACCTGAAGGATAATGTCTTCCAGAGTGGTAGCCTCTCTCTCGGATTCAAATTTATAGGCAATCGCCCAGCGGGGTGCCTTGGCGGTGTGGCCCGCCAAGCGTTGACCATCCCTGGAGTCCAGTTTTATGACCGCACCATCGGTGGGATAGGCATAGTCATGACGTAACTTATCCAGAATGGATATTGCTCGCCATGCAAGTTCCGCAGAAACAACTGTTTTGACAAACTCCACGATGGGGAAGCACCAGTCCTTCAAAGCTTCATGAAAACTTGTTTGGGTTTTAAAATATTTCTGAGGCTGACAAGCCCCCAATCCGTAAAGAACAATCTTCAGTTTCCGCTGTCTTGCCTCTTTTGGATCCAAAAGTTTAACGGTTCCCGCAGCAAGATTGCGGGGGTTGGCATACAAAGGTTCACCCAAGTCTTCCCTTGCTTGGTTAATTCTCAAAAATTCATCATGTTCCATGTATATTTCACCACGAATCTCCATAAAATCAGGAACATCTGCCGAGCAGATTTCACGGGGCAACTCAGTGAGATGAAGAATATTCTGGGTAATGATATCTCCTTGAATGCCATTGCCCCGGGTGACCGCCTGTTGCAGCCTGCCTTTGTGGTAGCTGAGGGATACAGCTACACCGTCAATCTTGGGCTCAACCACATATGAAAGGTTTTCTTGTCCCAGGATTTTTTGTAATCGCTTATCAAATTCAAAGAATTCTGATTGATCATAGGTGTTATCCAGGCTGAGCATGACTTCCGCATGGTTGTGAGATTTAAATGAATCCAACCGGTCATCTCCAACTTCAAAGGAAACTTGCGGATTCGATACAGCGTCCTGACCTGTTTCCCCGGTAAATAGACCGAGCGGATCCAAGTCGGATTGCAACTGTTCATATTCAGATTTCAAACGGTCATATTCCTGATCCGATATTTCAGGCTGGGCTTGACGGTAATATAATTCGTCGTGTCTCTGAAGAGATGACCTTAATTCAGCAAGTTTTTTCTCTTTTGCGGAATTTGAATGATTGCTCATTGAGGTGAAAGCTTTTGGCATGCAGATTTCATCCGAGACAAGGCTACTTTTAAAAGTTTTCGAGAACATCCCAAGTTGAGACGAAGAAATCCCGGTGCGTCAAAATCCCTGCCATCGGAGAGGCCCACTCCATTTTCCTCAAAAAATTGGTGCGGGTTGGATGTAGGAAGACTCCTCGCATCGATCCACAACAGATAGGTCGCTTGCGGGGAGTGCGGGAGTAGCCCATCCATCCGACTGAGCTGCGTCATGGCAAAATCGCGATTCCCTTTAAGGTATTTGAGCAGTTCCATCCGCCAGGGCTCCCCTTCCCGGTAGGCAGCATCCGCTAGCAAAAAGCCCATGGCAGGAGGGTCGGGCACAATCCCCTTTGCGGCTTTTTTAAATTTTACCCGCAGGGCAGGATTCTGAATAACCGCAAAAGAACATCCAAATCCCGCAATATTGAAAGTTTTACTCGGTGCCATTAAAGTAATGGTTCTTTCTGCGATTTCCTGATCCAAAGAAGCCGGGGGTATATGTCTTAATTCTTTTTCCAGTACGAGGTCGCAATGTATCTCATCCGAACAAAGATAAAGATTCCTTTTGAGAGACCATTCAATAAGCAAGCGCAATTCATTTTCGGTGAAAAGCGTGCCTACCGGATTGTGTGGGTGGCAGAGCATAAATAGATCCCCCGCGTTGGTTTTTAATTCCGAAAGGGCATCAAAATCAATGGTAAAGCGATTTTTTTTCAGCACTAAGGGAACTTTTGCCAAAGGCATACCAAAATTTCGGGAAGCTGACAAAAAAGGAGGATAGATTGGAGTCTGAATGATTGCTTGTGAAGACTCTCCCAAGAGGGTCCGGCATGTAACATTCAGGGCACAAACCATGCCTGGTAACCAAACAACCCAGGAGGGATCGATCTTCCATTTGTACAGTTTCTCTGATCTTTGAGCAATTCTTTCCGCAAACCCAGTAGGGGGGCGACCGTACCCAAAATTTCCGTGCTCAGCCGAGATTTTGGCTTGATTAAGAACGCAAGGAGGAGACTTAAAATCCATATCCGCTACCCAAAGCGGAATCACCCCGGAACCTTCGTATCTACCCCATTTTAGACTACTAGTCCCGATGCGAATGGGAGGATTATCAAAATCAGCAATGAATTCGTTCAACCGAATATCACCCGATAAGAAAGATACCTATCTCCAGGAATACAGGTATTTAAGACCAATCACATCGATACCCCCATCAAGTCCATGGTTGTATCCAAGAGAAACCCCATGAACATCATTGATCCACCATACAAAATCTACTCCCAGCTCAAAGTCCGTTTCCGCAAAATCAGACCAAAGGCCAAAAAATTTACCTCCAAAAGCAAGGGAGATTTCCTCGGTTAAAAGTAATTCTGTGCCAATTTGTAAATTCCAGGAAAACCCGTCGTCTGCAAGAGATAACCCTGCGGAGTCATCGAGATAACCGATTCCAAACCCAACATAGGGGCGAATCATACCATCAACTCCCGAGAAATTGTCCAAGTGATATATATAATCAGCACCCAGATTCCACACCGTTTCTTTGGAACTGCTACCGTCGAGTGTTCCATAGTCAAAAATAAAATGAAAGTCTGCTTGATCACTGGCAAGGCTGTTGACAAAAAGACTCAATCCTTCACCTTCATAACTTGTAGTATCCTCAGCTTCAATAAAATCCAGACCAAAGCCGAGGTAATAATCACCAAACTTGGATTTGGCTTGGAGCAAGAAAGGAATGTAGAGAACGAAAAGGCAGTACAGGTAAAGGGATTTCATTCATTCGTTACAATACCCTGTTTGGAATTAGTCAACTTTGAACTCAATCACTATTGCGTAAAAGTCTTGGCTCCTTCAAAGTGGTTGCGAAAAGAATACATGAGAGGAAGATCATGGTGGCTGAAACTAAGGATACGCCGGTAAATCCAATGACTCCTTCCAAGGCATAACCTGCAAAAGGAGCAGCTGAACCCCTGATCCCCGTAAGAGCCATATGCACACTCATGTAATCCTTTTCCCTGCCTTCAGGTGCCAATTTCGTAACCCATAAATTCCAGGCTAAGTTAGCCCCACCCATGACTGATCCGGCAAGCAAGGAACCTATCATGACTCCGAGTAAACTTGGGGAGTTGAAATAAATCAGGATTGCAGCTATCATTTGAATATTCAGTAGAATTCTGAATTTCATAAAGTGCATGCGGTCAAACAACTTTCCCCACATATACATACTCATTACCTTGGCACCAAAAAAGATGACCACGGTGATGAGGGCGATTTCCTGATTGGAGAGATTTAACTGATCTTCCCTTGAGAGGTACTCAACCCGCAGTGGAAAGGTCATAATAGCCCCAAAGCCAAGAATCATCCACGCAAGCAGTATTTTTAAAAACAAAAAGTCGCGCATTGGATTGCTGATTGATTGCAAGACGGTTTCCGATCCTGGAATTCCCGACCTGGAATTGCTTTGATGATTCATTCTGAAGACTGAAAATGAGGAAATTATCGCAGCCACTGACATTCCCCAGAGTACAACACGATAATCTGCCCCGCCCGTATCCAAATAGGTGCCAAAAACAAAGGACGAAAATAAACCGCCGATTGTGCTTGCAATAAGATTCAAGGAAATCTTTTTCCCTCTTTCATGCGAATCGTAAACTACTGAATAAATCTGAATCATCAAACTGGGGACCTGAGAGAGACAAATTTGAGCCATCACCAGAAAGAGGGTAAAAAGCAAAATTGTGGATGATAACGAGGCTGCAAAAATTAGGATGGCACTGGAAGCAAGCAAAAGGGCACACTTTTTTGATAAAGTTAACCTGCCTCTTGAAATAACCGCAGAAGCAATCGGAGTGAGCATCAGACCAAGTGAACCGCCACCTGCAAGTGCGGCTTTGTATGAATCGGGGGCATCCCAAAAACGAATTGCAATCAGAATGATAAATACACTAAATCCAGTTTCAAGGACACCCTGACCCAAGCCCCGGACTAGATCAAGGCGGACAAAAAATTGGTTTTTCAAGGAATTAGGCAGGCTGAAGTCGCCCGCTTAACAAAATTTTAACTCAAATTGTTTCTCTGCTTTTTCATCCCCGATCAAAATAATTTCCCCGCCCTCAGAGAACTGATGATCGGGTGATGGTGTAATCACGGTGGTGCCATTTCCTTTGATCGCCACAATACTACATCCTGTTTTTTCGCGGATTTTAGAGTCGCGGAGTTTTTCTCCGATAAGCGATTTAGGGGTCTTTTGGCTAAAGATATCCAGCCCTTCGGTAATCATTAGAATTTCCGCACGGTTTAAAAGATTAAAGATGGTGTTTGCTCCCATATGATCCTGAGACATGACAAAGTCAGCCCCGGCACGATGGAGCGGTTCCACATTACGATGGAGAAAAGCACGGGTGATAATTTGAGCATCCGGACGGAGTTTTCGGCAATATATAGTTAAATAAATATTGGATTCGTCATCATGACTGGTGATTAATACGGCCGGTGCTTGATTAATTCCAGCACGCTCTAAGATCGCTTTATTGGAGGCATCTCCAATGATCGAATTCTTAACCTTCGATGCTTTGACCTCATCGGTCTCGATAATCCGGTAAGCCACATTCATTTCTTCCAAACTTTTCGCTGCTTCGCGACCCACACGACCAGCCCCAATAATTATAACAGGAGCATGATTGTGTGAATACTTGCCAAAATGCTGATCATATTTTTCGAAATGAGCATCCATTCCTGCAAGAAGCAGCACAGTATGGTTGTTTAGAAGTGCATCTGGTTCAGGCAGCTGAAAGTGGCCACGCTCCCACATGCCCACCACATTTACCCCTAATTCCTCTCTTAAATTGGTTTCCTTCAGGCACTGTCCAACGAAAGGAGTCCCGTGAATGGTGGCTTCAGCAATTTTCACTTCGTCAAAAGATCCAATTAGATGGGTACTTCGATCGGTGCAACTGATTCTCCTCGCTAAAAAAGCACCCATCTGGCTGGAAACCTTAACCACATGGTTCGCCCCGGCCAGGGAGAGAATTTCCTCGGAAGTTTCCCGGCTACATGTGGAAGTAATGGTGCAATCTGGATGAGCCTCCCGGGCACGGAAGGCAATGTTTACATTTCGAATATCATCATCGGTTGCAACAACCATAGCACAGTTCTTAATGCCTGCATCTTCAAATGTTTTCGCGTCATCCAACTTTCCAAGCATAACGGGTATCTGCATGTCGTGCAGGCGTAATGCTTCCTTCAATTCCTCGACCACCAGAACGAAGGGGTAACCAAATTGCGTAAGTTTATCCATGAGATCATGACTGATCGTATCGTAGTGGGTGAGAATCAGATGCTTTTGTTCCGAACCCTCAAACTTTCTCGAAATACGGGCCCCCGTCTGATATTCCATGAAAGGCTTGTATAGAAATTCCATGAAAACGAAGGGCAAGACAATGAACAGATAGAAAACCCCTGTAAACATAACGACCATTGAAAACAAACGACCTTCATCACCTGTAAATGTAATATCCCCATACCCCAGGGTAGACATGGTGGTTAAAACCCAGTAAAAGCATTCAATCCATCCAATTTCATCATTACGCTCCTCAGTCATCAGGTGCCGATAAATGTTCATGTATACAATCACAAAAAACAGCAGCACTGTCGCAAAGCGGAGAAAGCGAAATGCATTCAAACGCTTTTTTCTTTGATGAAAGACAGATGGAATAGATTTGATGACTTCTTTCACAAAATTAATTTTGTCAGGAACGTTATTTACTTTTAGCGGTTGAGTAAAAGTCGGCTTCTCATTTTAGCCTTTTTTCTGTAACTAAGATAAATTTGAAACACAACTATTCCAATCATGATCTTTCACCGAAAAGATTACCATACAAAAAAGCATTGCTTTGGCTTAGCTTGGTTTTTTTTACTGATCCAGTCCATGCAGGTGAAAAGAATAGACTTTCTACTTTTGGTACGATTACTCCTCTTAAAGATAGGGCTCAAGTTTCCACATGGCACAGATTTAATGGTCCATACGATAACGCAACTTCTTCTGAAGGTCCCCTGACGATTGAAAAAGGTACACTCAAACTACGAAAAATTTGGGAATTACAAAAAGGGGAAGGCTATGCGTCTCCCGCAGTCAGCCAAAGTCGGCTTATCCTGTTTCATCTTCAAAACGAACATGAAATTATCGAAGCGAGAAATCCAGAAACCGGAGTGAAAATTTGGTCCCACCGATACCCCGCTCAATATCGAGACCGTTATGGATACTCCAACGGCCCCCGAGCTAGTCCGGTAATTTGGGACGGTAAAGTTTACGCCCATGGGGTGACCGCTTGGTTAACCTGCTTGGAACTCGAGTCAGGAAAGCTTCTTTGGAAAAGAGACCTAAAATCTGAGTTTAATATCCCAGATTATTTTTTTGGTAAAGGTTCCAATCCTCTCGTAGCAGAAAAATCACTTATCCTGAATGTGGGTGGCAAAGAAGGTAAATGCGTGGTTGCCTTTGATCTTTTAACTGGAAAAACAAAGTGGATTACGCAGGACACATGGGGAGCAAGTTACTCTTCTCCGGTACAGACCAAAATGCATGGTAAGGTAGTTTGCCTTGTATTGACAGGGGGTGAAAGCCGTCCCCCCCGTGGTGGTTTATTGATTATTGATGCCTTGAATGGGGAAAAATTATCTCGTTTCCCCTGGCGATCTGCATCTTATGAATCTGCGAATGCAGTTCCTCCAGTCCCTTTGTCGGGAAATCGCCTTTTCTTGAGCGAATGTTATGAAAAGGGTGGGGTTCTCCTTCAGATTGATTCGAAATTTAATCCCAAAATAGTATGGCATAAACCTGAATTCAACATTCATTGGATGACTCCAATTGTACATAATGGATATTTGTATGGCATAGCAGGAAGACATCAAAGAGGAGCTGAAGCTTTTTGTGCAGAACTGAATACTGGAAAAGAGGCATGGAGAAATCGTATCCGTTGGCAAACTTGGTTCATGCAACGAGAGGTAAACCTGGAACTGTTCAGGGGCTCGTACTTAAAAATAAATGATCGGTTTTTGGGTTTATCCGAGCTTGGCTCATTGGTCCTGATGGAAATGAATCCACAGGGATTTGAAATACTTGATACTCAACAATTATTTTTTGCTCCCGGCACTTGGACGCTTCCAGCTTTGAGTCAGGGTCTTCTCTATATTATGCAAAACGAGACCGACCGGGCCAACGGGCACAAGCCACGTCTATTATGTTATGACCTTCGGCCAAATTGAATCATGGATTCAATTAAAGATTCCTACATTCAAGTACAGCCATTAGGTGGTTTTGATAAGCCCCTGACTTACCGCTTTAAGCCGACAGCCTACAATAACATCCGACTGGGTTCACTGGTTTTGATACCGCTGGGAAAACGGAAAATCAACGGTATAGTCTGGTCATTCGAGGAAGATATTCCAAAGCCAGAATTTAAAGTACATGCTATTCTCTCAGTTATTCAGAGAGAACCTGTCTTAACCCCTGAATTAATGCAATTAGCATCCTGGATAAGCCAATATTACGTCTGTGCCATGGAAACTTGCCTTGAGGCGATGATCCCCTCCTCCATACGTGAGGGAATGAAAGCAAAATCAAGAAAACTAATCTCCTTAAAGAAAACTGAGCTTAACAAATCAAAAATTCCATCACGAGCAACTTCGCAACAAAAGGTCATAAGTTTCCTTGAAAAACGTAGCAAATCCGTTGCTCTGGGCGAATTGCTCAAAAAAACATCCACCTCCGCAACAACCATTAAAACCCTGATCCAGAAGGGACTCATTTTGGAAACTGAGGAAAAAGTTGAGAGAGTTGCCTATGAAGATGATTTCTTGGATTCAGCGGACCATGTGATTGCCAAAATAGAACTCACCAGTGAACAAAAAGTCGCAGTGAGTGAAATAAGTCAGGATTTAAAAGAAAAGTCTTTTGTCACTCGCTTACTCTCGGGCATAACCGGTTCCGGGAAAACCGAGGTTTACTTTGAGGCAATGGAAATGGCACTGGCTCAGGGAGGGGGCGTTTTATTTCTTGTTCCGGAGGTTACCCTAGCACCTCAAACTGTTTCACGATTGAGAATGAGGTTTGGTAATGAAAAAATTGTCGTCTGGCACAGTCATCTCTCCGGTGGAGAAAGATTGGATGCGTGGAGAAGTCTAATTAAAAATGAATCACGAATTGTAGTAGGTGCACGCTCGGCCGTTTTTGCACCCATATCCAAACTCCGTTTGATCATTGTAGATGAAGAACATGAGATTTCATATAAGCAAGAAGACAACCCACGCTATCATGCCAGGGATGTCGCCATAGTCAGAGCGAAAACTGAGGAAGCCCTCTGTCTGTTGGGCTCGGCAACACCCAGTCTTGAATCCATGAATAATGTTCAAAAAGGAAAGTATGACATCAGTAAGCTTACCCTCAGAGTGGATAACCGTGAACTTCCGCTCGTACATCTGGTTGATATGCGCCGGGAAGCTGAAAAAATAAAAACTCTTCCGATACTTTCTCAGCCATTGATCGAAGCACTTCGTGAACGTTGTGTAAACAGAGAACAAAGTATTCTTTTTCTTAATCGCAGGGGGTTCAACACCACCATGCTATGCACGGATTGCGGACATGTTGAAGGTTGCAAGTATTGCAGTATTGCTTTGACCTATCATCGGACCGATGGCTATCTCAAGTGCCACTTGTGCGGCTACCGTAAACCCACTCCAAGGTGCTGTTCGAAATGTAAATCTTTCGATTTGCATAAAAGAGGTCACGGTACCCAGAAAATTGAAGACATGGTTGCAGATCTCCTTCCTAGGACTACAAGAATTCGAAGAATAGATAGGGATGTTATGTCGAAAAAGAATTTATTCCGTGAGACTCTTTCAGACTTTAGAAAAGGTAAAATTGATGTGCTTGTCGGAACCCAGATGATTGCGAAGGGACTGGATTTCCCCAAGGTTACCTTGGTAGGGGTTATTGATGCGGACTTACCCCTGAGAATGGAAGATTTCCGTGCCTCCGAAAGAGCATTTCAAATGCTGGTTCAAGTTTCCGGACGTTCTGGGCGCGGGAATCGGGCAGGGGAGGTTTTTATTCAAACCTATGCTCCATACAGCCCGAGTATTCAATATGCACGCAAAGCTGACCTCGATGGATTCGTTGATGAAGAATTGGCGATGCGAAAAGAATTCAATTATCCGCCATACAGACATTTAATTCGCCACTTATTTCGAAGTCGGAGCGAAGCCAAAGTGGAGTTTTATATCACCAAATGGACTAGCCTGATCAAGAAAAGTAATTTAAGAGAAATCACTGTTAAAGGATCCGCTCCGGCACCAATTGCAAAAATAAACGGGTATTACCGGCATCATCTTTTTTATTTTACACACTCGGTGAGAAACGCACTTGAAAAACTTGGAACTCTCAGGGAACAATTCCCAATGGATTCTGAAGTTCACGATGTGTTGGATGTGGACGCCCATCAAATCTCCTAAGAAGTTTACTCAAAAGGATTTCTTACTGGAAAACGGACTGCTGCCCCGCTTGGATTGTTACGGACGACCATGATCCCACTACCTGCAGGAATTAACAGGTCAGTAAATGGAGAGTTACCTGCACCCACCTTCCTCCACCCACCTCCGTGGATAACTACTTCGGGAGATTCAATATAACCAGAACCTCTTTCTGTGATAGAAACTGAAGAAATCCTGCCATTCACCGGATCAACTTTCGCAATCCCTGTGGCACCAGAACCGCCGCCACCTATAAATGAAACAGCACAATTATATTGATACCCCTCTCCTTGGGAACCAGTGGTCCACTTTGCCTGACCATTGGGGATGAATTTACAATCTCCGGCCTTTCCTGTAAGCTTGAAACTATGTAAGGTTACATCACGAATCTCAAAAAGACCGTTTGCACCGGATTCAATAACTAAGGCCGATGAATTAAGATCAACAACCTGTCCTAATTCGTCGACCAGCTGCTTTTGACTGTTTGTCTTGTATCCTTTTGCTCCTGAGATTCTAACAGTAAAACCATTACGTAATCCGTGAGCAGTCGAAAAAACTTCGATGAACTGACCACTTTCATAGGTCGGGTTAGTCATATTAGTTATCACACCTTCAGACAATGAAATATCTCGCTGCATTAAGGAAGCTCCCGGCCCGCTACCTGCCCTTGCCGTCGCAAAGGCATTTTTCCTGATGGTACGATTCTTACCATCATGCCAGTAGGTTGACCAAACCCCATTTTTGAGTACCTTTACATTATCCGCCCTTTCCTGATCCCGATCAGCAAGCCATAGGAAAGATGACTGATTATTATCAGTGATATATTCAGTATCAACAAGATCAGATAGCATTAAATCTACACTGTAAGGGTTGCTAAGCATTACTCTTTTGCCAGATTGCGGAATGTCAATGAATGTTCGTGTGGTTAAAGCTGTGCCGGACAAAACAAGATTGATTGGAGTTGCCGTTCTTCGGGCAACAACAAAAGATTGATTTGGCAGAATGACCTGATGATCTGCCCGCACACTTGGTGAATCAACTCTTTTCCAGGAAGTTCCATCGTGCTTAAAACCTACAAAATCATCGACATTACCAATCTGGGAGGAAGGAATATCTAACAAATAAAGATAATCGTAGGGCTTTGTCATACTCAGGGAGGTTGATTGATAGCCTAACAATTCACCAAGCGTCCATGCCTCGAATATCTCAACTTCAGCATCAGGCAAAAAAATGGTCGGCAAATTTTCATTAAAGGGGTTTTCAACCGTTAATTGATTACCTGAATTTCCAACGATACGATAAAATTTACCAGTTAGGTTTGAATCAGTATCAATCAGAGAAATAAAATGTGGACCACCTTCTATTTCCACTTTTGGCACAGTTGTATAACCATTACCTGGTACCGTGACATTTATATCAACTACACTTTGTGAACCATTAAGATTTGCCCGGGCATAGGCATTTTCCAAACGGCCATTAAAACCATTGCTGAAGGTAGGAAAGCGAATAGACACATTCGGCACACTAAGGTAGTTATTGCCCCCTTCGATGAGGGTAACTCTATCAACGGTAGAATTATTCTCGCTTAGGACCGCTATAGCCCTTGCTTTTTGAGTGATAAAAATTCCGGGCTTGAAAGGGTTCGAGAGTCTTGTGGGATCAAGTAGATCGGGGACTTTGTAAAAAGAAATATTATTGTCCACTCCCCCTTTGACCTGTCCACGGAAGACCGATTTTCCCTTTAATGACGGTGAAATAATAACATGATTAGGGTTTTCTTCACTTCCGCCTTCAATTAAAATAGAAACTGAACCAAGTAAATCGCTACTTTGAGCAGCATAGGATTTATCGAAATTTAGAAAGAACAGGAGAGAAAAACCTGTGAGTAACGGCAATGGGCAATAAAAACTGGGCATCTTACTATCAATAAAGATGCTTGATTATCTGCGTAATTGCAAAGTCAAACTAAATGCAATTTCTCTGTATTATAAGATTAACAAATGGGTTTTCTAGATAGAAACAAGAGGCAATCCAAAAAAAACTCCTCAAATGAGTGTAAATTCAGCCAATTACTTCTTTGCAACCTTAGCTCCTGCCTTTTTCCAACCGGAAATTCCTGCTGAGAGGTGCTTTACATTTTTGTAACCGAGCTTAGCTGCAGCATTTGCTCCGCGTTTGTATGCTCTGCAACCTGGTCCACCACAATAAGATACAACAAGTGTAGATTTATCTTTAGGGAGAAGAGAGGCGAGGTCTTTGCCAGCCGATGAAAAATCAATTGCAGTCGGGATGTGCCCTCTGCCAAAGGATTTTGCACCATTAACATCAATGACTGCTACCTTACCATTTTTTAATACTGATTCTAATTCCTTAACACTGATATCAGGATAATCGGCACAAAAAAGTGTAAAAGGTAAGCATAAAAGAATAAAGGAAGTAAGTAATTTCATTTTAATAATTTATATTATAGGTGTATGTGAAAAAGAACTTTTATAATATAAGTAACAAAAATAATATTACAATCTTCAAAAGGTGGAACGGGGGTATATTAAGGCTTTTCGACCCTCAATCTGAGAAAACTTTTCTTGCCAGTTTGAATTTTTTCGCTGGAAACAAAAATCACTCTTTCCATTCCTCCTCCCAATGCTTGAGCCACCTCTAAAGACAAACCACTTTCAGTCCAAGTTCTGAGGTTGTCGCTTCTTTCAACTATATAACGAAATACTTCTCCAGTTGTATTACGGGGATTTTTGTAACGTATGAAAGAGATTCTCTGCTTTCCGTCGATTCCACCAAGATACTGGATCGGGAGATGATGGGAACTGTCTGGACCTAGCGAATCCAGTCCTAATGCCCGTTCAAAATCATTCTTTAATCCATCGCCATCAGAGTCAACATAGCCTTCATTGAAAACTTTCGTGGCATAGTTTTGGTCAACTCCGGATCCCACCATCCTACTAACGAATCGTTGTCTCAAAACATCAAAACGTACATCTTTTTGCCTAAATTTCATCCAATTTTCACGGGTCGGCTTGACTACAGTAAGAGTCTTAACTTGGGTTTCAGCTTCCACGTAATTTTCGTTCTCAGGCACATTGAAAGAGAGAACCACGCTTCCTTCTTGCTGAGGAATAATCTGGTCACCCTGATGCACTTCGACAATTGTGGAATTTGAACTCGTTATAACAAATGGGGCTCCACTTGTCGCGTATACCCCCTGAAGGATTAAAGGTCTATGGCCTGAAATGACATCATTCAACCGACCATGAGCCGCACTATCGGGGAAGACAATAATTGGCCTCTGTTTTTCTGAGACTGCAAAAATCCTCACTACTGGCGAAGCAGGTTTAAAATAGGCACTGCCTGGTTGAGCAGCTGTAATGCTCACCGAACCGGACATGCCATCAAGAATAACTAGACCGTTAGAATTGATAGTCGCCGGTCCGGAACTGACCTTGTAAGTAACGGGCAAACCTGAGGAGGAAACCGCTTTTACCATGAATGGAGGATCATCCCTGACTTTAATGGGTATAACTTCAAAATTAATAACCTGATCCTCTTTTTGAATTGGATGAATAACCTTTAAAACTTGGCTCTTTGGATGTGCAGGATGATAGCGAGTATCACCCATTTGAATCGCACTAATGGTGGTATTTCCAACTCCATTTAAATACACCAGATTGCCTACCACCGTCGCAACGGAGGGATTACTTGAAACGAAGCTTACGGGAAGTCCTGAGGTTGCAAAAGCCGTCAATTCAAACGCTGGGTCGCCGAGCGCACGATCAGGAAGTCTATACTTCGTTTGATTGTTTTCGCTGTACCGAATTAATCCACCCCAGTAAATTTCTTGAGATCCTCCAAATGCAGGAGGCTCCTTGGAATAAGGATGTAGGGCTGGCAGCTGTTCATGAAGATTCCATTTATGGGCAAGATAACCTTCAATTTTTTGGCGATTAACGGCATTTACCTGCTTATCAAAAACCAACACTTCTGCGATTTCTCCATCAAATCCCTGTCCGACTTTGTCAATGGCCAAGACTCCTTGCCCAAAAGATTGCGAACCGATTATCCGACCATCCACCCAGAGGGATTGAGAATTGGGTGCCACTCTAAGGGTCGAAATACTCCATGAATTAGTTTTTGCCTTTGAAATAATCTGAACATTCCCGGAAGCATGCTCCAAGGCAACAAAGCCGTCAGAACTAGTAGTGCTTAAATCACCACCGAGAATTTTAGACTGACCAGGCATATTTTGGCGATGCACGATAAAAACGAAGGACGGATTAGATACCGCATTTTGAATATCAAAAATTTGACTGAAATTAGAATCAAAAGTTACGATAGGTTTCTGATTTAGTTTGGACGGAGTCCATCTAGGCATTTTACTTGCGTATGACTGAATAGGATTATTTGTATTGCCAGACTTGTCAGCCCACATACTTATTCGGTTACCCGAAATGAAATCATTGGCACCATCGACTTGTGAATCTCCGTTAATGTCGGTGGCGTCAAACCAAAGCTTCAGTCCTGGAGCGGAATCCGCAAAAAGGTTACCCCATCGGATTGTCAATTTTCGAGATTTCTCAATTGCGGGATGATATTTCCTGTCCCCCACTTGAGTTGCAGTAATGGTGACTTGACCCGCACCTTGAAGGTATAGATATTGGCCCACTACCGTGGCCAGTGCCGGATCAGATGAGCGAAAGGAGACTGGCAAGCCAGAGCTTGCGTTTGCTTCCAGCTTCAAAGGGAAATCTCCCACTGAATGATCAGGAATTGGAGCAATATCCAAAGTTTGAGGGACCCGAACAACCGTAAGATAATTGTACGCTGGCAGTGCCACCTCATAGGATGAGTTCCCTTTTTGATTAGCGACTATTCTTGTCTGGCCTGCTCCAATAAGTTCGATTCGATTGAAGTCACCCGCACCTCCGCCATAAATTGACCGCACTTCAGCAGAATTCAGGGTGATGCCATAGACTCGCAAGTCATCGACAATTGCTTTAATAGGAAGATTCCCGCCGCCAAGGACCAAACTACTGAACCTTGATGAAAGCCCGGTTCCCGTAAAATAGTGACCCGACGATTGTGAAAGCAGAACTGAATTCTCATAAAGTGAAATGGTACCGTTAACATCCTCATAGGTGAGGGCGAGGTTTGTCCAAAGACCGTTTAGGAGAACCGCACTGGGAGTCGCAAGGACCTGTGTTTCGGTGGAACCGTCAAGCGAAAGGAAAACTTCAATACTTCCGTTCTGATCGTTTTTCTTAATTCTGAAAACATTCATTCCGGGAATACCTGACTTCGAAAGAATGTTGCAATGATTGGACTGCGTTTCATTGGGATTGATCCAAAAGCTTACACTAAAGTTGGAATCAATTTCCACGGTTCCAAAATCAATCCGCCCTTGGGATACCCCAAGGGCAACCCCATTACCGAAGAGTCCAGGTTTCCAGGAATTACTGGTTCCGTTTACTGAAAGCCCAAAGAGGGTGCCGTTATACTTACCTAATTGATCCTTGGCACCCGCGTACATGTTTTCATCCAGTTTCCAATAGCCCTTGAGAGCTTCTTTTCGGGTCACCAGAATTCGAGCCACGGATTCATCTTCGACTTCATAATTAATCGGGAGTTGAGTGAGACTTCCATCCATTCCTTGCGATTGGCCCGTCAGAACAAGATATGGCAGGGTAGCTTGGATGTTGGTAAGGTTTTGATCGAAACTGATTTTCTGCTCGAGCTTGTCGGAAACCCGAAGGGTTCCTTGTTGGTAAGAATAAAAATATTTTGGTGACAAGTCAGCAGTCACATTCAGGTCATAAATACCAACCGGGGTAGGGTGGGTAAGATTTCCGTCAAGAACAGGTGCGTTAACCGTTATATTGAAGTCATTAAAAGAATCGTTTCCGGCCAAGCCAATCAGTTGAACAGTGAAGGGCGGATTGACTTGGTCGGGCTTCCTGAATTGGTCGTTTGGCCTAATTATAAGCTCCTTTGGCATAATCTGATAGTTAATAAGCAGAGATTGTGCAGGTAACCAATTTTGATCACCTCCCTGAGAAGCAAGCAACCGAACAAAACCCGGTTTTTTAATAGTAAGCGTAGTCTGATTGAGGTCGACGGATTGATTTCCCTCGAGAATTTGGATTGAAACCGGTAACCCAGATGTCGCGCTTACATTTAGATCAAGCGGTGGATCTCCGTAGGTTAGAAGATCACCTTGGTTACTAGATATGATACTCTGTCTGCCTTTTAGTACCGTTAGCTTGGGATCATTAAAAGCCTTAACATCAGTACCTGATTGATTGGACGCTGTGACCGTAATGACGAATTCACCAGTTTGGTTTGCCTCTCCAAAAATCAACCCCCTCTTGTTATCTACCTTATATCCTTGCGGAAGACCAGTTGCATTGAAATCCGTCGGTCCTTTGAGCGTTTCAATCTGGTAGCTGAATTGCTCGCCAAAGTAAGCAATAAGTGGAGGGTCAATGAAATTAAATACTTGGTTTCGTTGGGCAGCCGTAAGGTGTTGGTCGAAGATTCGCAAGTCATCAATCAATCCCTCAAAGGGTCCATTGGAAGAGATTTTTCGTCCGCCAAGGTTAAGAGTGGTATCACCGGTTAGGTTTCCAGAGGCATTAACGGGAGTAACCACCTTTTCATTATTTCGGTAAAGGAAAAGCTTATTACCATCCCATGTGAAAATTAAATGGATCCACTGATCGGAAGGGACTAAGAAAGGCTCCGTAAACTTCAACTGTGACCCAATGTTAGCATAGGCTGTCATGAATCCATCAGATATTTGGATTGAAAATTGCCCGCTCGATAAAACCTCTGCACTTGTATCACTTGTCTTCAGCCAGAAGCAAAGACTGAAAGGACCGCGAATATCAAAGGAACCATTATTATTTGTTAGCTTTACCGTTTGATTTCCATCGAAACGAAGGGATGTCCCGTTCCTGCCTACTTCAGAATACTGAAAAAGATTTGGAGTAGAAGTAAGATTGTCGTCAAAAACGCCGTGGTTATTTTTTCCCGAGTCATCCCTAACCTGAGTTCCGTTCAATTCATTGAAAGTCCAGTATACAACGGGATTTTTGGGCGGAAGAATGACTGGTACATTATCGAAAGATGGAGGAAATTTACTGTAAGGATGAACGCCAAAATCTCCATCACCATTGCCGTACAGGGCAATCACTTCGGTGGCCGACAACGTTCGGTCATAAACCCGAAAATCATCAAGTTTTGAACTAAAGGAAGCTCCACCTCCCATAAAGTTTCCAATGGAACTCACTTTCTGCGTAACTGATTGTGATAATTGATCAACCAACGAGCCATCAATAAAAAATTTAGTTTTTCCAATTTCGGAAGTAACCGCCATATGATGCCAACCGTTAAGGGAATTTATATTATAGCTCGTTCTCCTTTCCACATTTCCAGATGCATCGAAGAGACCAATATGAAGTTGCGGGGAACTAAAGGAAGAATGCATGATGTAGGATGCACCCGCAGAATGAGCAAGTGGATAACGCATTTCTTGAATATCTTCAGCTGGGGCCCAAAACCAGGTTGAAATCGTCCACGGCATAGAGGGCACCTCAAGTTCATTTTGCAGAAGATCCAGACGAGCATTGTGCTGAAAGTCTCCTTGCTTGTAAAACTCAACTCCTGATCCAAATTTTCCCTGAACATTCAATTCCGCGTTAATCACACTGGCGTGCCGCATTTCAATTGAATAATCCTGCACGATGGAACCGTCAGTTTCACTAAATGGATAGTAGAGCCTCAAGCCCCTGGTGATCTGAAATCCAGTCTGAGCCAGATCGGCTACCACTCCCCACTTGTGGGCAAGGTATCCCTCCACCATTTCCTGCTCTGATTTCTGAAGGGCCCGATCAAAAACCATAATCTCGGCAATTTCACCAATCAGCATGCCATACCCAGTTCGGGGATCAAACCCCAGGCTAACCTGTTGTAAGGTATTATTTTCGCTTTTGTAGGCACCAAAAGCGTTTCCAGTTTTCGTGTCAAGGCTCCAACCAGTAAGTCCATCGGTAGCCCCAATTCCTACTCCACTGCCTTTTGAAACCATGAAAACATGAATGTTTCCATAAACAACACCTAGAGAACCTACATTGTAAGCATCCCCAGATTCAAAACGAACTGCTGGAAGCCCGTTAAAAACATTTCGGGCATAGTTTGGAGTTTTCTGAGCAACTGACTGTTTTGCATGCTTTTCACTTGATGATTTATCAATCCAAATTGGTAGGGGGACACCTTCCGCGTACGCAGCATCGGAATATCCATCCCCGTCGATATCCTGGGCATCCAACCACAAAACCATCCCATCCATTGTGTGACGGGTAAAAGTTGTGTCCATGGCCATAAAGGATTCAGTATTTGGTGCCCACTGCTCACCTCCAAGATTCTCAGCATGTCCGCGGAAGAAATATTGTTTATCCTGGATTAAGTTATCCACCTTACCAAGGAAATTGCCTAGTCCGACCTTACCAGTCCCATTTACTTCATAGACATAGTCCCATTTTGTGTCGTCACTAGGATCAACGGCCGTGGAATTTGTCTCGATCTGCTCATCCCCCCAGAATATCTTAACTCTTGGACGATCTCCACCGGTCGAAACCTTTTGGGAAAAAGCACCTTCGCCGCCAAATGGATTGATGGTAAAGTAGGGGTGGGAGGCAGGCAGCAATTCATTATTCATTTGCCATTTGTGTGCAACAAAGCCTTCCAGTTGAGATAGTTCCACCTCATTCAATTCGCGGTTGTAAATCATTAACTCCGCAATTTCGCAAGCCGACCTCTCAGAGTTGGTGGCATATCCACCCAACTGCAAAACTCCGGGAGCAAAATTCGTGTTGTCTGAACCACGGGAACCCGAGATCAGAATTTCACCATCTCTCCTGAAGGTAGCTTGTGGGTCTCCTCCCATCGCTTCTATCTTGCCCACGTGTAAATGCCAGTCAGTATCAAGGGGTCCCGCAGTGGATATCCAGCCTTGTGCAAACCAACGCCCGGTCAAAGCTCCATGAAATCCAAAACGGAAATCCCGAGTCCGTGATGAGATTACCCGATTATTGGCAGATCCCGTATACCGTGCTAGGCTTAGAATGGTAAAACCTGTGGAGGTAAGATGATCAAAATCATGGGAGGTCCAGAGCATATCATTCCCATCAAAATTTATAACTGGTTTACCCTTTATCCCGCTTAAAAGAACTCGGGGATCACCGGAAACATTCTCAAAGGCTCGACCGCTTCCGGAAATGTCGGATAATTTTGTAACAACCTGTCCATTAGAATATTCTCCAGCCAAATCATAAGTAGAATACCAGCCTTCCAAAGTCTCAAAGGTGTTCCGCTTGAACGCTGTGTCACTCGCAGAACTGACCGTTTTGATCTCTCCACCAATTGACTGTACCTCTACTCTCATGGTGGCTTGATTGGGCATAACATCAATGGCACTTTGAGTCATGATCAATGGTTTCTTAATGGCAAGGAAGTCCAAGAAACCATTGTTAAGAAAATCCCCGGTGTAAATCTTGGCCACTTCGCCTGCATCAAGCCCCCGATCATAAATACGCAGCTCATCAAAATATCCCTTGAAGCTTCCGTAACCGGGGAAACTTGAAGAGCCAGTCAAAGCGCCAAGGGATGGCTCCTCCAAATGAAGAGCAACCGTACCGGTTGGATGAATAACCGGATCGTTTTTCTGATTCCCATCCAAGTAGATTTTTAATGTTTTGGGGGAATCTCCAAAAGTAACCGCCAAATGATGCCAATTATCATCACGAACGGTTACATCACTTTGGACCGTGCTTATGCTTCCACCCTCAGCAATTCTCGCCTTCACCAAACCATTTTCATCCAAGACAATGGTCAGACCGGAGGAATCCGTACCTTCATCATAAATAATCTGGCTTTTACTGGCTGCCTGAGGCGAACCAGTGAGGTCATCATTGAAAACAGAAAGGATTTCAGCATCACTCAAACTCGAAGAATAAAATCTTAAGTCATCAATTTTTCCATTAAAGAAATCTGACCAAATTATCTTGTTCCCGCCAATATTCCATGCAATCGAAGACGCAAGATCGAGTTGTCCACCATTGTTCAAGGGCACTTCGTCCCTCTTCTGCCCGTCCAAAAATAGGCTCAGCTTCGAAGAATTAAAATCTGCCCTGATTGCTAAATGAGCCCAGTTTCCAACAGTAAGACTTTGTTTCGTACTTACATTTACGCTACTTAAGGAGTCCGCATGGGAATAGACCATGTTATTATTTCCATCCAAAAATAGGCGAAGGGGTCCACGGTTAAGTATGGTTTTTTCATTTTCTGTTAAAAACAGGGTGGGGTAGTCCGAAGGCTTAATCAGGGTTAAGCTGGTAGGTCCTCCTCCAGGAGTTGAAAAGTAAGCCTCCTGTTGTGACCCGCCTCCGCCTTGTCCGTGAGCAATGGCTATTCGATAATGTCCCGCAACTAAATTTATGGAAGTTGATTGGGTTCCGCAGCAATTGGGCTGGTAGAATAATTGCTCGCTGCCTAGATCACCATCAACTTCAAAAATTCCGTCTTGGTCCAAGTCAAGCCAGATTGTCCCACGATCATCATTACCGCGGATTTCCCATTGATAAGAACCCGTACTGGGGGCGTAAAAAACGCCGTTAAACAAACTCAGGTAGTTATTATTCCGATTAATTCCAATGCCTGCATTTCGGTAGTCAGCATTGTTGTTAAAGTCCAACCCTCTTCCACTTGGACCATTAGTTAAGTAACTCGACCCACTGGGTGTCAAAGCTAACATGCTCTCTATGTTGGTATAATATGTATCGTCAATGCCACGCAAGAAACCGTGAGCATGCAAACGCCCTTCCGTGTATTTTGCAGAATTGCTGACTTCTGGCATGATCCAGAGCGAGATCGTATGGGATGCTTGGTTAAGGGTACTCATGGTACCAGTTGAGGGAATGCTTACTCGGTCATTTAGACCATCAAGTTGTACAGCCTGACCATATTGCCCAGCCTGCAAGGAGGAACCGTCCAGTAAGGTCCCCTTGTTTTCATTGGGTGAAAGATCATTCGTTGAAGAACCAGATTGAGTATCAAACGGGTAATACCCTACAAGACTTTGATCATTAACGATTCTCGGACCAGTGTAGAATTCACGATCTGGCTTCAGCCAAAGGCTAATGGTCCTGCCATCAAATGACTCTTCCAAATAATCAGTGCCATTAGCATCAAGGTGAACCCGGTTTGTAGAACCGTCCAAGTAAATCGCTTTGGAACGGTATCCGCTGGGTCGAGTCATGTTAAGATCATTACCTTCCATTTTTGCTTCTCGAAAGGGCGCCAGACCGTCGTGAATTGCCGATCCGTTAGTCTCATCCATTCGCCAATATCCCAGCAAATCTGTGCTAACTTCGGGATCGCCGCTTGACCAGTCAGTTCCATCTAGGCTCTGAGCAAAGGCCCTGAAGTAATACCTAGACCCAGGAACAAGGCCAGAAATGGTCGCATTAAATTCTCCTATTGGCAATGCGGCGCCTCCTTGGACGGCAACAAAAGAATTGTTCCAGTCAGCCTGATTAAAACCTTGATCCTCCAATCCGTAATATATGCGGACATTAGGGTTGGTTATGTCCTTACTCAGCAACTGCCCCACCACGGTAACGCTTGCGTTGGCTTCGGCCACCACACTGGATAGTTCAACAACTGGGGGTTGAGCGGTGGCAGAGGTTTTGAAGACCATGGTACCATTCAGAAAGACACTCATAACCTCGTTACTGCTTAATCCTCTTTCATAAAGTCGAATTTCATCAATAATACCGGCGAAGTTATTGCCATTCTGATTTGTTCCAATCATCAGGTCCATCTCATCTCCAGTGGAAATGTTTGGATTTCCGGACAAGGAAACAGTTTGAGCGAGACCATCAATGTAGAGAACCGCATCACTCAGTTTTACGGCAGCACTAGGAAATACCATTGATATATGATGCCAGTTATTATCATTAATTGTCTGCGCCGTTTCCAAGCTCCCTCCCCCCACATTTAAGGCAAATTTCCCGTTGACGATTTCGGCTTCCCAAAGCCGTCCATTACCACCTGAACCCCAGTGTAGGATTGATCCCGCCGCATCACTAGACTTAATCCACATAGTTAAAGTTCTTGGCTTATCAAGAGCAATCCCTTTAAATCCCTTCGCAACAACATGCTCCCCGGCACCGCCAAATTTCAGCCCATTGCCATTTTTTCCGAATACTCGATCTGATTCGGACAAACCGACAAAAGTAGCTTTGCGGCTGCTAACCTGATCCAATGAAAATGCATTCTTATTTTCATTAAAATTCCACCAGGCGAGCATGCCATCTTCAACCGTCAAACTCCACGCCTCGCTTGAAACGGAATTACCCGCAAGCCAGCGATAGAAGTAAGTTTTATTTCTGTCCAGACCACTTACGAAACGAGAAACCAGGCCATCAGAAAAGTTTCCATCCAAATTTATTCGATGATCCCAAAGATTTGGATCCGTAGCACTGGTATTTGTATTTTTCCCACCATCAGTTTCTCCCCAAAAAAGCGATAGGCTTACCGGTTCTCCACCATCCGACATGATTTGAACGGACATTTTGGCGGAACTAGAAGTTACCGCTTTTGGTGATATTGAAGAACTGAGAGGCTTTGTTTTGCTGACAATGAGTTTTAAACTTGTTCGGCCTGCACCCGCCATATTGAAAGCCGAAACATTCAAGTCAAAAACACCAACCCGGGATGGTACCCCAACTACCTCGCCTTTATCAGAATCAACCTTCAATCCATCCGGCAGTCCGGAAATGGAAAACTCAGTTGGATCACCCGTTGCAAATAAATTGAACTGATGCTCTATAACTTCTTCTCTGATATCTTTACCTGCGAAGATTTGCTGGATTTCATTTCCACCCAGTGCGGAATCGTAAATTCGTAAATCATCGAGGCTCCCTTGGAAATAAGCATTTGAGTCGTTCCTCCATCTTCCGAACTGAAAAGTTGCGGCATTTCCCGTGCTTATTTCACCCCGCGTCCAATTTGCTATCAAATTTCCATCCATGTACATGATAACTTCTGATCCATTAAATAAGTGGGCGAAATGAGTCCAACGATTGCGGAGGTCATTGTCATGGTAAACACGAGGGTCCCAACACCTGTGCTGCGACAACAATTGAGTATAGCCACCATCTTTAATGTTTCGTATTCCCCAGTATCGATTTTCTCCTGACGGGCAGCTGAGTTCACCATATCCGTAAAATCCCGGCTGACTGCCTGGATTACCGTCTTCAACATATGCCCAAAAACTTATTGTCCTCGACTTTTTACCATCGATTCCAAGAACACTTCCGGTAGCTTGGGTCGAGACAAAACCGGTCGTCCCGTCAAAACGGATGGCCTTTCCAATATGTCCATCCTGCCAACTTGCACCACCAACCAGGGAACCAATACTTTTTCCTGCGACATCTTGAGTGATTACACCCGAACCTTCATCCATAGGCCAATACGCGACTAAATTTCCGGGGCGCGTGGTCACGGTTGTCCTGAATTGAACTTGGTTGGGCGTTCGGTAGGAAAGATGAATCTTCTCGGGAAGGATCAATTCTGGCGGTTTTATCTCCTTAAAGCTTCCGTCGCCAACCGAAATCACTCCTTTTTGAATGGTCCCACTGGCCGCCATAGTGACTCTACCTCCACCAGCCCCCCGATTTCCACCCTCAACACTGATTAAACCTCGATTATCGATGTTTTTCCCAACCAGACGAATGGCTCCACCCGAGCCCCCTCCACCATGATCATAAATTCCGTCCGCTCGGCCATTCCCACCCTTAGCACTGATAAAAACTCCCTCTCCGATGACTAAATCTCCTTCTGCATGGATTGCCAATCCACCACCACCGGCACCCGAGCCCTGGTATAAACGACCGCTGGATCCACTGCTTCCCGGGAGTAATTCGGTAATTTGTTCATTCCCATATTCGTAGTTAGCCCCAATTCCCCAATTACCAGCGGTTGCCGGACCACCCGGACCAAAACCAGTCAACTTCTCCGAACTTCTTCCTCTCCATGGATTCAAAACAGGACGTCCACCATAGCCAGTTGTGGTGTCAGCATTGCCACCATCCAGAATCAAGTCAGCACCCACATACACATTTCCTCCTGCGACCGTTTTGATCACGAGTGGCTTATCTCCACGAAGAATGACTTCGCTCGCTCCCTTTATGTCAACCTCTCCAAAATTAAAGGTGCAGATTTGGTAGGGCCACGCCTGTCCAACATCATCAACATAATTGTGCTCCGTAATAACGCCCAAACCGTGAGCACCTCCCTCCACTGAAAAATAACCAGTCTTAGTATCAAAAACAACCTTCTGATCCCTGACCGAAAGAACCGTATTCAAATGAGCACCTCCCACAAAAATTGATCCTTCATTCGAAAGCCATTCCCCGGAGGTGTCAATTTCACCGACTTTCACCTCACCACTTGCAATGAAGGCAACTCTACCTCCAGAAGAACCACGATTTTGAGCTACACCTGATAAGGTTACACCATTACCTGAACGAACTTCAATTCGACCATGATTATAAATGCGGGTTGCCTCGAGCCTAACGGAACCTCCGGTCCCCGAAGCCGAGTCAGATCCGCCATTTCCTCCATTGGCACTGATCAGGACATTGGGTTCAATTATAATCTCAGCCGATGCCTTAAGATATATGGCTCCTCCTCCAGCTCCGGATCCTTTCACCGCAGCACCTCCAGAGCTTCCTCCCAAGAGATTATCCAATCCAGGGTTGCCGTAAAGCGAAGCACCACCTGAGCCATGACCGCCATAAGCAGCTCCATGTCCCTCTGAAGAGGCTTCAGTCGGAGCTCCCGGACCATTCCCGGTGTATGTTCCGGAACCCACACCGTCATAGCCTCCAAGAATACCCATTCCTCCTATGTCTTCAGAACTGCTCCCACCATTGGCATTAAGATTTGATCCCAATATTAGACTACCAGCCGTTGCCTCCAGGAGAAGTGCATTTTTACCTTTTAAATTAACTACCAGGTTACCGCCCAACCGAATACGTCCAAAGGAAAAACGGCAGACTGAATAAGGCCAGACAGCACCCGCTTCATCCTGATAAAATTTATCGTCAATGACACCATATGCAACCTGTCCACCTGAGTGAAGGAGGGTTGCCGAGTCGGTATCAATAGTGAGCGTGCCGGTCCTAAAGTCCAATTCCGTCAAGTTTGAAGGCCTCAGAATTCGTAGCGTTGCGGGTGTTCCCTCGATTGATCCGCTCCCGCCTTCCAACTTGATATTTTTTCGGCCCTCGTTAACGAAGGTGCTATTGGTTTCAAGAAAGATCCTGCCACCTCCACCTCCTCCAGAACCTCCTGTAACATCCAAGATACCCTGGGATGTTATTTGTATATCTTTGCCTTTTAGATGGATTGCTCCACCTGATCCGCCAGCGGAGCCACTTAAACCACCACCTCCTGATGATCGGATAAGTGAATCGACCAGAATTTTCTGATTTGAAACAAGTCTAAGGGCTCCTCCTCCACCTCCTCCAGAAGTGGAGGAAATGAATCCACCACCACCGCTGCCACCGATCAGATGAGCGATCATACCATCACCGTAAGGTTGACCGCTGGTGAAGGTGGCACCACTGCCAGCACCTCCATAACCTCCTCCGCCTGGATCCACTCCCGGCAGTCCACCGCCTGGTCCCAATCCTTTGCCATTAATTTCACCGCCATCCCATCCCCCTGCACCGGCTTGTCCGCGGTCTAGAGAATTACCTGCTCCGCCTGAAAGATCAAGTGAAGCCCCTACAACCAGATCACCTTTTGAAGAAATTATTTCCAGTGAGTTTCCACCCTTGATTAAAACTTCTAGCTCTCCCATTAGCTCAACCTTATCGAATTCAAACCGACAAACCTGATAAAGATGATCATTTCCGAGCGGATCCGTATATGATTTTCTCAAAATTTCTCCAGACCTGCTATCTCCATTGGAATGATTCCAGGTGGCCAAGTCAGTGTGGATGATAAGTCTACCGTCTTCATAACGAACA
>CACMBV010000008.1 GCA_902612125.1 uncultured Verrucomicrobiota bacterium
ACGGCCGTTGTTTCCAAGAAGCAGTCACCCTCCACCTGATATGAATATTGGAGGCTATTTTGTTCTCTCAGGGTATTGGCTGCGTCAATAAAATTTTGGGAAAAATCGACACCTAAAACATCTCCAAAATATTTTCCCAGAACAAAACTGGATGCACCCACCGCACATCCGACATCCAAGGCTTTAGAACCGGCATAAAAATCTTTATCTTCGATTAGAGACTCAACCGTCCTGCTGGTGAAACCCAAAGCCTCCACCGGTCCTTTCGACCATGGAAGGACTTCGTCCTCTTTGCCATAGTGAAACAATAAATATTCCCCTAAGAGCTTTGTACTTTCGTACGGATTTTCTTCCATTCCTATATTTTCTACTCTAAAATAAGGATGACATCGAGTAAAAGTGATCCTTTAAGGATGGATACAATTGAATATATCGAGAATATATCTTCCGATAAGTTTCAACTTTTCCATCGGGCAAAATTCTTTCGGTTTCCTTGATCCACTCCCTACTCACTTCCTCCACTGAATTTTTTATTTTAACTCCAACGGCCGCCAACATGGCAGCCCCATAAGCCGCTCCTTCCTGTGCATTTACTAAGGTGCATGTGGATTCGAAAACATCGGCAAGCATCTGCTTCCAAAGGCTGGATCGAGTGCCACCCCCTGTAAGAATCACATTGGAAGGATTAATCCCAAGCCGCTTCATTAGGGTAAGTGAATCATTGAGTCCGAAGCTTACGCCTTCCAAAACGGATCTGGCCACATGCCCTATTCCGTGTCTGAGGCTCAAACCGATAAAGGCCCCCCTCGCATGGGGGTCTGGATGAGGCGTCCGTTCCCCGGATAAATAAGGTAAAAAAAGACAACCCTCACTTCCCGGTTTGATCGAAGAGGCCATTTCAGTCAACTGATCGTAGGCATTCGCTCCCCCGTCTTTTTCGATTTTGTCTTCCAGTTTGGCAAATTCATTTTTAAACCATTGGAAAGAGCCGGCCGCGGATAACATTACTCCCATCAAATGCCATTTTCCGGGAACGGCATGACAAAAAGAATGTAATTTCCCCTCAGGTTCCACCCGGTATGAATCACTTTGAGCAAATACCACACCACTTGTGCCCAAAGTAACGGAAATCTTTCCTTCCTCAACGATAGAACTCCCGACAGCTTGGGCAGCACAATCGCCACCTCCGGCAACAACGGGAGTGCCGGCCGCCAATCCGGTAGATTTGGCTCCAAAAGATGAAACTTTAGAAGTAACTTCCGTTGATTCCGTGACATCCGCAAACCATTCTTTTTTCCACCCCAAATGATCAATGATCTGATTTGACCAAGTTCGTTCACCCACATTGAGTAAGGACATGCCAGATGCATCTGAAACATCGGTGAAAAACTCTCCAGTCAACTTATAACGGATAAAGTCCTTGGGCAGGATTATTTTATCAATTCGGGCAAAGATATCTGGCTCGTTTTTTTGCAGCCATAGGATTTTAGGAGCTGTAAATCCGGCGAGGACCGGGTTTCCGGTAATTCTCAAAATTTCTTCCTCACCAATAATGGAGGTCATTTCCTCACATTCAGCGAAAGATCTTTGATCATTCCACATAATACATGGACGAAGAGCTTCGCCTTTTCCATCCAGTACGACCAATCCATGCATTTGCCCGGTTAGTCCGATCCCTCCAATGCTGCTTGGATCAACTTCATCCAAAAGTGCTCGGACTGCCTTCTTTGTTGCTTCCCACCAGACCCCCGGGTCGGTTTCGGCCCACAAAGGTTTAGGTGTTTGAAACGGATATTCCGGTGAGCACACCTTCAAGACTTCTCCAGAAGAAGAAGCAATAAGTGCTTTGACGGAAGATGTGCCGATATCTAAACCAATTGTGTTCATGAAATTAGCTTGTAAGGATTGGCACTGTTGGCAATAGGAATGCAAGAGATTCGTGATCAACAATTGTCAAACTCGCGAATTTCAAAATGTATATACCGGTATGTAGCAATTTACTTCTATTCCTTGGTGTGGAGGTAATTTTAATAGCGGAAAACTGTCCGAAAGATCGAAGTTCACCTAATCAGCGTCTACTCTGTTTAAATTTAGTTTTATCTACTAACCGATATCCAGTAAATATAAGTAAACCTTGATGAATTTAATTCATCGCCTGCGTTTTATCGGCCTCAATTTTTTGTTCCATCAAACGAATTTGTTCCATTTCCACAAATTTACTTTTACCACCAGTCATCGCCGCAATCTCTTCCAACGGTTGTTTAGCCCCTGAGGGAGCGCCATAACCGATCGTGTAGATTTTAGTTTTTCCTTTTTTACTTTTAATAATGTCCATGCCCTGGAAATTTTTATTGGCATTTCCGTCAGTCATAAAATAGATCACATCCGGTTTCGGATTCATGTAAAATGCCCACTCAAAGGAATTGTCCCAAACGGTTCCAAAGGTTAAGGGAGTGGATATGACAGCCTCATGAAGCATTTTCTTGTTCGAAGGTGTAACCGGTAACCACTTTGGACGCTCTGGTATATGTCCTTCCTTAGGTTTCCATCCACTGCCATTTGTTCCTTCCCAATTTTTATGCAAGACATTTGCATCCTGACCGGCAATCCAGGTTGGTCCGGAAAAGAAAAGCACTGAAACAGAACCAACCGCTGGAAGCTTATCGATTGCCTTGCATAGTTCATATCGCATGACTTTATCCCTTCCCTTCATGGACGCGGAATAATCTATGATAAATAAAATTTTATTAGCCTGCGATTTAACCCCCATGAAATTGGAGGCGAATGCTTTGTTTAGAACAGACATATCCACATCCACTTGAACATCACCAACATCTTCCATCGGACTTAAAGCCATTGCCGGATTTAAGTCTTTAGCTTCAATATCGACCATGGGAACAGAAATTTCTGAAACCGAAATCGCACGAAATGTATGTGCTTTTGTAGGTCTTGCCTTTTTCTGTCTCTGCATCAGGCGTACCTTATGTTCTTGCTTTTGAGGGGCTACATTTGACTTCCCGGCATCTGAAAAATCTGCACCCTGGCTTTCACCCGTATCAACCCAAACTACAATGTTCCACAAAAGGCCAAAAAGGAATAGGACGGCGAAAAGAGAAATCAATAAGCTGTTCAGTAATCGGTATTCACGAAGATATTTTGAAAATGGACTCTCTAAACCAGGAGCGTGATAAGTTTGAGGGCTGTTATCGCTCATACTTGAGTATTCAACGACTCACAAATGGTTGCCAGCAAAAAAAGCTGCCATTTTTCAGGCTTAAAATGAATTTGGACTATACCCTTATGTGAGGATCTCCTTGATTAAGTGTCCGTAAACTTCGGTGAGCCTCATGTCTCGCCCCCCGAATCTAAATGTACTTTCAGTATGTTCGATCCCTAAAAGATGTAACATGGTGGCATGAAGATCATGGATTTCATACTTATTTTCCACCGCCTTATATCCGAACTCATCGGTAGCTCCGACAGTAACACCAGGTTTAATACCACCTCCGGCGAACCAGGTGGTAAAACCAAAAGGATTATGGTCCCGGCCATTTGAACCTTGAGCAAAAGGGGTTCGGCCAAATTCACCAGTCCAGACAACCAAAGTTTCATCCAACATACCCAGTTTTCTTAAATCACGAATGAGTCCGGCAATCGGTTGATCCACCGATTTACAGTTTTTACCATGGCCGTCAACCAACCCACCATGCTGATCCCATCGATCTCCATTCCCGCCTGGACAAGTCAATTCAACAAACCGGACTCCACGTTCAACAAGTCTACGGGCCAACAAGCATTGCATACCAAAGGTCCGGGTATTTTTAAAATCAGATTCCATGCCGTAGGATTTTTTAACGACTTCCGACTCTCCGCTCAGGTCCATGAGTTCAGGGACCGAAGTTTGCATTTGATAGGCAGTCTCATAGTTTTGAATGGCCGCTTCCACTTGGGGATCATATTCCATTTCCGCCAAGGAAGAATGATCCAATTCCGCAAGTAGAGAAAGTTTGTCCTTTTGTAAATCCGGCGATTTCTCCTTGGGATTAATATTGGCAACCGGTTCACTTTTCGGGAGAAAAACCGATCCTTGATAACTGGCAGGAAGAAATCCGGAACCAAAGCAGTCAAGGCCTCCGGGAGGAATCAGTCCCCCGTTTAAAACAACAAAACCAGGTAAATTCTGATTCTCGGTTCCCAAACCATAGCCCAACCAAGCGCCCATGCTCGGCCGTCCCTGAAATCCGCTACCCGTGTGGAGAAAATAGTTGGCGGAAGTATGCTCGGAAAAGTTGGATGTCATGGATTTAACCATGGAAATTTCATCAATCACTTCGTCCTCAGCGATACACGGAAAAAGATCGGAAACCCACTGTCCACTCTGACCCCTTTGTTTAAAATCCCATGGACTTTTTAAGATTTTACCGATGTTGTCAAATTGAGTTGGTGCCAGTTTTCCAATTACTTCGCGGGGATCTTTACCATTGTATTTTTCGAGTGCTGGTTTGTAATCAAAAATATCCACATGAGATGGCCCTCCATCCATGTACAAAAATATCACATTTTTAGCACGGGGAGTGAAGTGGGGTTGTTTGGCTGCAAGGGAAGAGGCAGAAGCCTTTTGTGACAAAGCGGAAAGAGCAAGTCCACCAAATCCCATGGCACAGGATTGGAGCATTGAGCGCCGTGAAAGTGGAGTGGAAAATTTATTACAATGCATGGCGGAAAATTAGTTGAGGAAAAGGAAACTTTTAGAGTTAATCAACACATGGGCCAAATCAGACCACGCTTGCTCGCTTACCCCACCTTGGGCATTTGATTGCGTATCCAGAAAGGTGAGAAGCTTCTTTTGCACTTCATTGCTCGGAATCTTACCAGTGATGGTTTCATACAGCATATTGACGACTTCGGTTCGGGGTTTTTTTGATATGATAGCATTTTGACCCATTAACTTACATTGATTTATGATAAACGGGTCATTCAATAGAGCAAGTGATTGTGCCGGGACATTGGAAACAGACCTTCTGCCTTTGGTTCCAAAGGGTGCGGGTTGGTCAAAAGCCAACATAAAGGGAGACAAAAAATTTCGATACACTGAACCATAAATACTACGACGCCCTGCCCCGTCTAGTGGACCATTTTTCTTACCACCCCGACCGGTCATGAATGCAGTCTTATAGATTGGAACCGAAGGACCAAAAAGTGTCCTGTCGATTCGACCAGAGAATGACAAAATTGAATCCCGAATAAACTCGGCCTGCAACCTGCGGACAGGCATCTTGTGGAATAAGAGATTTTGCGGATCAACCAGTTTAATTTTATCTTCATGGTTTTCAGGATGGGTCACACTGGACTGGCGATAAGTCTGACTGAGTACTATTTGACGGATTAAGCTCTTGATGGACCACTTATTTTCACGGAAATCTGTCGCCAACCAATCCAGCAATTTTGGATGACTGGGTTCTTCTCCCATGGGGCCAAAATCATCCGGGGTAGGAACAATTCCGCGACCAAAAAACTGTAACCAGATACGATTGACCATCACCCGAGCAACAAGAGGATTTTCTACAGAGGTTAGTTGTTTGGCTAAATCCAAACGCGATCCTGGTTGTCCTCCCAATGCCGTAAGGTTTCTACCATCTACCGAAGAACCAAGATTGTGCGGACTTCCGCGGACATATACATGGCCGGTAAACTTGCTCCCTTCTGCCATCGCCAGTACATATCTCTCCCGAGGTGTTTTGGAATCCAACTCTTTTGCCTGGTGTAAGATTTGATCGATAGCAGTCCGCTTGTCGAAGGGGATAAGGCCCTCGCTGTACAGGTAATTCAAGAAAGAATATTCTTCACCAGTAAACTCTCCTGCCTTTACCGTGTTGAACGATTTTTCTAGAAATGCATCCAAGTAATTTGGCAGATTACTTTGATTGATTTTGCTGTCAGAAAGAAGCAGGGAAAATTTGGAGTCTGGACTCTGCCCCATTCCTGTATTGGCAAACCTAACCTGATCAATTTCGATGAAAGCATCGGGACCACGATCCACAAATTCAAGGTAAGCCCAGTGACCTTTATATTTCTTGGAAGAGAGGCTGAACCATTTAAAATCACCTTCAGAATTCGCTTCCTTAATGGCAGTTCCACCGAAAAGCAGGCCCGAGTATTTCGCCATATGGTAATTATCAATTACCAGGCGAATAAAAGTCTTATTGGACTTTGCCTTAATCAAAACATGGTCATGTTCGATTTTGAAATGTGGCGAACGTAAATTACCCACCCTTTTTTTACCCAATAGACAGGAAGAAAGTACACTTGGATCGGCAAGAAGAGAGGATTCATCAAATGAAAACATGCGAGATCCTCTGGGTTTAAAAGCCTCCCCTGAGAGTTTCCAACCTTTCGGGATTTGCGAAGAAGTAAAATTTGCGAAGGGTTGGCTATTTTGAATGAAATTCTCCTCTGCCTTGACCAGCCCAATGTGGGTACTTTTCGCATTCTTAAAATTTTGAGAAAGCGTTTGGAGGTTTTGTAATTTATTAAAGTGTACACACCAAGACAGAAGAGTCTGGGCATTTAAATTATTTTTCTGCGAATAGCTCTCAAGAACAGGGAAAGGTGGTACGGGTTTATCGCTCTTTTTGTTTAACGGTTTTTTGGAAAATACAAACTCATCTGCATGAACATGGGCCCACCTTCCGGTTGCATGATCAACTACTCGAATCTCCACCTCTCTGTTGTGGTAATCAATCAGATCCCAGCTCTTCTGTACCAGTTTATCGCTATTTTCTCCCCGGGATACGATCACACATTTATTCTCGGCCCAAAGCTCAACTCCAACATCATTAAGTTGTCCCCCACCGATTAGGAAATTAAGAAATCGGTGCTCAACCTTGAGTTTTGGTGATATTAATGAACCGGTCGATTTTTTAGGATCATTGTTAAAAGAGGACACCCAAGCCAAACCCTTATATCCATCCACTTTTTTCATCTCACTCGAACTCTTATGCCTAGTTTTTTCAAAAGCCTTTCCACGGGGTTTCCACTTCCCTAAACCATTTTCGAAATCGATAATAAGATCTGTGGTTTGATTCGATTCTACCGTCGTAAGATCAAAGCAAGAAGAAGTTAGATGCAGGGCAGCTTGCCAGTATTTGCTCGCGGGTACAGATGCAAATACATTCTGGTTACTGGCAGAAAGAGAAGCAAAAGCAGAACGGCACAGAACTTCTATCTGATTAGCTATTTCTTTCCTTTGACCACCGGGATCCAATGGGTATTCCTGCCGATTACTACCCTGCATGTAGGAAGCTAATGAATAATAATCTTTTTCTGATATCGCATCAAATTTGTGATCATGACACCTCGCACATCCTATGGTAAGTCCTAGAAAAGTCTTTCCAAAAACATCGAGTTGATTTTCCATACGGTCCGCATTGTCCACTTTGGGGTCAGTGGGGGCGTGGACTGCCTCATGAAAGTACCAAAATCCGGTGCCAATGATAGATTCATTGAATTTTAAGTCAGGATGAAGCCGGGGATTTTCAATCAGATCACCAGCCACATGTTCACGAAGAAATTGGTCATATGGAACATCTGCATTAAACGCCCTGATCAGGTAGTCGCGGTATTCATGGGGATGTTCCAAAGGGTAATCAAATTCATGCCCGCAGGTTTCTGCATACCTGACCAGATCCATCCAATTTCTAGCCCATTTTTCACCATAATGTGGAGATGTAAGTAAGCGTTCGACTACGGTCTGATAAGAATTATCTGAATTATCCGATAGGAAACTATCTATATCAGCTAAACTCGGAGGGAGCCCCGTTAAGTCAAAAGTCACTCGCCTAAGCCAGGTTCTTTTGTCTGCGGACTTGGCAGAAATTAAGCCTGCTTGAGCATGTTTTTTCCGAATCAACTGGTCTATTGGATGTAACTTTTGAGCGGATTCCGCGATTGGAAGAATTGGAGGTGTGATGGGCTGCCAACACCAGTGATCCTTTGTTCTTTTCTCCAGGTTAAAAGATGACCTATCGGATTTTAAGGTAAAACTGGGTGCAGGCTCCTCTGGCCAAAACGCTCCATCTTTGATCCAGTTTTCAAGGTTAAAAATTGAATTTTGAGGGATTTTGCCTTTGGGTGGCATCTGGAAGTCAGGCTCCTGGTATCGAATTGCCTCTACTAATAAAGATTTTTCGGGGTTGCCACGCACCAGGGCAGGACCTGAATCACCACCTTGCAGGATCAGGTCAATATGATCTAATCGAAGTCCACCCTTATTTTCACCACTTTGTGCACTGTGGCACTCATAGCATTTACCGGCAAGTAAGGGTCTCACCTTTGATTCGAAAAAATTTAATTTCTCATCAACCGCAAATCCGAAAAATGGCGAACAAAGAAGTAATGAATAAAGAAATTTCAATAAAGTTATAGAGGGTTGTTTAATAATTACTTTTCAAAAAAGTATTAATGTCAATTAAAGGAGGTATATTTTGAGGAGGTTGTTTTTATAAGTATGACCAAAAACGAGTCTCCTGTATAAGTCTGTGGCCATGACAAATTTTGTTTGGACTGCTTTTGTTTAGATGTGACCACTACACTGTAAGAAAATAGCTTCAATATACGAATGCATATCCTTGACTTCAACAAATCAAAAATTGACATTTAAATAAGGTGGATTCAAGTAACGAACATTTTTCGAACCAGGTAGAAGATGCAAGACAGGTTTTTATGGGCTTCCCCGTTGAGAAACTGGTTCAACCTTCCATGGATGCGTAGGTTTTGAAAAATACCTTATCGATTTTAGGTCGAAAGAGAATCTTACCCGCAAATCGGCAAAAGTAATCCCAACAGGCAATTTACAACGACTGAATTTATCCCTGTGAGTGTGGGACAAATACAATTCAGGGATTCGTACTTTGAATTATCGGCTAGCAGTTTCTTTGCTTGTAAAATCGGCACATATCATAAGATTACGAGTTTAAGGTAAGATCGAATGGTTAAATATTGCATAGTGCATGCCCACCCCCCGTCATTTCAGACTGATCCCCTTACCGAAAGGGAATCTTCTTTTTCGGGATCACTCAGGGTGGAGAAATTATCGAACTTTCTGAGCTTATTTTGGTGAATGCGAATTCAGGTTCAATCAACGGAATAGTAATTGCCAACCTGCTTGCACATTCCCTAATCCTAAAGATCTTTGCATTGACCCATTCTTCTCAGGATAAACCAGACCGTTCCTGTGATACATACAACTGCATCCTATTGTATCTCCGAAAAAACTATTTCCGTATCAAGACGATTGAAGGACTGGCTTCGGAAGTTAATGTAGAGCCGGCTTATCTTTCGCGGGTCTTTCGGCGTTTTCATAATGAATCACCTTACAAATTTCTTATCCGACACAAGATGGGACATGTCGCCTCCCTGCGTCTCTTCTCGTGGAGACAAATCATGGAGATTACCTATGCATAGGGTTTTGAAAACCCATTTCATTTCTCAAGAACTTTTAAGTCAGAGCACGGATTATCTGCCGAAAACTTCATTTAACCCACTGCCCTGCAAGACTTTTCAATGAACTACAAAATAATCATTCGTTACTGTCCCGGATGCCGTTGGCTACTAAGATCCAGTTGGATGGCTCAGGAGATCCTCACCACTTTTGAGCATGAAGTTGACGAAGTCGGCCTTCAACCATACCGGGAAAAGAATGGAACATTTCAAATAATCTGTAATGAAAAATTACTGTGGTGCCGGGTCAGGGACGGTGGATTTCCTGAAATCAAGGAGTTAAAGAAGAGGATCAGGGATTTCGCGTCCCCAGAGAGGAAACTCGGACACCTCGACCGGGAATAGTTTTTGGTGCAGGCTTAAGCTTTTCGTCCATTTTTTCCCTGGCCGCAATGATTCTGGTCAACCCCGATTCTCCAAAATATTGAAGCAATTGCCTGTCTTCCATGTTACGAATATCCACGACGATTAATCCATCCAGTGAGTTATTAAAGTCTGGGTCGACCGCAAAGCCCACAAATGATCCGTGTAGTTTCAAGTAATGCTTTACCAATACGGGAACACCCTTTCCATCTGGTTCAACCCCTGAAATTAATGCGGAAATATCGTCCAAAGTCCTTCCTTCCTGTTTAACCCAGTTAGCCAAAGCAGGGCTGAGTTGTTTAAGTTTAAAAGTATTTTTAGCTTTGGTCCGACTTGCGATTTCGGCAGACCATCGATTGGTACGCAAAAAACGGACCATCAGGTTCCTGGAAAGCTGTGTGTAGTCTGCTGATATGCTCACCGGACCGTAGAGCACAAAGTGATCAGGATGCCGGTTCATAAACTCTCCAATTGCCTTCCAAATCAAACCAAGGAGAGAAAATTTTCTTTGATATTCCTCAGTAATGAAAGATCGGCCAACTTCAACTGCTTTGCCCAAGGACGAGAAAAATCCCCTTTTGAGGGAAAATTCAGATGCCGCGTACATTCCCGCTTTTCCCTTCTGCTCAAGTATTTCATCGGCGACCCCCAATCGATAACCGCCTGCAATTTTTGAGTTTGTAGAATCCCAGGCAAAAATTTGGTAATACCATTCGTCAAACGGATCAATGTCTAAAGGATATCCCGTGCCTTCGCCTGCCTTACGAAAAGTCTTTTCCCTTAATCTGCCAATTTCCCTCATCACAGATGGTACTTGCCTGGCCAAGCAACCATAAATTTCGAACCCTCCCTTCGCGACAAGCAAACTTGATTCAGGCAGGGATTTAATTTCTCTTTGGAGCTTTTCATCGCTCACGGGCAAAACCAATTCTTCGACACATTTGGATTTACATCCCGCGAAAAATTTCGCGAAGGAGGAAACTTGATGACTTTCATTTTTGAGGGCTTCCACGCAAACCCTGAGGTATTCCGTGGCATCCGTAACCTTTTCAAAAGAACAAATTTTCATTGCTGAAACGGGTTCCCCAATTCTCATATTTAAATCCTTGCCTCTCTTGTTTACTAATTCCCGAGCCAGCAAAAGTGTTCTTAATCGAGGATCCACTAGACCCAACACTTGAAACAACCACCCATTTTTTCCCTTAAAACAAACGGGCAGAATTATTGCGTTATTCCTCCGAGCCAGCGTTACGGGATGATTCGACCATTCTGGATCAATAATTTTACGGGTCCGCAGATGCAGGGAGGAAACTTCCCCTGCTGGAAAAACCCCGAGGCAATATCCCTTTCTCAGGTAGCGGGAGCTTTCTGCCATGGTTCTCAAATTTTGGGCCCTGGATGATTTCCCACCCAAAATATCAACTTGAAAAAGCCAGGGCTTCATCGCTTGGAACACTCCTAATTCTTGATTTACCAGAATTTTAAAATCCGACCTAGTTTTTGAAAGCAACGAACCCAGGGCCAGACCATCAATACCACCGAAGGGGTGATTGGCCACCACCAATAAGGGACCTTCTCTGGGGATTTTGGCTATATCCTCTGGTTGAACCTCCATTCGAATATCCAACTGCTTCAGAACGGCTTCAAAAAATGTTATATTTTTGTGGTCAGCATTGTATTTTACTGATTCAGAATACAAACGATTAATTCTGGTGAATCCTAACAAACCGTCCAAGCACTTGCAAATAAACCCCGGTAGCAAACCAATTCCCAGTCGAAATTTTAATTTGGCCAGTGATATGCATTGATCCACTCACTTCCCGTACAAAAATTATAACCATAATCCATTACATTTCTGTAACAAAAATGAATCTTTTTAATCTAGCCGGGTAATGCTGTCCAAGAAATCAGAAAATAGATGAATGCCGCCAAGCTCCGTTCTAGCCCTTTTACAAATTTCTGATTGAACCAGGGAAGTGCTCTCAGCCAGGAATAGAATGTATTCCGCAACTCTTTTAGCATAGAGCAAGCGTCCTTCCTCACTGATGGCATAAAATCTTTGCCTTTGCTTATAGCCGGCGGCAGAATGATCACCGAGGACCTCCTTATCCGTAGCCCCCCCCTTCGCCAATACATAAAGGAAATTATACTCAAACCAGAAAAAATGATCGGGACTGGGTTCCAAGCGTTGAAGAAGGGAACGGCAATCCTCAAGACTCGAAAATGCTTTTTCAGCTGATGCCTCATCCAGGGTTAAACTGACAAACGCACGAGCCATTTTCCTCTCGGTCGGATCCTCAGCAAAGCAGCCATTAGTTGTAAGCTCGACGGTAAAATTATGCCAGTCATGCCAGAGCTTCTGATCGTACGAATCTGTCGAATGGTAAAGGGCTACGCCCATCTCATAAGTATACCGGCCGCTGGTTTTAATTTCGAGATTACCACGGGTTACCTCCCCTGCGACTTGATAATTTTCGGCAGACTTTCCGGACCCCGAATGAAAGCCAATGGAAACCCCAAACTTTTCGCAAATATTCCAAATCGGTTTAATCATTTCACGAAGTTTTTGGTTATCCGGATACGGAATATTTTTCTGAAAACCAAAAGCGGGTGCCACAAAATGAATGGGCATATCCATTGCAAACGACAAGGCCAACATTACTGCGGTCGTTTCAGGAGTGGTCAGACCGGGCAGTTCATCAATTGACAACTCCCTGAGATATTCCCTTCCCTGCTCGATGGTAAAATAATCTTCACGAATTTTTCGGTATTTCTCGTCACGGGCTTTCATTTTGACCATGGCTGGCCAGACATAGGAAAGTAATCCGTTGAATTCTTCCTCCGTCGGGGTAAGACCCGCTGCTTCCACTCGTTTTCTGGTTGCTTCCACGAGGTCAGCGGGAATTTCATTCCTGACAAACTCTTCTTTACCGCTGGCGTAATCGGGAACCTCGGTAATGGCCAACTCGGGAGACAAATCGAAAGTAATATAACTGGCAAAAAGGCAACCTTTCACCAATTGGTCTTCCCTTACATCGAACTTCCCGCCAATCGGTTGATGGTCGGCATTAAAACTCCAGGGAATCCCGAGTGTATGAAAACCATTTTTTAATTTGGCCAAGATGCAACCATGACTCATGCCCTCAACACTCTGCCCCTGATGCCCTTCCGGAACATCACAACCGATAAATGGGAAGGGTACGGAATCCAGCTTGTCAGCCAGCATCGCATCCACATCGTAGACCAGTTCGCGCGGAATACTGTTTTGATTCGCGGTAAGGCCAATCCCCAGTCGACTCATAGCCCAGTCCACGCCATCCCAATGCAATGTGGTGAATCGTGCCCCAATTCCAAGGGTTGATTTCCCAAGTTGTTCACTTGTTCGGGGGAATACTGTGCAGGATGAATCATTTTCCATCATCAGATTTTTCATTCCGATCAGATTGGAATAAGTGGCGGGGAAATATCGTTTACCCTGAATTTCCACGCCCTGACTCAGGCATTGAATACCGGAAGCATGGCACTTTCCAAGAACTTCCCATGCATGATCACCCTGCGCATTTTCAACCAGATAAAAGTCCGCGTCTGCAATGGAAAATTTACTTTTGGTATGTTGTTTGTAATCTCCAGATTTGATCGAAGCTTTTAATTCCTCCCAATCCAGGCAAAAATCAGGACTAATACAGGGATTGTCGGAGATTCGAAGTTCATTGAAAACAAGAAATTGATTAATCGGAGAAAGCATTTTCTAAAAGGAAATCAGTTGTCCTTGGAGACTTATCTAGCAGCGAGCTGTTTCTTGGCCATGGTCTTTTTTAGCACTTCATCGCCGATCACACCCAACAAAATAACCATTCCTAAAATGCCGAACTCCAAGTGAGTCGAAATTCCGACCATATTAATCGAATTATAAATCATTCGAATCACCGCAGCTGCGATTACAACACCCAATATTGAACCTTCTCCACCCCTCAAACTGCAACCGCCCAGAACCGCTGCGGCAATTGCATAAAGTTCATAGAACTCACCCGTTTGGGCAGGCTGAACTGAACCCAATTCAAAAGCAAAGAGAATACCCGCAATTCCTGCTAAAAGTGAGCAGACCATATAAGCGACTATTTTCATCCTGTCTGTATCAATTCCGCTGTAACGGGCTCCTTCTTCATTGTTTCCCAAAGCATAAAGATAACGGCCCCAGATAGTTCGACGAAGGAAAACCCCGGCTCCTATTGCCACCACAAGCATGAACAGCAAGGGGGTTGGTAGATTAAACGATTCACCAATCGGAATTTTCCCACTGAAAATAAAATCCAATCCCATAATTTGGTCAATATTTTGGTATCCTTTATCTCCTTCGAGAGGAACGGGACCAAGCGATTGATTATCCGTCAACCAACGTCCAAGGCTCCTGTAAATAAGCAATCCACATAGGGTAACGACAAAAGGTTGAAGCTTCGCCTTAGTGATCAACAAACCGTGAATGAGCCCGATCACCACTGACATGAGGAGGGTCAATCCAATGGCAAGGGTCGGATCAATTCCCTGTATTTTGGTAAAAAAGGCTAAAACCACCGCCACTAACCCCACTACCGAACCAATTGATAGATCAATTCCTCCGGTAATGATCACAAAGGCAACCCCAATGCTCATCACCCCATACAAGCTCGACCATTTCAGCAAGTTCTGCATGTTGTAAGCATTCAGAAATTTTGGATTAATCAGAGCGGTTAAAACAAAGATCACCACAAGCAAGGCGGCAATTCCAAGAACATTCTTTTTCATAATTTACTTTCAGGCAGCGGCTTTACTGGCACCGGTTGCTAGGTTCATAACTGATTCCTCCGACAGTTCATCCCGTGATAACTCACCGGCAATCCTACCTTCGTGCATCACATAGGCTCGGTCAGCCATACCCAGGATTTCCTCCATTTCACTGGATACAAAAAGGATCGCCATTCCTTCCTCCGCCAGTTTTTCCATCAGTTTATAAATTTCACGCTTTGCCCCGATATCTATTCCCCTGGTTGGCTCATCCAGCATCAGTAACTTAGGCTTCATGGCCAGCCATTTGCCCAAGACAATCTTTTGTTGGTTGCCACCCGAAAGAAATCTTGCCACCTGCTCAATATTAGGAGTCTTAATGCTCATTTGTTTAACCGCATTATCGGTTAATTTTACTTCCTTCAGGCTGTCCAGGAAGCCTTTTTTCTGATCCCTTTCCAGACTCGGTAAGCTGGAATTTTCCCTTACGGTCATAGGTAAAATAAGACCATGCTGCTTTCGATCCTCAGGAGCCAGGGCAATCCCTCTCTTAATTGCATCCTTGGAGGAGAAAGGATGATAATCTGCGTCTTCCAGTTCCATCTCACCATTCACGGCGGGGGTTATTCCAAAAATTGTCTGCAGAAGTTCGGTCCTCCCTGCCCCCACAAGACCTGCTACTCCGACAATCTCACCAGAACGAATTTCGAAATCAAGAGGAAACTCCGGATAAGCCGGCGAAATGAGTTTCTTGGCCCGCAGTACCACCTTGCCCGGGGGATGAACCTTGCGGTTGTAGAACTCGCTTAATTCCCTTCCGACCATCAAGCGAACCATATTCCCATGATTGATATCTTCCTGGTCCAAGTCGCCCGCATTTTCCCCATCGCGGAAAACCGTAACCCGGTCAGACAATTCAATCACTTCACCCAAACGGTGAGAGATGTAAATTACGCTTATACCCTGGCTTCTTAACTCTTTGACCACCTCGAAAAGGGTTTCCGTTTCTTTCTGGGACAAACTACTGGTTGGCTCATCCATAATCAGGACACGTGCGTCACATGACAAGGCTTTTGCGATTTCAACAAGCTGTTGTTTTCCAATGGGCAGAGAGCCTGTAATTGTTTCCAATGGAAGATCCAGCCCGACCCGTTGCAAATATTTCGACGCTTCCTCCCGCAATTTATTTTCTTGGACGAACCCCTTCTTCTGGGGTTCACGGCCGAGGAAAATATTGGCAGCCAAATCGAGATTGGATGCAAGATTAAGTTCCTGATGAATCAATGCAATGCCCCGGTTCATGGCATCCCTCACATTCTGAAAGTTCGCCGGTTCACCGTCGACTAAGTATTCTCCACTGCTCGCAGATTGCACACCGGCAAGAATTTTCATCAATGTGCTTTTTCCAGCCCCATTTTCTCCGATAAGGGATAGCACTTCTCCTTTTTTCAGCGACAACGACACCCCGCGAAGAGCAAGCACCCCAGGGAAACTTTTGGTTAAATTACTTACCTGAAGTAATGGTGGGGTGGAATCCAGCATCTATTGAGTTTTTCCAAGTTCCGCCATTTCTTTCTTTTTAGCCCAGAATCCATCGACATTATCCTTCGTTACCAGAAGGAAGGATGTTTCGGAATAACCCTTGGTTTCAGAGCCAAGATTTTTCACGGGGCGTTCAAGTAGTTCATCGATCACCCCCTGCCGCCGTTGGCGGGCATTGAGTTGCTCCAATCGGCCAACAAACAAAACCACTTCCCCACCTTCAGGTACTGCCTTTTTGACCAACTTACCAAGAGCTCTCCCTGCTTTGTAATTATTCGTGCCAATAAAGGCCAGACGCTTACTGTCGGGAGCATCCGAATCATTGGTGATCAGAATGGTATTCTCTGCCACTTCATTAAGGAAAGGAGTTTGGTTTTCCGCATCCACAGGACTTACCGCTATGCCGTCTACCGCGTTTGCAAGCAGAGTCTCCATCATTCTCTTCTGGTCAACCACACCCTTGGGCGGCATCAAAACTTCGCATGAAATACCGAACTCTTTTTCTGCAATCCTTACTCCCGCTGCGCAAAGATCCCAAAACGGATCCACTCCATTGGTTACATATGCAAAGGAGGTTGAAGGACTTACCTCGTTCCCTTGTGCTTCATATAATTCCTTCAGTTTTTTGATAGACTGATATCCATACTCCCAAGGCTGTTGACTGACGGTTCCGTAAGCATGTCCCTGCCCTATTGCCTCAAGCAAAGCGTCCTGCTCATCAAACCCGCACACTTTAATTTGCTTCAATTTGTCGGCTTCTTTGATTGCATCAATGCAAGAGGGAGAATTGTAGGCAAATAATCCAACCATGCATTGTAAATCCTTGAATTTAGTGATTGCATCCTCCGCGTTACTTTTCGCCTTGGCCTTGTCAAAGTTATCCGTTCTGGTTTCCAAGATGATATATTTGGAACTCTCACTGGTCAGGTTTACTACATCCACGGGATCATAATCCTTGTTGCCTCCATCTCCTGAATCAGGGGAAGAACCTCCTGAACAAGCAAAAAGAAATGCTGTAATTAAAAAAAGTGGAATTTGGTTTATTTTATTCTTCATGATTTGAATTGATTTAAGGAATAGGACAAAGAATAACTTTACCACGGTGTACGCCCACCATTCACGCATAAAGTTTGCCCGGTGACAAAAGATGCCTCGTCTGAAGAGTAAAAAACGACCGCATTGCCCACATCTTCAGGAGTACCCCAGCGACCGAGAGGTATGGTTTGAAGGTACTCATCCCTGACATTCTGAGGATCATTCATATGACGCTCGGTCGGTATCCAACCCGGAGCAACTGTGTTTACGGTAATTCCAAAAGGACCCAACTCCTTAGCCATACTTCGGCTCCAACCAATTTGCCCACCCTTGGCTGCAACATAAGCACTAAATTCCGGAACACTGCAGTGAAAAACCTCACTGGTAATGTTGATAATTCTACCCTTTTTCCTTTTTTTCATACCTGGAAGCACTGCCAGAGCCAGCCTAAAGGGGCTCATCACAAAATAGTCGTACATTAGGCGGTAAAAATCGGCGTCATATTCTTCTATTGGCTTCTGCGGCTGATCTGGAGTGGCATTCGGAACCAGAATATCAAGGGAACCAAACTTCTCTTCAATCGCTTCAACCATTGAATTAATTTGATCCGTATCCGAAGCATCCGCCCGAAACATTGTGGCATGAATACCTCCGTTTCGAAGATCCTGTAGAGTCTTTTGAGCAGATTCCGGATTGTTCAGATAATTCAAACAAACCTTGGCTCCTGCTTTGCCGAGAGAAAGTGCTATCCCGCGACCAAGACCGCGGCTACTTCCAGTGACAAGTGCAACTTTATTGGTTAATGAAAAGGGCATGGAAGAACTATAATGAAGAAAAATAGTTTGAAATAAATATGAAAAAGCAAAAAGTTCCGATTTTATATATCAAAATAATTTGATATGTAGAATTACCAGTCCCATAAAGTCGAGATGTTATGTTTTCGGATAAATCTCAACTCACGATTTTATAGGAGATTGGTCTTGTGAATAAAAATCAAGGGTCGTCTAATTCGCTCATGAAAAGAAATCTGGGGTTATAAAAATTCCCTAGGAAATAATATTAAAGATTATTCTATTTCCTTTGGTGGTCCTCGCTTAGGCAATTATCCTTGTTTATTTTTCAAAACTCATAGGCGCACAACTTCGGTTTGATCAATGATCCCTCTACATATCACTTGAACATATTCAAGACATTAAAAAGCCAGCATTCATTCAACTTCTTCGCTATGGAATTCATCGGTGCTTGGATGACCAAGGAAACGGTAAAAATTTTTGAGGTTTGGAAAAACGGATGACGATTCATCCAAGATAGGCAAATGGCCTGACTCCCCGCACCCCCATGCCGTCGACCACAAATACCCTTCCGGCATTCTCCTCTTCTACGGACTTATGGATACCCGTGGTTACGAATAGGCGATCGAATTCATTCCCACCAAAAGCACAAGCAGTAGTTTCGATACAGGGAAACTTAATTTCCTGAACTACTTTTTGAGCTTCAGGATTGATTCTTGCCACCAAGCCACCATGGCACATAGCCACCCATAGCATTCCATCCGCATCAATAGTCATGCCATCGGGAGAGCCTTCCAAGCCAGCGTCTTCGGTATTGAGCACCACCCGTCTTTCCCCCAGTTCCCCCGAATCATTATTGAAAGGAAACCCCCAAATTTCTTTCGTCGGAGTATCGATGTAATACATTCTGTCGGCCTGATCGTTCCAGCATAACCCGTTGGAATTGGTAACTCCGAAAACTTTCAAACTCAACTTTCCTAATGTATTGAGCATATAAAGATTGGCATCACCCGTCTTTTTGACGGTGCTGATTGTACCCGCCCAGAAACGGCCCTTGGGGTCGCATTTCCCGTCATTAAAACGATTATCCGGCCGTTTATCTGCTTCAGGATCCGCTAGTATTTTTTTCTCCTCCTTGACTGGATCAAAGGAATAAATTCCGGAATCTCCCGCACAAATGTATCCGCCTGATTCTCGGGGAACCACAGTTCCAATCCGTTCCCTCATATCCCAAACTTTTTCTGCACCGGTATCAGAATTTAGACGGATCAGGGCATGCCCTTCAATATCAACATAAAGAAGATGCTCGTTCCAAAAGATTGGTCCTTCCCCCCATTTGGAAATATGTGATCCCAGAGGGTTGATCGATATGCTTTCGCTCATGTCCTTATTTATTGGTTACTTTGGTAGAGGCTTGCAACTAATTCCTTGTAATCAATTCTTGTCCCTGTGGGCGTGGATACTCATCCCATATCCATTGATGTGAAGATACTTCTGGGGCAGCTTGGTCAAAAATCCTTTGGATGGTCCTGCATTCTTTTAGCAGTCGGGCTACGATCTTACCTGTTTTTTCGATTTCAGCAGGCCCATGGTCCCTTTGGATTCTGAGCTTAAACGAATCATCCGCAAAACGAAGGGATCCATAAAAACAACCTTCGAGTCTGGTTTTGCAACTCCGCTCCTGTTCAACATGAGTCGATAATCTATCTCCCATTTTTTCAAGTTAATCGACTTGCCACAGGATTGACTGACATCATTCACTCCAATCAAAATAGTCGACCGATTGGCCTTCATTTGATGACATCTTAATGCAAGCAATTCCGTAAATCACTCACTTTATTCCCGCTCATTCTGCAGTAAAAAAACTCCAGTTTTTTCTTCAGTAAATTCACGCCTATTCAGAATGCGGGTAAAATAAAAAACATAACCTCTGCAATGATTTAGATCCTATGCGTTGGGTCTTCATTGCATATCGGTAATTGAATCACGCTTATACTACGACTATGAGCCCTCCTCGAATTTTGGAAGTGGATAGTGATATCCTTCCTTTGTAAACATTTTCCTCCTTTGACTCTTGCTAAGCCAGTGGTTCTGGATCTTCATCAATGCCAAAGCCATGCCACCGCCCAGCATAAATTCACTTCGGTTCATTGATTATTAATTGATTTTTTCTTCCATGACTTTTGGAAGAATTCCATCGCCAGGTCATGAATTGATTCTCCATCGGATAAGGTTTGCAAGCCGGTACCCCGCACACCATAAGCCAAACATCGCACTCCCAACTCCTTACATCTTTCCCTTACCATGATCGCAAAATCGGGATGATGAATCTTGTCCCCTTTTCCTGAGCGGTTGTACACCATCACCGCAGGACCATCAGAGCGAAAAAGTGGTAGCAGCAGGGGGGTGCCTTTGGGTTGCTGGGTTGGGAATATCGAACGGATTCCCAACTTTTTGGCATGACCCAAATAGCAGGTAATCAGGGCGCCGGCAGAATTTCCCATGACTGAAATTCGATTGGGATCGATATTAAATTTCCGGGCATTTCTTTGGATAAACAAAACGGATTTCGCACAATGTTCAAAAATCCTGCTGTAGTTTCCATCCACCTGCTGAATGAACGGATAATTTACACTGGCGAAAGAAACGCCCCTTGGTAAATAACTCCGTAGAATTTGATTCCGTTGTAATGATCTCTTATCCCCGATTTTAAACCCACCGCCATGAAAATTTACCACCAGCGGAGTGGGTTTATCTGAGTCCGCCAACCACAGGTCAAGCAGACTCCTTTCAAATTCCTTACTGTACCGGATGTCGGCTGTCGTTGGAGACACTGACTGCCCAAAACAACTGACGAAAAATAGACCAAAAAAAATGACCAACCCAAACTTGCTTCTCTTGAGTAAAGACCTGAACATAACAAGACCAGTTTACATTAAATCCTGTTACAAAGTAAACGGAGAAGAGAAAACGACATTTCAATAGTACATCCATTTCATCAACTAATTTCAATTCGATACATTCGCCCCGATCTCCGAGGCCATCTCGATCCACTTTTTTTTCATCGAATTAGTTCTGTCCGGAAATTGCAAAGCCAAATCCTTGGTTTCCGTTCGATCCTTGCTCAAATCATATAGTTGCCATGGTTCTTTTTTCCGCTTAACCAACTTCCATTGGTCCTGACGGATTGCCTGCCAAGACCCAAATTGAAAAAATAAGGGATCATCCCGAAGTAATTTTTTTCCGGAAAAAGTGGATGTAAGGCTGATGCCATCCAACTTCGGAAGATCGTTAGGATACTCTGCCTGCTTTCCCGCTAATTCCATGAAAGTAGGAAGGACATCAATTAAGTGGCAGGGGTCTCTTGCAATGGAATTCTTCGATAGTTGGATTCCTTCTGGCCAATGAGCAATCATAGGCGTGCAGATTCCACCCTCCATGCTTTGAATCTTCCACTTCTTAAACGGGCTGTTAACCGCATTTGCCCATGACTGTCCAATCGCCTCGAAGGAACCCACGCTTCCCCATTCTGAGTTCGGATTTTTATATCCTCGTTTGGGCTTCTCCGGACTGGCTCCATTATCAACCAGAAAAAGAATTAGGGTGTTTTCCAATTTTTGAAGTTCTTCAAGCCTGCCAATAAGCCGGCCGATATTCTGGTCCAAACGGTCCACCATTGCGGCATGAATCTGCATTCGAAGAGCCTCGTCTTTTCTCTCCTTCTCTGACAATTCTGACCAAGGTGTATGGTCTGCTTCGCTTAAAGGAGTAACCTTCTCATCAAACAATCCCAGGTTAATCTGCTTACGATACCTTGAATTACGAATGGCTTCGTATCCCTGATCATACACTCCGTCATACTTCCTTATATCCTCAATATGTGCGTGCAGAGGCCAATGGGGGGCATTATATGAGAGGAATAAGAAGAAAGGCTTAGCGAAAACTTGATCCTCTTCGAGCCACTCAAGGCTCCAATCAGTGAAGGTATCGGTGGCAAAAAATTCCGTTGTGGGATTGTAGGGTTTGATCACCTTATCATCAAAAGCCCAGGAATACACCGCACGCCAACCCGGCTCGTCCTCCCCTTCTCTGGCACGATCTCCTGGATTCCAAAAATTTATGGCTCCTCCAAGAAATCCTGAAAAATGATCAAATCCACGATCGTAAGGATTAAAGTCAGCATGATGCTTTCCTGTCCACCATGTATGATAGTCCGCAGGCTTTAGCACTTCTCCCACTAGGGCGGTATTCATAAAGTTACGATCGCTCCGATGATGGTACAAACCGGTGAGCAAACTAATGCGTGTGGTCCAGCACTTCGAGGTGTTATAAGCCTGGGTGTATCGAAGCCCATTTTCAGCCAAACGGTCCAGGTTGGGCGTTTTTATCTCACCTCCATAACAACCTAGATCAGAGTAACCCATATCATCGGCCAAAATAAGGATGAAGTTTGGCCTTTCTTCTCCATCCAATAATTTCGCAACTGAGAGAAGTGAAATTACAAAGAAACCGTAAAAAGATCTCATAATTTTTTTCCTACCCCGACATTGTGCAGTTTTGATAGCAATGCGGAGGTTATTTTGGGGTTATCGAGGGCTACATTATTCGTTTCATTAGGATCATGGAGGTGGTCATACAATTCCAGAAATAAAGGCTCTGCCTTTACCTCACGATAATCAAGCCAGGCTACCAAGCGATACCTTTCCGTTCGGATGGAATAGCCCATCAAATGATTCTCAAACAGATCACGATCCCAGAATATTCCCTGTTGTTGCTTAATTTTATCTTCCACTTCCTGAATCAGGGGTCCGAAAAAGGTTTCCCGCATGCCCGTTGAAAGCGGGTTGGCTGCCCATTCACGAAGGGCCGGATTGGGAAATTGACTGACTGCAAAGGTTTTTCCTTCAGCATTTGGGTCCTGCAACTGAGGGACTAAGCTGGTCCCAGCTAAATTCTCTGGCGCGGTCAAACCAGCCAAGTCACAAAGGGTCGGATATAAGTCAACCAGTTCGACTAATGTGTTTGATGGCTTTCCCCTATTCTTCATTTCCGGTGTCCAAAAGATCAGGGGTACTCGGGTAGCAATTTCATAATTGGTGGCTTTTCCCCAGATTCCCATTTCACCCAAATGCCATCCATGATCTCCCCAGACTACGATAACGGTATTTTCCCGAACTCCTGCTTCTTCCAAGGCATCCAACATCAAACCGATCTGGGCATCGACATAACTGACACAGGCAAAATAACCATGAAGCAGAGTCTTAGCCAGTTCTTCCCCAATTGGACCCGACTTTGGAATCCCGTGACGGGTTCTCAATTCGAAGGACGCATGCAATCCGGTGGTGGCTCCTTCGATAGGACCATTAACCTGGGAAGCAATCTTGATTTCGTTTCGATTATACATATCCCAATATTTTTTGGGAGCTACAAAATTGAGATGTGGCTTTACAAAACCAAGGGCAAGAAACAGGGGTTTATTTGGTTTTTTTTGCAAATGTTCAGTAAGGGTGGCAATGGCCAACTGGGTACTGATTCCATCTGCAAAGAAGTGGTCAGGCACATCTGCACTTTCATAAGCCGGTCCATGCACCAATCCTCTTGATCCCTCCACCCCATACTTTTTGGTCATTTTTATCCGGTTCATTTTCAGAATTTCCAGGTTTGCCTCCAATCCGTAGGGCTTGGGCCTTTGCTTAAATGGCAGCTTACTCCAGGCGGGCTTGCGACTCCACGAATATTGCTCATCCGTCATTCTTCCGTGATAAATTTTACCGCAATAAACTGCCTCATAGCCATGCTTAATAAAATACTGAGGCAAAGTAACAATTTCTGGATTCAAATTGCGAAAATAAGCTGTATTTTCGGTTATTGCGATTTCATCGGGTCGACTGCCTGTCATCAGACTTGCTCGGGAAGGACTGCAAATTGACTGCTGACAATAGGCCCGCTCAAACCACCTGCCATCTCTGGCTAAGTTGTCCAGGTTGGGCGATCTTACGATTGGTGAACCATAGCAACCGAGTTCAGGACGGAGATCATCTATAGCGATAAATAAAATGTGAGGCTGCTTAGCCCTTAGCTCTGGAAAAATCGTTATAGAGATAAGGCATGATAGAAATGTAAAAAATCTTTTCTTTACTATCTCAGAAGCAGGCACGGATACTGCAAAACTAATCATTCTATAAAAGGAGGAGGGATGGGCAGGTTTGTTCATATTTATCTCGAATGCTGGACTCAAGTTCGGCAAGTCTTTGATTATCCATGTCAAAAGATCTCAAAAATTTCGGGGAAAGTTTTCTCGTTACTGAATGACCACTGTATCCAATCTTTAATTTGTTAATCATTACATTTGCGAAAAAAATAATATCGATAAGTTTATGAAGTTCAGGGGATTCAACTCCATCTCTTTCTTCCCTATTTTCCGTATGATGCCATTTTACGGTCAAGGCTAGATCTCCAGGCATCCTCCAAAACTTCATCATTAAATATCCCATATAATCATGTCGAAGCAAATTCCTGCGTTTTTCAACTTCGCATAAATCTAATTTTTTGCGGTAAGCAGAAGCGATTTCTTTGGCAAAGGATAGATGGCTGAATTTTATTTTAACGAGTTTACCAATATCATGAATCAAACCGCAAGTGTAAGCTTGATCAGGGTTTTCGTAATTTGAAATTTGAGCTAATTCTGCACTTGCTACCGCTACACCTAGACTATGCTGCCAAAGCTGTTCAGAACAAAAATTTTGAGGAAATTTTGTTATTCTAATAAGTTTCAGAACGGAAATATTTAGAGAAATTCTCTTGGCATTTTCAAAGCCTATCTTATGTAAGGCGTCATGAATCGTAACAATCCTGTCTTCATGAGGTTCTGTAAATTCAACTTTATTAGCAACTTTGAGAATTTCAGTGGTTATTGCTTGATCGATTTCAACCAGCTCTTCAATGTTGTTTAAATTTGAGTTGGGATCAGAGAGTTTGTCGACCAATTCTTCGAGAATTTGAGGCAAACTTGGTAGTTTTTCTTTCAATGAATCAATAACTGATTCATAAGTGATTTCCTTAATCATTATTGCCAATAGGATAGGGTAATAATTTAATGTTTACCTTTCGGAAAACAATTAGCAATGAGTAAATTTCCTAACTTTCGAAAGGAAAATATTCCTAAAATGAAATCAGTCGAAAAGCGATTTCAGGCAAGAACCTGCTTGATTACATGTCCGTGAACATTGGTAAGTCTTCGCTCAAGACCGTTGTGATAAAAACTCAACCTTTCATGATCCAATCCCATCAGGTGTAAAATGGTGGCGTTGAAATCATAGACTGTAGATTTTCCGGAAACACTCTTAAATCCGAAATTATCACTTTCTCCGTAGCTGTATCCTTTCTTTACCCCAGCACCGGCTAGAAAACAGGTAAAAGCGTCGGGGTTATGGTCCCGTCCTGTCCCGTTGCCCTGTAAAAAGGGCATCCTTCCAAATTCAGTGCACCAGACGACCAAAGTATCTTCCAACAAGCCACGGTTCTTTAAATCTTGTATTAGCCCTGCGGTTGGCTGATCCATAATCTCAGCCTGCATTGCATGGGTTTTGTCAATATTACTGTGGGAATCCCAGTTAGTGATGCCGTTTCCTCCGGATGGGTCACTGCCGTTGAAAAGCTGAACCACCCGAACACCTTTCTCAATCAGACGTCGGGCTAAAATACAGTTCTTGGCGTACTCTTTTTTCAGCTCAGTTCCCGTCTCGACTCCGTATAATTTTTTAACGGAATAAGGTTCATTGGATATGTCCATGACATCCGGGATGGAAGTTTGCATCTTGCCTGCGAGTTCATAACTGGCAATTCGGGCAGCCAAATTGGCGTCACCGGGATAGCGTTGCAAGTGCTTTCCGTTTAGCCTTTCGAGTAAACCAATCGTTGAACGATCATCCGCTTGCGAATAGGAATCTGGTCTTTTTAAATTAGCGGGTGGACTTTTAGCACTAAAATCCGTTCCTTGGAAAGCGGCAGGCAAAAAGCCATTTCCAAAATTATTTTTCCCCGAGCGGGCAAGTCCACGTGGATCATTAATCGCAACAAAGGCGGGGAGTTCTTCATTTTCAGAACCCAAAGCATAGGTAACCCAGGCACCAAAAGAGGGAAACCCTTCCATGGTAAATCCAGTGTTTAAAAAGTTTTCACCCTGAGGATGAGCACTTGTTTGAGTATGAAGTGCATGAAGAAAGCAAAAATCATCAGCCATTTCACCCAGATTCGGCACAAGGTCTGAAATCATTTTACCGGACTTACCTCTGGGCTTGAATTCCCAGAAGGGTTTGGCGATGTTACCTGATGGTCCCTCGAATGTGACCGCAGGAATGCCGGGAGGTTTCTGCCCATGGTATTTGGTAAGATCAGGTTTATAGTCAAAAGTGTCCACATGACTGACGGCTCCCGGACAGAAAATCACCAAGACCTGTTTGGCCGGTGGATTAAAATGCGCATCACGGGGAGCGTAAGGATTGTCTGGATCAATGGCAGGGCGAACAGGAGACTTTCCCGTAAAACTGGTTGGGTCGGAAGCACCAAGCAATCCATCCTTGGACAAGAGTTGGGCAAGCCCGAGTGCCCCGATTGAAAACCCCGAGTTTTTCATAAATGAACGGCGATTCAAAAGAGAGTGACCAATTGGCGATAAATGTTCTTCTGGGATCATAAAGAGGAAAGATTAAGATTAGGGCAGAAAAGCAAATTCGTTTGAATTTATAAGTGATCGGCAGACGATTTCCAAACCGCGGTCGTTGGCGACATTAATCGCAAGAGAAAGTTCGGAAGCGTCAGGCGGGCGACCAAAAAGTAATTCAAAACAACGAATGACTGCATCTTCCATTTTTCCATTGACATTTTTTTTCGCCCGCATGGCAAGATGCTTTGACTGGTCGACCACAAATTCGCTGTTCATTAAATTAAGTGCCTGAAGGGGTGTGGTCGAGACGGGGCGCTTATCTCTTACCTGTCCACAATCCGGAAAATCAAAGGCAGTGAAAATACGGTCATCCACCCGTCTCATGCGCTCCTGATAAATCATACGCCGCCATGTTTCCGGCCCATAATTGTTAACCACCTCCCATTGGGCATAGGTTTTTTTCACATTGTGAATCCGGTAACTGCGGCCACCCAATCTGGGATTCAATTTTCCGGAAGCAAGAAGAATTCCATCACGGATTACCTCTGCTTCAACACGTCTGGGAGGGAAACGCCAAAGTAGGGTGGAAGAAGCATCTTTTTCCATCCCAACTGATGTCGGTTCGCTTGACCTTTTAAAGGCATCGGAGGTCACCAATAAACGGATCAGTTCTTTCATCGACCATGGGATCCCCTCTGGCCTGGAGGGTTGTGCGAATTCCAGGGCTAACCAATCCAGTAATTCAGGATGACTCGGTTTGGCACCGGCTCGTCCAAAATCGCTTCCGGTAGTGACTATTCCGGAGCCGAAAACATGTTGCCAAATACGGTTTGCCATGACCCGAGCAGTCAGTGGATTCTCATCACCAACCACCCATTCGGCAAATCGTGAGCGACGGGAACGACCACTTTCTTTCGAATCCATGCCTAACTCACCCTGAAGAATTTTAGGAGCTCCTGGAACAACCAGATCACGGGGATTTTCAGGACTTCCGCGATGCAAGACATAGGTCATTTTGGGATCAATAAAACTGCCCACAAAACTTGGTCGTGGCCCTTCCTCTGCAAGGCGATAAGTTAGATGATTAATTTCCTGTACTGAATCTGAAACCACCTTATCCTCCTCGGCAAGTTTCCGGAAGTCATGAATTGATGCGATTTGTTTCCATTCACCATCGGACATCTTCACTGATACTAAAAATTCATCAAAATTAAACTTGTTCTTATGCTCAAGATAATCAGTTTCCAGATAATATTCGCGGTTTGTGCTGATCCGGAGTCTTCCTACCGTGACGGGTTTTGTAAAAGTTAACTCAAGCCAGGGATTTTGTTTTTTCTGGTTATTATAACTAGCCTGCCAACGCTGAGTGCCAAACTTTCCATCATTTACCCTGTCGATGGGAAAACGATCACCCTGTTGGCTAAAAGCAGCTTCTGTATGTGCCCGAGTACCGTGAGATTTATGAGCCCAATTCACATCTTCCGATGGTTTTCCAAATACTTCAACTTCATCCAGCCCCACATAACCAGACCAAAAATTTAACCGCATTGCACTTACCTCAACAGGCTTCCAATGCACTTCTTTATACCCTCCCCAGTCTTCTTCCCATACCTCCGTTTGTGAACGGATTTTGGATCTGTTCATGGCGATTTGCTTCCATAGATCTTTGGCCTTTTTTTTGCGAGGATGATTTATATCGAATTCCGGAAAACGGCTTCCGAATTCAATATCCTCAAAAACTGCGGACATGGAATAATAGTCCTGAATCGAGATTGGGTCGAACTTGTGATTGTGACAACGGGCACAACTCATAGTCACCCCCATCATTGAAGCACCCACGGTTTGCATAATTTCGTCCATACGGTCGGCCCGTGCTTGACGCTTGGCGGATGGCTCCTGTCCGACGGTTGCAGCTGGGACATGCGGGCCCGCTACCAAAAATCCAAGAGCTTCACCTACCCCCAACCCATCCCCGGCAATTTGCTCGCGGACAAACTGGTCATAGGGAATATCCTGATTGAAACTTCGAATCACATAATCCCGGTAAGTCCAGGCCAACTTGCGGTAGAGATTCGATTCAGATCCGTTGGTTTCTGCCCACCTGATCACATCCAGCCAATGCTGAGCCCACCGTTCCCCGAAATGAGGGGAAGAAAGCAATTCATCGACCAGATCATTGTAGGAGTTGTGAGGGTCAGATTTGTAATCCAGAAGAAACTTCTTTACCCGGTCCGCTTTGGGTGGAAGACCAGTGAGCACTATCGACGCTCGACGAATTAAAGATAACGGGTCGGCAGTATTATTTACAGGTATTTCCTCTTTGACTAACCGATCTTCCAGAAAGGAATCGACTGGATTTGGTTCAGCCAAAGGAATATCAGGTCTTTTAACGGGAAGAAAAGCCCAGTGATCAGTTCCTTCCTCAATTTTATCATTCATTTGTCCAGGCCAATCAGCACCCTGGGCAATCCATTCCTTGATGATTTCAATTTCATCTTCAAAGAGAGGACCTCCTTTGGGCGGCATGCTTATCTCCGGGTCGTCACTGTTGAGAACTTCCATCATGTAACTTTTCTCGGGGATACCCGGAATCACGGCGGCCATTCCAGTATCTCCACCCTTAAGAAGATGGACTCGACGATCCACCCGGAAGCCGGATTTTTGTTTTTCAGGGCCATGACAGTCAATGCAGTAATCCTGCAAAAGTGGGTATACATCTTCTTCAAAATCTATGCTTCCAAAAGCGACAAGGGGTAAAACAATGGAAGAAATTAATGAAAGGGTATGTGAAGGACTCATGAGATGAAATACATTCTAGACTTTTCTTTCCGTTTTAAAAGTTTTATTCAGTGAATTTTAAGTAATTATCTGTAAAGACATAATCATTTATATAATCTTTTTTGCTTTCTAGTCTAATAATTGGAGACCGTTATGCCGGAAGATCATTTTATCGGGAAGTTTTAATACCTCGAGGATTAACAAATTCATTTATATTCCTTAAGATTTAAATTTAAAGCACTCTTCTTGTCATCAATTTGCTGAAGCCTTGCTTTGGTTCAAACGAAGGTTGAGTGGAAATTACTTCCATTCCATTGGCTAAAAAAACTTCCTATGTTCATAAACGACAGATTAGAGAAAATCCCATGCAGTTAATCGGACTTGCAAAGCTCGAAAGCTTGTTTGCCGTCCTTAATCAACCAGCCCTGTTTTAAAAGTTCATCCCGCAACTGGTCGGCCACTGCCCAATTTTTTTCAACCTTGGCTTGCCATCTCTTTTGGGCAAGTTCCTGGATATCGGATGGGACTTCAATAGGTTCTTCCTTCTTTACCTGAACAATCAGCCCAAAAGCATCAAGGCATGATTGAAATCCTTCATGCACCGAGATTATTTTACTCCTTTGGCCTTTAAATTCTCCCCGATTCCAAGCATCCGTCAGTTCGCGAACCAGACGAAACAATCTGCCAAGTGCCTCAGGCGTATTTAGATCTTCAAGCAGGGCTTCCTGAACCGCATAGAAGGGCCCAAATTTACACTTCAATGGAGAGCATGCTGCGTATTCAAATTCAAATTTGGAAGCAAAGTCAGTGAGCTTCGAAATGGCTTTTTGGGCTGCTCCCAAAGAATCAAAGGTGAAATTCAAAGGTTGGCGGAAGTTACCCGAAAGTAAAAGATAACGGATTTCCTGGGGTTGGTAACCCCTATCTGCAAGATCTGATAAGGTATAAAGATTACCCAGAGATTTACTCATCTTTTGACCCTCCACCATCAGATGGGCAATATGAAACCAATGGTGGGCAAAAGTCTTGCCGGTTACGCTCTCACTTTGAGCAATTTCGTTCTCGTGGTGAGGAAAAATCAAATCGACTCCACCAGAATGAAGGTCAAAAGACTCTCCCAGATACTTCATGCTCATGGCACTACATTCAATATGCCAACCCGGACGGCCTTGACCCCAAGGAGAATCCCAAAAATTTTCGCCGTCCTCAATTTTACGAGCCTTCCACAAGGCAAAATCTGCAGCTGAATCGCGGTCGTATTCATCCGATGACTCGCGGAAAGTTTCCGATGTGGTAATTTCCCGATCAGCCAATCTCGAGAGTCGACCATATTCAGCAAAAGCCTCCACCCGGAAGTAAACGGACCCGTCCTTTGTTTGATAAGCCTTATCTTTTTCAATTAATCGTTCGATCAAACCTATTTGCTCAGGTATGTGTCTTACGGCTGAGGGCTCTTTATGGGGAATCATTAAGTTGAGCAATTCGCAATCATTTTGAAAGCGGGCAGTCCAAATGGCAGTGAAATCCTGAAGCCTGATTCCCTCTTCCTGTGACCGACGAATTGTTTTGTCGTCCACATCCGTGAGATTTCTGACATGGAAAGTCTTTATTCCTGATGTTTCCATGACCCTTCGGAAAACATCCTGCATCACAAATGTTCTAAAATTCCCGATGTGAGCCGGACCGTAGACAGTTGGTCCGCACGCATAAAAACGAACCGATTCTCCATCCATAGGAGATACATCCTGTACTTTTCGAGTCAGGGTATCATAGAGTTTTAAAACCATCTTCGCTATTCTTCGTAAATAGTTATTGGCTTAATGTCCCATTTGGGATTTTGTCCAAGAAAACGACAGGGATTATTGTGATAAATTTCCACCGCCTCCTGCAAACTGTGTCCTCTTCTGCGAAACTCGACTATTGATTCCTGCAGGGTGAAAGGGTCACTTGGACCCCAGTCGGCGGAGGAATTTACCAGCAACCGTTCCCTCGGATATTTCTCCAAAATGTCAACCGCCCGGCGTGGACTGCATTTTGTGACTGGATAAAGCGTCATCCCAGCCCAGTAACCGGCGTTAAGGACTGATCCGATCGTCTGCTCCTCCACATGATCGATCCAAATTTTGTCAGGGTTTACCTCCATTCCCGCCAAGACTTCGAGAACTGTTTTAGTACCATGAGCCTTGTCCGAAAGATGGGGCGTGTGGATCAAAACCAACTGGTCATGCTTCATTGCCAAATCCACATGTGCCTCGAGAGATTCGATTTCATTGGGCGTGGATTTATGCAGACCGGTCTCCCCAACGCCAAGGCAGGTGGGCTTCTCCAAAAATTCTGGCATCTGTTGCAAAACCTCATCAGTGAGTTCTTTGTTTTCGGCTTCCTTGGGATTCACGGCCACCCAACAATAATGCCGTATGCCAAACTCTGCTGCACGGGTTGGTTCGAATTCGGAAATCTGGGCAAAATAATCGATAAAGGTTTCAGGGTGACGCCGGTCAAAACCGGCCCAAAAAGCAGGCTCGCAAACCGCTACGACTCCGGACATAGCCATGCGCTCATAGTCTTGGGCAGTCCTCGCTATGGCATGATAATGTGGTTGAATGATTTGCATAAAAGAAAAGGTTAAGAAATTTTAGCAAAATGATCCAGCAATTGCTCTGCTCGGTTAGCATCTGGATGATCCGGTTGGGCAAGAATTTCCATGGCTTTGAGCAATGAATCCTTTTTGGATTCATTTTCGGCTTTCGAACCATCTCTTTTTACCGCCTCATCATATCGGTCAAGCATTGCTGCGACTTCCAGTAAATCACGACGGGCTTCCAAGTAATAAGTGTCCAAGGTATTTTGAGGATTTAACATAGATAAGAAAGCGAAACGCAAAGGGTAAATTTTTCAAGCAGGAATCAACGAGGAGTGATGATGCTTTATTTTATGAGCCGTTTCGACTTTAACAACATAAGTGAATCTGGCCGGATGTCGAATCTCCTCTCCCTTTTCCCGGTAAAAAAATTCGTAGAGACCTGTGCTTATATATAGATTGTTACTGAATGTTTGATAAGCGATTGAAGTAGAATTTAGGCAAACACCGGCTCCTTCTCTTGCCAGAAATCCGAAAAAATAATCACGGATACCTTCCGGAGTTTTGATTGGTTGTGCCTGAAAAGTGGCAAACAGGGTTGCATCCTCCGCATAACAATGCAAAAGAGATTCCAAATTTCCTGCATTTAATTCTTTGCTCCATAATTCTGGTTGTAAATAGGAATTCATAAGTCGAACTGAGTTATTTAGAAAATGCCTCTTGCCAAAGCTCGCGATTATATCCCTGAAGAAGAACGGATTCACCGACAACAAAAGGACGCCTAATCAAATTTCCCTGCTTGGATAACAAATCAATTTTCTGCTTGTTTGAAAGGTTGGGTAATGTAGCCTTCAATTCAGGCTTGCGGTAGTCTTTACTCGAAGTATTGAATAGCTTTTTTATATTTCCATGATGTGAAGCAAGCATATCGTTCAATTCTTTTTTTGTGGGAGGAGTCTCACGAATTGAAATAGACTTATAAGAAATCTTTTTTTCATCGAGCCAGCGGGTAGCCTTTCGGCAAGATTCACATTTTTCGTAAAGATAAAGTTTCATTTTCGGTGTTTGACGATAGAATCAGATTTAATATCTAGTTACCCAGTCATTTGACAACTCTCTTCGACCCATGGCACTAAATTTATTACGGTACTTTCTTCCCCTCTTTTTGACTTTAAGAATACTTATGAATTCCTGCACCGCTCAAACAAGTGATTCAATCACCCTCACAGAAAACACTGTGACTGATCCTCAAGATGCGAGTGGCATGCAAGTCATACAAAAGACCTTGGATAATGGGCTTACTGTTTACCTCAGTCCCAATCGAGAAGAACCTCGCTTCTATGCAGAAATCATTACTCGGGCAGGCAGTAAGCATGATCCTTCCACCAACACCGGACTTGCCCACTATCTTGAACATTTACTTTTCAAGGGGACTGAATCGTTTGGCACAATCAATTTTGAGAAAGAAAAGCCTCTTCTAGATCAGATTACGCAATTGTACGAGAAAAGATCTCAGGAATCCAACGAAAGTAAACGAGCTGAAATTTACAAAGAAATTAACCGTATTTCCACCGAAGCAGCGGAGATGGCCATTCCCAATGAAATGGACCGTGCATACAGCGACATGGGGGGCAAGGGAATCAACGCCCATACCTGGCATGAAGAAACGGTTTACAAAGTGGATCTCCCCGCTAACCGCCTTGAACATTGGGCAAAAATTGAAAGCGAAAGATTCACCAGACCCGTTTTTCGCCTTTTCCACACCGAATTGGAAACAGTATATGAGGAAAAAAATCGGGCCATTGACAACAAAGACCGCTTACTCCACCGAGAGGTCAATAACCTTCTCTTCAAAACTCACCCTTATGGACAGCAATCTACTCTCGGCACAGTTGAACACCTCAAAAACCCGTCGATTACCGCGATTAAAGAATTTTATGCCACGCATTATGTTCCCCAAAACATGGCCATTTGTATCTCGGGTGAATTAGATCCGCATAAAACATTTGAAATTATTGAAAAATACTTTTCTTCCTGGGAAAATCCGGAGTCTCTTAGGGACGAGCCTAAGTGGGAAGAAAAGCCTCTAAGTGGCAGAGAATTCGTACAGGTACAATATCTTGGGGAAGAACAAGTACTCATGGCATTCCGAACCGCACCAAGATTTCACGCGGATTACCCCGCCCTTCGATTAATTGATATGATATTGGATAATTCCGTTGCCGGGTTGATTAACCTAAATCTTGTGAACCGGCAAAAAGTGCGCACAGCTGGATGCTTTCCCCTAAATTTTAACGATTATGGAGCCCATTTTTTAATGGGATCACCTAAGGATGCTCAAACCTTGGAAGATGTCGAAAAACTCTTACTCGGACAAATCGAACAAGTTAAGAAAGGAGAATTCGAAGATTGGATTCTTCCCGCCGTCATCAACGACTTCAAGAAAAGGCAAAAGGAAGACCTTGAAAGTAATCCCAAGCGCGTCGAGTTAATGAGGGATGCCTACTTGGCGTTTGTGGATTGGGAAGTGATGAACAGTCAGATTGCGGAACTTGAAAAAGTGACCAAGCAGGAAATTATCCGAGTGGCCAACAAATACTACGGCAATGATTATGTTGTAGGGTTTAGAATCGATAAACAGCACGAACTGCCGAGCATCGAAAAACCCCTGATTGATCCCCTCAAAATAAACCCCGACAAAGAATCGGTTTTTATGAAATCCGTGGGAGAAATTTCCTACAAACCATTTACCCCTAAATTTATTAAGCAGGGCAAAGACTACCAAACTGTTCAAATTAACGATGGCATTCAACTCATTCACGCCAATAACCCTTTGAATGATTTGTTTTCCCTTGAAGTTCGAATGGAAATAGGGAACGACCATCAGCCCATGCTTACCCTTGTCAAACGCATGCTCGACCGGGCTGGGGCTGGCTCTCTAACTTCTGATGAATTGAAAATAGAGTGGTACAAACTCGCCACTGAATTTGGTTTTGCAGTGCGGGAGCATTTCAGCACCTTCTCGATCAATGGACTCGACGAAAATTTGGAAAAGTCATTGGACTTAGCTAACCAACACATGCTTTCCCCCCTTATTTCGGATGCAAACTGGAATGAGACTAAGGATATCATTCTATCGGAACGGGATGATGAACAAAAAGACCCTCGTGCCTTGAGCAATGCCCTTGCTCATTACCATCGATATGGATCCAAATCCCGCTACCTCAAAAGACCTTCTGATGGCGATCTGCATGCCAGTTCGGTCGCTTCTCTTACCCAGTCACTTCTGGAAGCCTTCGAAGTTAAGCGCTCCATTCTTTATTACGGACCGCGATCGCTGGAAGAAATCACCTCAATCACAAAGGACAGTTTTTTAGGCAAAGAGCCAACCAGAGATGTCCCTGATTTTCTTCCCGACCGTTCCCTGTCTCCAGACACCAATCAGGTTTTCTTTTTGCAGAAGGAAATGGCGCAGGCTCAGGTCAGGCTGGAATTCGCCGCCGGTACCTACGATGAGGAAAAAGCTCCATTAGGACAGTTGTATAATGAATATTTTGGCGGGGGGATGGCAGGACTTGTTTTCCAAGAACTTAGAGAAGCCCGTGCCCTTGCTTATTCCGCGTGGGCTCATTTTTTCACTCCCTCTCGCCCTCAGGATGAGAACATTTTGGTTGGTGCGATTGGTTGCCAGGCAGATAAAACGATCGAAGCAGTGCATGCGTTTATTGGACTGTTGGATCAAATGCCTTTTAATCAGACCAGGTGGGAGTCTGCTCATGCTTCCGTTCTTAGTGCCTACCGCACCAACCCGATATCGAGTCGTTCCATTCCCGGTTTTGTTTATGATTTCAATGCCCTGAACTTGGACGATGACCCACGACCAAACAGATATGTAACTTTACAAAAAGCTGACCTTGATAATCTGCACAGTTTTTACGAAGAAGAAATACAACCTAAATCTATTCTTCTCTCTATTGTGGGAGACTCCGCAAAAATTGATTTGGAAGAGCTTGGAAAAATTGGCCCTTTAACCAAAGTAAAACCCGAAAAACTTTTTAATCGCTAGGTTTTTCTTCCTTAGATTGAGCACCCCGAGAAGAGTCGAATGGAAAACCACCACCGGTGCCTCCATCGGAACCATCTGCTTTGGGAGGATCCATTAGACTCTCCTTTTGAGAAATTGAGCTTATTTCCGGCAAAGCGAGGATATTTCGAAAGAAAACAAAAACTTTCTCACATTCCTTCTCCTGCTCCCGGGCATCTTTCAGTCGAAGAACAATTCTGCTCGATTGACCCGTCTGTAATTCTGTAAGTGTACAGTTGCAGGTAATTCGACCATTATTGGTGGGTAATTCCACCACATCAATTCTACCCATCGGGGTAAAATCGTTATCAGGTTCCGCGACTTCCATACGGAGGGACACACGATTTTCATAGAAATTGAAAATTCGAGTGTAATTTACTCGCAAGCCCTCAGCCTTGCCTAGCATTTTTTCCATGCCTTTTCTTAGAATTGCAATAATTTCCACCGATCGATTCATTTCAGCAGATCAATTTCTCATTTTTTTTCTCACGAGTGCAAATGTTTTCGTATCTTCATTTCATGGGAGAGCTCTCCAACAATAAGATTCTTCAGGAATTAAATGATTCCGATATTTTAGAGGGAGAGCATTTTGAGAAATGTCTCCTGCAAGCGGATGGGAATCTTGAGCGAGCCGAAAAATATTACCTTCATCAAGTCTTGCAAAAGAGGTGGAATTCGATGGCAAGGCAGATAACGGGAAAAATAGCCAATACTTAGGCCCCTTCTTACACTCTATATCCTTAGCACCGTTGGAGTCCTAGCCCTTGAATAAGGTTAATAAGGGAGTTGTCTAGATTGGTGGTATGTAAAGTAAACTCATAAACAAATATTCATTTATCAACTCTAAAATAAACAAATCAGTTACTTCAAGAATCGGATCAAATAAAATAATAGTGTAGTAGTTAGGTTGCCTTATTTGAAATTAAGGTTGAATATATGAAAGTATGCTTATCGAATTTTCCTTCTTTGCTGAATGAAAAAAAACCAAGATCGTGAACCTGACCTGATCCAATATAGGTTGGAATATTCCTTTAACGATGATTTGCCCTCGGAAAGATATTTTATGGCCACCAACCCTCGGGATGCTCTATCGCAGGTTGCTTACTCTTGCATCAAGCACATCCCGGTCAATAGTTTAACCGAGATCGAGCAGGATTGTTTCGTCAAAGCGTTCTCAAATCCATCCAAGCCTTTTCTCGAAAAGCCTGAGCTGTTGACCGTACCTGTGCCTATTCCTGATATTGATTATCCAGAACCCGAGCCCACCACGCCAACCGTTGAACCAGAACCTTCAGGCGAAGAAAATCAGGAAAACTTTTCTGAAGATGAGTTCGTTGATAACCAAAATAACGAATCAGGCCTTTCAAATACCGATCTTCAACCGAAACCTGATCCAGCTGCCGAACACAAAGCAAAACAGGAAGAGAGACTCTCTGAAATTGAAAAGATTAAAAATCAGAATCAGTTGATGAATGAGAAATATGAAAAATTAATAAGTAAAACACGCAAAATAATTGAGTGGTTTACTCCTAGGATTGAAATCATCACATTTGAAGAACACAATCGTTGGACAGACTCGTGGACTTCGATCGAATATCCTTTGGCACCCGATCAGGAAGAAGTCTCTTCCAACCCAGATGATCCGGAGGCAGAATAAAACCCTATCGCTTGATCATTGACGAAATCCATCATTCTCGATAAAAAGTAAGCACTCGGGTCGGTAGCTCAATCGGTAGAGCAGTGGCCTTTTAAGCCATTGGTTCCGGGTTCGAGTCCCGGCCGGCCTACCACTTCTCATTCGAGCTAATATTGGAAGAGTAAACTATTTTACTTTTTCCCTAAAGTCAGGGTTAAATTTGCCGACTCTTAACTATGATCTTTCTTTAGATTATGGTCGCCCCAATTAACAATAATCTCACATCTCTTGTTTTCGAAACAACAAAAAATAAGGCTGCACTCGAAAACTCCATTTCAAAATTATCTAGCGGAAAAAGGTTAAATCTTGTCGGTGTTGACACTGGTGCTCATAGCCAAGCTACGACCTTAAGTTCCAAAAATAGGCGTGACATAGCAAATGTTCAAAATTTACAAAACCTAGTTTCTTACTCAAACTCACAAGATGGTATCTTACAGACGGTGGGAAAGATCCTTGACCGGTTGGGGGAGCTTGCCGCTAGGGCATTAGATATCACAGCAACCGATGATGACAGAGAGAATTACAATAAAGAATTCTTAGAACTTGCAGATCAACTAGATCAACTGAAGCAAGAAGATTTTAATGGATTAAATTTATTCGGTGCCGGTGCATTTAGTGACGATAAAAAGCAATTTATCGAAAGTCTTACAAATAATTGGATTGAAGCGGCGGAGACTTTAATAAAAGCCGAGTACGGTTGGGACACGGTACCATCAGATAGCTGGAATCTAATCGTAAATGAAAATGATACTGGTGGGTACGCCGCATTTGTAACCACCGGTCAGTATGGAAATGGAACCGCAGATGTAATTGATATGCAATTTGACCTTCCAGACTTTGATCCGCCTCATACCTCACCTACCTCAACCGCAGATAGGGTAGTTGCTCATGAAATGGTTCATTTGATGCAGGCTCAGAACTCTTACTACGGAGACATCACTGGTGATGGAACAAGTCGAGGAACTTGGTTTAAAGAAGGTCTTGCAGAATTTATCCACGGTGCAGACAGCAGAGTTGATACTGTACTAGATAGTAATGGAGATAATTTTGCAGCACTCACTTCGGCAATTGGGACCGGCAATGAAAGTTGGGTCAGTTCTGAGCAATATGCTACTGGATATACCGCTGTCAAATATCTACATAGCAGAATTATTGCGAGTAGTCAGGCAGATGGCATTAAGCACATGACCAGTTGGATGAAAACTCAGTTTGATTCAGGTGCAGGTGCTTCAAGCAGCGGAATTGACGATTATTTTCAAGCATTTAATATAACGAAAGCTGGTGGTGGAAATTTTCTTAGTAATGCAGATTTTATATCCAATTACAAAGGAACAGACGGTCAGAATTTTATATCAAATTTGCGAAATGCGGGGGGAGGAGATGTTTTTTCCAACACTGATACGGGTGCAATTCATGGAAGTGATGAAGGCGGATCAACATCTCTTGATGCCCAAGCGGTTGTTCCTGATACAACTGGCACTCCAGAGAGTAGTTACATTGAAGAAAAAGATAACTCTTCTCTCGCAGCCGCTATTGATGGAACTGGACTGACATACGACTTAAAGAGTGTAAATTCCGTCACAGTTGAGACTACGATATACAACCTCGAATCCCTCGCTAACGCAAAAGCAACACTTACGGAACTAGAAAATCTCATGACTAATTTGTCTGCGGAACGATCTAATGTGGGTGCAAATTTAAGTCGTTTAGAAAAAGAGCTGAATAACCTATCTGGAAAAATATCCACAGGTGAAATGGCGGTGAGCCGAATCGAGGATGCAGATATTGCCCAGGAAAGCTCGAACTATGCGTCCACCCAGGTCAGAACCCAGGCAAGCATTGCTATTCTTGCTCAGGCAAAGCAGTTAAATGTAGGCGTATCTGATCTTCTACGAGGGATCAATATCGGAGGATAATCTCGCATAGATTATGTGTCATCCTCGTCTTTGGGTTCATTTAAATTTCTCTAACCTAGGTTGGTGGACTTAGGATCATTGTCCGAACATGCCTCTTCAATTATCCCAAGTAGAACTTTCACAAGCTTACAGAGGAAGGGTTGCCAATCGTAATGTAGAGAAATCTTTAAATAAGATAGCTACCGGGAAAAAGCTTCACGCAGACGGAAAGGATTCGGCTGCCTATGCACAGTCCCTTCGCATAGAAAGTCAACAGAAGCATGGATTGAAAAACCTACAAAATCTTCAAAACTTAATCTCCTACAGTCAGGCCCAGGAAGGGGCACTTAACAAGGCAGCTGAAATCCTTGACCGTATGGGCGTTCTCGCCACCCAGTCCCTTGATCTCATTAAAAACGAACAGGATCGTGTAAATCATGACAAAGAATTTCAGGAACTTGCCAAAAGCCTGGATGAAATTGAGGGAATGAAGTTCAATGACCTCGATCTTTTCTCGGACGGGCCTTTTTCAGAAGGCAAAAAGTCTTTTATCACCTTGCTTCAATCCCAGTGGTTGAGTAATGCTGAGCAAGTCATTAAAGATCGTTTGGGCTTACAAGGCAACGGCACTGACACCTTTAAGGTAGTGGTAAACGACGAGGGTAACAACGCATACAGCATCCAGTTGACTTGGAACTTCACCAATCCAACAACACCCGATAAGGAGACGGATTTGTTGCAGATGAGCTTTGAATCATATAACTACAGTTCACCTCCCTCTGAAGATTCAGATCACATGAATGCGATTATGATGACATACGCAGTAATGTCGAACAACTTTTACTTTAATGCCATGGCAAACGGGCAGGTAAATAAGGGTGATTCGGCATCAGGTGGTGCAATCTGGTTTAAATCCGGCATAGCCGATTTTGTCCATGGCGGTGACTCACTGGTTCGGCCCCAGGTAACTCAATCTCAAATTAATGGAATTGCCAATGGAGATCTTTACTCAACCCGAAGCTCCTCCTATTTAGCCGTTCGTTATCTGCATGAAGAACTCAAGAATAGTGGAGCAGGTGCGAATAATGGAGTGAAGGACATGTTAATTTGGATGGCAAACCAGGTAAAGGCTGGCAAATCTCCAGAGGAAAGTAGCATTGGTGCTGCCCTGAAAAATTTTATTCCTTCAAAGTACAGCAATGCAAACACCGCTAACGATGAATTTATTGCCGACTTTAAAACTAACGGACTCTCCGTGTTGTCTAATGTTGTTAAACCATTGAATGACGACACAGGTGCAATCACCGGACTGGATGCAGACGGAGGGAGTGAAATTAATCAGCAAGATGCAGTGCCGGATTATCCTGCTACGGATCCTACAACTTCACCTCTTTCGAATTTTGGAATTAAATGGGAAAAAGAGGGTAGAACCCTGTTTTCAAGTTCATCAGACGGAAGTTCCCTTACCTTTAATGCAGTCAACACCGTAACTGTTGTAGATACTGATCGTTATAACCTAAAGTCGGTTAGTTCAGCCAAATTGACCCTTAGCATGATCGAAACCATAAGCGAAACCCTGAACGAAGAGCGCTCTCAACTGGGTGCCAACATACAACGCTTACAAACTGAAACTGATAACCAAGAATCTCAATACAGCGTGAAGCAGTTTGCCCTAAGCCGTATTGCGGATGTTGATCTAGCGGAGGAGTCCACCAACCTTGCGGCGAACAAAATTAGGGCCGAAGCTAGCATTTCCATGCTCGCACAGGCCCAGAAACTAAATGTGGGTGTTGCGGATTTGATTGGAGACATGAAAATAGGAAAACCTTAAACTATTATTAAGTCTCTGCTAATTCCTTAAGTTTTCTCAAGTCTAACTTACCCGTTCCAAGAACTGGAATCTCATTCACTTTTTTAATTTGCTTTGGAATCCAAAGATTGGGTACACCCTTATTTCTTAACTTCTCTCCTATCCACTGAGAGTTAACCTCGACCTTTGAAAGCAGAACGAGGCGCTCGCCCTTGGCTCCATCTGCAATGCCGGTTACGGCACAAAACATTTCCTCATTCGGATGACCAGTCATTGTGAGAACTTCTGCAATCATATCTTCCACTGATTGATGCGAAACCATTTCTCCGCCGATTTTGGAGAACCTAGAAAGACGGCCTTCGATAAACAGGAATCCATCTTCATCCATTCTTCCCAGATCCCCGGTGATGAACCACCCATCATCGGAAAGAACTTCTTTTGTTTGTTCAGGATTATTCAGATAACCCGTAAAAATATTGGGTCCCTTAAAAGAAAGAATGCCAGCCTTGCTTTCATGCAAGATTTCATGAGTATCGGGGTCGAGCGTCCTTCCCTCGATCTTTTTCATCAATCTACCAACCGATCCTGCTTTCTTTCCGACCCCGGGCAAATTGAATGATAAACCCGGAGAGCATTCAGTGAGACCATACCCTTCCAAGTATTCACAACCATACTCATTTTCCCAAATCTTAATTAAATCTGGAGGACTTTTTTCCGCACCCGCAACCACATAGCGCACGCTTTTAAAATCATCACTCTTTGCCTTGAGTAGGTATCGTCTTAAAAAGGTGGGCGTACCTAAGAGCACTTCAGCCCCACCCTCACGAATGGCCCGTAAACTACTTTTATGATCGAGCGGAGAAGGGGCAGAAACAATTCGTAAGCCGTAGAGCAAGGGAAAAAAACTACCTATGGTAAGGCCAAAACTATGAAATAAAGGCAGGTTTCCCAGAAGAGACATTTTGGGAAAGAACAGCCCGAGTGCATTCATCTGGGCACAATTTGAAAGGATATTCTGATCACTTAATACAACCCCTTTGGGTTGGCTGGAACTGCCGCTGGTAAAAAGAAGCACCGCTTCCTTACGATTATTACCGATTTGATTGATTTCAAACTTACGCATCACTGCACCGGGAAAACAAAACAGTCGTATAGCCGTAAAAAGAAGTGTTCCTTTTCTGTTTTTTTCAACTGTCAGTAACTCACCCAAATCTATAAAATGTTTTGACCATGGGAAATCCGGAAATTTCTTCCTGACCTTTTCTGCTGACAACATGAAATCAACCTCAGCCTCACGCAGGGTCGATTCCATCGATTGTTTACTTACGGTGAGGTTTAGGTTTACGGGAATCTTACCAGCAAAAAGGACGGCAAGATTTCCGAGAATCCCGGCAACTCCGGGTGGTAAGGCCAACCCAATTCTCGCACACTTGTAATTTCTGATTTTTTGGGATAGCAGGAGTCCCAGCACTAGCAAGATCCATCCCTTCATGGCAATGGGTTTGGAGAGGCCATAATCACTCACCACATCAGAAAAAAAATTGGCTCGAAGTGAGTCAAAAAGTGCTTGGGGCAAATTCATGTGACTGGTCATTTGTTCTCTTTACCACTAGGTTGCCCACCTGTTTGCCGTTGCCAAGCCTGAAAGGAAAAAATAGCCTTGCAATAACTTGAAAGCTTTTTCCCCAGTTTACCATCTTTCCAATTCTGCTGCTGATCGAATTGATTAGCCCTATGTTATGGCGTAGGGCTGCCCCGTAAAACTTTCCCACTTTCAATTTAATTTTTTTTTTAACATCCCATTACCATGTCATCCACGAAAATTCTCATTTATGACACCACGCTGCGCGACGGCTCTCAAGCCGAAGGCGTCTCCTTCACTGTAGCCGCCAAAATGCGCGTCGCCAAAAAACTTGATCAATTTGGGGTTGATTACATTGAAGGTGGATGGCCGGGCAGTAATCCTCGGGACATGGCTTTTTTTGAAAAAGCGGAAGAGCTTGAACTGAGTCATTCACGAATAGCAGCTTTCGGTTCCACCCGCCGAGCCAACACTCCGGTTGAAGAAGACGCACAGGTTAAACTTCTCCTCGATGCATCCACTCCTGTGGTCACCATTTTTGGGAAAACCTGGCTGCTCCATGTGACGGATGTACTGAGGACCACACCTGAAGAGAATCTCAACATGATCGAAGATACGGTTCGCTATCTTAAGCAACAGGGAAAAGAGGTAGTCTATGACGCGGAGCACTTCTTTGACGGGTATTCCAACAATCGAGAATATGCCTTATCAACCCTCGAAGCAGCCAAATGCGGCGGTGCAGACTTTCTCACCTTATGTGAAACCAATGGCGGAAAACTCGTCACCCCTTTTCGCGAAATTACCAATGATGTGATAAATAAATTTCCGGACTCCAAAATTGGGGTGCATTGTCATAATGATGCAGGTGTCGGTGTTGCCGTTAGTATATCCGGCGTGGAGGCAGGGGCAGTTATGGTGCAAGGAACCATGAACGGATACGGCGAACGCAATGGAAATGCCAATCTCACCACCATTATTCCAAACTTAGAGCTGAAGATGGATTACATCACCAATTGTTCAAAACATCTCAAAAAACTCAGGGATCTTTCTCTCTTCATCGACGATGCCACCAACCTGCGACCCGATATCCGCTCACCCTATGTGGGTGCCGCATCCTTCGCTCATAAGGGTGGTGTGCATGCGGATGCTGCATCCAAGTCTACCAGAAGCTACGAGCACATCGATCCAGCTCTGGTTGGTAACCGCACGCGCGTACTTGTTTCCGATATGTCCGGAAGAAGCAGCATCATGATGAAGGCCAAGGAGATGGGGATGGAGGTGGACGGACGGTCACCTGAAATGAAATCATTCTTGGAGGAACTGAAGCAACTTGAATTTAAAGGGTATGAATACGAATCTGCAGACGCTTCCTTTGATCTGTTACTTCGTCGATTTTTACGGGGTGAAGAGGAGGCGTTTAAAGTTCTCCGCTATCATGTTGGGGTTGGTAACGACACCGAAAAAAAGGATGCCGTTTCCGAAGCCACCGTAAAACTAAAAATAGGAAATGAAACCCGCCACATGGTGGCCGAAGGGAATGGGCCAGTGTCCGCACTTGATCATGCATTAAGAAAAGCCCTGGTTCAGGATTTCCCGACCATTGCTGAGGTACGACTCGTAGATTTTAAGGTTCGTATTCTCGAAAGTAATTTGGGAACCGATGCAATTACCCGAGTACATGTGGAATCAACCGATGGCGAGCAAACATGGGGGACTGTGGGGGTGAGTGATAATGTTATCACTGCCAGTTGGGAAGCCCTCATTGATTCCGTGTCCTACAAAATTTTGCTTGAAGGAGAATCGGTCTGATAAATTTTCACTGATGGCCCAAGGGGTGACCAAACTTTCGGATTGGTACAGCGAAACCAGACATGTGTCTCAAATCCCAGCATGGCTGCGAGGTGGGAAGGTCCCGAATCATTTCCGGCAAAAACTCCTTTGTGGTTTCGCAAACTGACAAAGAAATCATCTAGGGAAGAAAATAATTTGTTTTGAATTCTTGGCTTGCTTGAGACATCCAGTCGTAAAAATTGATCGTGAAGTTCTAAGTCTGCTTCTCCAAAACTGAAAAAAACTTCACTTTGAGGAAATTTGCCGATCCATTGCTCGGACAAATGTATAAACTCCAATAATGGCAGGTTTTTATCGACACCCCCACTGCCAGCATGGATCCAAAGATTTTTTGAAAACTGGCTTGGGATTTCTTTTCCATGGTTGAACCATATTTGATTAAGCTTAGTTCGGGTCTTTGGTTTTCTGAAACGCTCAATCAATAACCGTGAAAAGTGGAGGTCGCCCTTAGGCCTAGGATTAAATACATGCACCTTCTCGACACCAAGTTCTTTCCACTCCCTGATCCACGCTGGATCATTCCAGAAAGCAACTACTTCCGAACCAGCAGCTAATTTTAGCAATTCAGTCTCTCCTTGATCCAAATCAAATAAAATTGGTTTGTTGGAAAATTCACTGATCAAGAAATGATATTTGTTAGGAACACACATAATCACTTCCTCGAATAAATTTTCCAATTCCCTGAGCAGTGGCAAGGTCAACAGGAGATCTCCCAATCCACCACTCCGAAAAACTATGACTCTGGAAGCAAGCAAGGACGGCTCACTCGTACTCATTTTTACTTTTAGGAAATTCTATCAAGAATGAATGAACGAATCGAAGAAGTATCGACCTGAACTTCATAAGACCGGGATTCACGGTCTTTCAATTTTTCAAGAGAAGTTGAAACAGGGATTTCCATGCCTGCTTCCCGATAAACAGCGGGGAATTTCGCAGGATGAGCCGTGGCTAGAATTACCGCCCTTTTTTCAGGATCTAAATCTTTGAATGCGCAGGCCGTGTGTGGATCAACCAGATAGTCATACTCCCGCTTTACCATTTGAATCAAGTTGGGTATCTCTCCGTCAGAAGCACTTACACTGGAAAATCCGGAAATATCAAAATTTTCAAAGCAATACCTGCCATTTTCACGAAATATTCTCATCACCTCATTAACCTTCGAGGCATCTCCGTTCAGGAAGTAAAAAAGCAAGCGTTCGAAATTGGAAGCGATCTGAATATCCATCGAAGGAGCGAGACTTGGCTTCACTTCATCCAAAGAATATTCTCCGCTATTAAAGAGACGGTGAAGAACATCATTCTGGTTGGTAGCTACCCGAAATTCTGAAATCTTCACTCCCATTTTCGTCAATAACCAGCCTGCAAACACATTTCCAAAATTTCCCGTAGGCACAACAAAACTGGTTACTTCTCTCTCATCGACGGGAAGTCTCAACCATGCATATAAATAATAGACGGATTGTGCCAGAATTCTCGCGAGGTTAATTGAATTTACGGCTGATAAATGAACTTCTGCCCGAAATTCGAGGTCAGCAAAAAGTTCTTTCACCGTCCGTTGGGCATCATCAAAAGTACCGTCAATCGCTATCGGAAAAACATTCCCAGCATCAGTGCAAGTCATTTGCATTTCCTGCAAGGGGGAAACTTTTCCCTTGGGATAAAGGATGAAGACCTTGACTCCTTTTTTGCCTAAGAGTCCGGAAATTGCAGCCGCTCCCGTATCGCCCGATGTGGCTCCCAAAACGCAAAGATGCTTTCCTTCTCTCTCTATTTGGAGTTCATAAAGATTGCCCAAAAGCTGAAGGGCAAAATCTTTGAAGGCAAGCGTTGGTCCATGAAACAATTCCAGGCATTTCCAGTTCTTACTCAGATCAATCATGGGAGCCGTGTGCTGGTTGGAAAAATTGACATAAGCGGAATGCACGCAATTTTCAAGATCTTCCGATGAAAGATCGGTTGCAAAAAAACGAAAAAATTCCCGGCATAAGCACGGATAATCTAAACCTATCCATTGATCTAAATGTGATTTTAAATCGGGAAATTCCTGGGGAAGATAAAGACCCCCATCCGGAGCCAACCCCTGAGAAACTGCCTCGGAAAATGATACCGTTTCTCCTCCTCGAGTACTTCGAAATCGCATCAACAATTAATTTTGGTAAAAGTTTACTGCTTACTTTCCAAGACCAAAGGCGTGATGAGCCACGCGAGTCGCTTCATCACCCTGATCCGGATTGACGGCAACGGATATTTTGATTTCCGAGGTACTGATCATCAGCATATTGATTCCTGAATTGGCGAGAGCGTCAAAAAAAGTGGAAGCAACCCCGGAATGTGATCTCATACCAACTCCGACCACTGACACCTTCGCAATGTTGGTGCTTCTTCCAAGTTTGCCACCCGCTCCCTCCGCAAAATGTTCCTTCAATGCTTTTTCGGCACGGAACGCATCTTCAGAAGGGACGGTGAAAGTCAGGTTTGCCTTCCCTTTCCGTGCTACATTCTGTACGATCATATCGACCACCACGCCGGCATCTGCCATCACTTTAAAAATCGCCGCGGCGGCACCGGGCCGGTCGGGAAGTTCGGTTATACTGATTCGTACTTGATTCTTATCGATGGCCACGCCACTCACGAGGGTGTCCTCAAGGGATTTCACATTTTTCTTCACATTAGTTCCTGATTTTCTGGTAAAAGTTGAACGGACTTCGAAAGGGATGTTGTGCTTTTGGGCAAATTCCACGGCTCTTGTTTGCATAACCTTGGAACCACTGCTTGCCAATTCCAGCATTTCTTCATAATTGATTTTATCGATCTTGCATGCATTCGGAACAATTCTCGGGTCAGCGGTAAAGACTCCCTCCACATCGGTGAAAATCTGGCATGCTTTTGCCTTGAGTGCCCCAGCCATGGCAATGGCACTTAAATCAGAGCCTCCCCGGCCGAAAGTGGTTACATCACCCTTTTCATTCACTCCCTGAAACCCGGCCAGTACAACTACATTCCCAGCCCGAAGCTGTTTTCTGATATCTCCTCCCGTAACTTCACGAATACGGGCCTTCCCGTGTAATCCTTCGGTAATGATTCCTGCCTGCCACCCGGTACGGGAAACAGCCGGAACATCCAACGAGTCAAGTGCCATGCACAAAAGGGCAATGGTTTCCTGTTCACCACAGGTCATCAGAACATCCATTTCACGGTCTGAAGGTGCTTTTTGAATCGCATTGGCCCTTGCGATTAGCTCATTGGTAACCCCGGATCTTGCTGAAACAACCACCACCACTTGATGTCCTTCCTTTACGCTCAGTTTGATCCTTTTGGCAACCCGCTTGATGCGATCCACATCCCCGACGGAAGTACCGCCAAACTTTTTAACAATTATACTCATCCTTTAGAAACAGCATTCGGATCAAAAACCCGAAACAAGACCGGCTTTTCTATGACCCCCTGGAGTGTCTCAAGGGACTGAATTGCCATGTTCATAGAATGTTCATTGGTATCATGGGTGGTTAGGATAACAGTGGAAGTAGCAGATTTACTTTTTGGCCTTTGGGAAACCGTCGCCAGGCTTACTTCGTGTTCGGCCAGGCAGTCCGCAACCTTTGCAAGCTGTCCCGGACGATCCTCAACCGTAAGCCTTAAATAGAAGGAACCTTGGATTTCCACTGCCTTGGCCGGCTTACATTCGTTGGGGGTGACATGCCTGAGCTTTACTGCACCGGAAATACCTTTCTTTGCTTTCACAAGATCCACAATATCACTAATTACGGAACCAGCGGTTGGATCCTGCCCGGCCCCCCTTCCGGTAAGAACCACGGTACCCACCACAGATCCAGTTAAACTGATTCCATTATATACCCCATCAGTACGTGCGATTATTTCATCCATTGGGACTAGGGCCGGATAAACCCCAACAGAAATGTGATTGTTTTCAAAATTTCTGCGGATAACCCCAATCAACTTTATTTTACAGCCCAGTTTCCTTGCCGCTTGCAAGTCCTCAGTCGAAATTCTGCGAATTCCCTCCACTGTGATATCTTCGAGGTTCACCCATATTCCATGTGCAAGGTAGGCTAAAATAACTGCTTTATGAGCGGCATCTACACCATCCAGATCCAAAGCTTCATCAGCCTCCACATAACCAAGCTCTCGTGCATCGGTTAAAACATCCTCGAAGGAGACACCCTCCCTCTCCATACGGGTTAGAATATAATTGGAAGTTCCGTTGAGTATTCCATAGATCAATGGAAATTCGTTGGCCACCATGCTTTCTCGCAATACTTTGATGATGGGAATTCCTCCAGCCACACTTGCCTCAAATCCATATTGTACACCGGCTTTCTCAGCCGCCTCAAACAATTCGTCGCCATGTTCACAAATCAGGGCCTTATTGGCCGTAACCACTGATTTTCCTTTCTCAAAAGCATGGAGAGTTAAAATTTTGGCCTCTTCAATTCCACCAATCAGTTCACAGATTAAATCAATTTCCGGATCATCCACAATCGATAGGGAATCAGTGGTAAGAGCAGAATCGGAAATCTTTACATTTCTTGCTTTTTCAATTGATCGAACGGACGCTCTTTGGGGAATCAACTCCACGCCCAAAATTTTTGCCCAAAATTTATCGTTCTCTTCCAGGTGCTTCCATGTTCCTTGACCCACGGTACCAAATCCGAGTATCCCAATATTTATGGTTTGGATATTATTTTCTGCGTTCATCTTTCAGGCAAGTGGGGGTTAGTTCTTGTTTTTTCTCTCAAAACGGTTTTCGGTGCCACCCTTAAGTCGCTGCAGATTGGCCCGGTGACGCCAGACAATCCACCCCATAATCAAAAGCGATAGGATTACCTTGGCAAATTGACTGCTTTTGTCATCAACCGACCAGTATCCAACCATTGTGCATACAGGTAAACTAAGGCCAAATCCAATAGAAGCGACCACCACATATCGTGTGGTAAAAAAAATCACCAGCCAACTCACGAGACCGATAAGCAGACAGCCGGGCATCACTCCGAGTAATCCGCCCATCGCAGTGGCCACTCCCTTGCCTCCCTTAAAGCTGGTAAAGAGAGGATAAGTATGACCAAGGACGGCAGCGGGCAATCCCCACAAGGCAAGATTTGGATCACCGGAAAAAGCCACCAAACCAAGCTTAAACCACATTGTTGCCAGCACTCCCTTGAAAAAATCCAAAATGAAAACCGCATACCCAGCAGGTTTACCTATTGTGCGCAAGACATTGGTCGCCCCCGGATTACCACTCCCTACGCTGAATATATCCACACCCATTTTTTTAGCAACCAAAACTCCAAAAGGTATCGAACCAAGTAAATAGCCTACAATCAGAACGGAGACTGTCTCTAGCGAAAACACTGGGTGAAGAAATAGACTTTAAAATTTATAAATAAACCATCAACCCTGTCGAGAGACTCGGGCTTCTTCAATGTCAGGATCTTCCACTATCGCTTTAAGAGCATTCGCGGGTGGCTCCTCGTCCAGTTCAAAAATTGTCAATGCCCATTTTCCCTCATCTGCACGGCTCAAAGACATATTGGCTATATTTATGGAATAATCACCCAGCATGGTTCCCAATTTCCCTACAATACCGGGTTTATCAACATTTTTAACCACAAGCAATGTGTCCACTGGTCTCACCTCTATAGCCTGGTCGTCGACTTCGACAATTCGAGGATCGTTGCCCCTGCCTAAAAGGCTGCCCCGCACAGAATGCAGAGCCTTGTCACTCGATACGGTAGAGACTTCTATCAATTCATTGTAATCGACTGACTCAGCGGACTTCACAGTTTCCACCTTGATCCCAAGATCTTTGATTTTGAAGGGTGCATTCACATCGTTGACTCCCTCGTCCCCGACTACTCCGGAAAGCCAACCCTTTTGAACCGCACGGGTCAATGGCACACAGTCAAAATCAACAATCCCACCAAAATAGGAAATTTTTATTGATTCAACCGATCCTTTCGCAGCTTGTCTGGCAAACGCACCCAACCGGTGGCAAAGATCAAGGTAGGGACTTAGGCTTTCCAAATCCTTTGGATCAATGGAGGGCATATTAATAGCGTTGCGGATTCTTCCACCCTGAAGAACTTCAGCTACCGCCTCCGCAATTTCAACTCCAACACTCTCTTGTGCTTCGGCCGTGGAGGCACCTAAATGGGGGGTAAGAATCAAATTCTCTTCCTTGCGAAACGGATGAGCCTCTGGCAAGGGTTCCTGTTCATAGACATCCAATCCGGCTGCGGCTACTTTTCCCGACCTCAAAGCTTCCAGCAGAGCACTTTCATTAATGATTCCTCCTCTTGCACAATTAAAGACCCGAACGCCATCCTTCATTTTTGCGAAGGCATCGGCGTCTACCATTCCACGAGTTTGATCCGTAAGAGGCATGTGAACAGTTATGTAATCGGCTTCTGCAAAAGCCTGCTCCAACTCCACTTTATTCAAGTCCATCTCCTCGGCTCGGTCATCGGTCAGGTAAGGATCATAGGCAATCACCCGCATTTCAAAAGCCCGGGCCCGTTTGGCCACCTCCGCCCCTATTCTTCCAAGTCCGAGGACTGCCAGGGTTTTTCCGCGAAGCTCAGCTCCCTTCAGTTGCTTGCGTTCCCACAAACCTTCCCTCATCCCGCTTGCTCCCCGGACGATCGCACGTGTACCGCACAACATATGGGTAAAAGTTAATTCTGCAGTGGCAATTGTGTTACCCCCCGGGGTGTTCATCACAATAATTCCCTTCTGGGTAGAAGCCTCAAGATCAATGTTATCCACTCCCACACCAGCCCGTCCAATAACTTTAAGATTTTCAGAAGCTTGAATCACTTCTGGTGTTATCTGGGTGTCACTCCTAACAATGATGGCGGCTGAATCCTTGGCAGTTTCAATGACCTCCTCGGGGGAGGAACCATATGCTTCCACGACTTCAAAGCCATCCTGTTTCTTTAAATACTCAACCCCGAGGGGAGATATTCGATCAGCTATGAAAATTTTCATTTTTTGAAGGGATAAAAGAGATAGATCATGCTAAATGACGCCCGAATGGCAACGAGGAAAGCATTTTCCAAAATAAGGACTTTCCCCCAATCCATTCGCTTGGCATTATGAAAACCCGATCATGTTTGAAAACCTAACAGAAAAACTAAGCAAAACACTTCGAAATCTTAGGGGTGTAGGAAAATTAACGGAGAACAACATTAGTGATGCCCTTCTTGAAGTACGAAAGGCTCTTCTTTCAGCAGATGTTCATTTTAGGGTTGTTCGCGAGTTCATCGACGAAGTTAAGGGTGTATGCCTTGGGCAAGATGTTTTGAAATCAGTATCTCCGGGTCAGCAGGTAGTCAAAATTATCAATGATGAACTGGTCAAACTTCTCGGAGAAGGTAGCCCCGAGTTACGCGATGAAAAACCATTGCGAATTCTAATGGTCGGATTACACGGAGCTGGGAAAACAACCACATCCGCAAAACTCGCCAAACGCCTTGCCAAGGATGGCCGGTCTCCCATGCTTGTTGCTTGCGATATCTATCGCCCGGCAGCCATTGATCAGTTGGAATTTCTCGCAAATCAGGAAAACTTTGCTTTTTATTGCGACCGAAAGTCCCAAGATGTTCCTCAAATTGCCAGAGCTGCCTGGGAGGAATCCAAAAAAAAGGGTGCCGATGTGATAATCTTTGATACGGCAGGACGACTCCAAATTGATGATGAACTAGTAGGTGAGCTTGAAATTTTAAACAAGAAAATCAATCCTCATGAAATTCTTCTGGTAGCGGATGCCGCCCTGGGTCAAGAGGCGGTCAATGTGGCTAAAACATTTCATCAAAGACTAGGACTTTCAGGCATCGTACTGACCAAGGTTGATGGAGACGCCCGAGGCGGTTCTGCCCTATCCATGAAGAAAGTAACCGGTGTTCCGATTAAATTCATGGGGATCGGTGAGAAAATTGACGATTTTGAAGTTTTTCATCCTGACCGGTTGGCATCGAGAATACTTGGTATGGGAGATGTAGTATCCTTAGTTGAGAAAGCTCAGGAGAATTTAGACCAAGAAGAATCCGCCCGCATGGCTGAAAAGATGCTGAGGGCCGAGTTTGATTTTGAAGACTTTCTTTCCCAAATGCGCCAGATGAAAAAACTGGGTTCGATGGGCTCGATTGCCAAGATGCTTCCCGGCATCGGAAATGCCCAAGTTGGAGATAGGGAAGAGACCGCATTGGCGAAACACGAGGCAATAATCCTTTCCATGACCAGGGAGGAAAGACGACTACCCCGGATTATCGGAGGTTCAAGGAGAAAGAGAATTGCATCCGGGTCAGGTGTTCAAATCCGCGATGTTAATCAATTGATCAAGCAATTTTCGCAAATGCAAAAAATGATGAAGAAAATGAAGGGCGGAAAAATGAAACGTTTAATGGAGGGCTTTGGAGGGGGAAACATGCCAAACATGGAGGACATTAACTCCAAGGAATTGGCGAAGCTGGCCAAACAATTCAAATAGCTCTATAATGTAAACAGGAACTTCTCTCATGTGCAGAAACAAGCTTGTTGGAAAATAAACCTTAAGCTCAAACTAAATCAAAGCGATCTGCATTCATTACCTTTGTCCAAGAAGCAACGAAATCTGATATGAATTTTCCGTCAGAATCCGAACAAGCATACACTTCGGCATAAGCTCTCAGGCGTGAGTTTGATCCAAAAACAAGATCTGCCCGAGTGGCTTTCCATTTCAACTTGCCAGAAATGCGGTCATGTCCCTCGAATTCCTCAGCTTCTTGGTCGATCGGAGTCCATTTAGTACCCATGTCAAGAAGGTTGACAAAGAAATCATTAGAAAGCGTTTCAGGATTTTCAGTAAAAACTCCATAATGTGATGATCCGTAATTAGCTCCCAGCACTCTCAATCCACCGGTCAAGACTGTCATCTCTGACCCAGTCAAACCTATCATTTGAGCACGGTCTAAAAACAATGCCTCAGTGGCTACACTGTAGCGCTTCTTTAGATAATTGCGGAAACCATCTGCCACAGGTTCCATAACTTGGAAGGAATCAACATCTGTCTGCTCTTGCACAGCATCCATGCGTCCGGGTGTAAAAGGAACTGAGATTGTGGTGCCAGCTTTTTCTGCGGCCATTTCAATACCAACTCCGCCAGCAAGAACAATCAAATCAGCCATTGAGATTTTTTTTCCGGACTGGTTAAAATCACTTTGAATGATTTCAAGTCTTTCTAAAACCCTAGAAAGTTGAATAGGATCATTGACCTCCCAATCTTTTTGTGGAGCAAGTCGAATCCGAGCACCGTTTGCACCTCCTCTCATATCAGTGCCACGATAGGTCGATGCGGACGCCCAAGCGGTAGAAACTAAATCGGAAATGGAGATGTCAGAACTTGCAATCTTAGTTTTTAAAATCTGTATATCTGCGTCAGATATCAGATCGTGGTCAACTGAAGGGATTGGATCTTGCCAAATTAATTCTTCGGCAGGAACATCAGGTCCAAGGTATCTGGACTTTGGACCCATGTCGCGATGCGTTAGTTTGTACCAAGCCCGAGCGAACGCATCAGCGAAATATTCAGGTTCTGCTAAAAACTTTCTGGAAATTTTTTCGTATGACGGATCTGCCCTCAAAGCAATGTCGGTTGTTAGCATAGTGGGCTTTCGAAATTTGGACGGATCGTGCGCATCAGGAATAATTTCGGGGGAATCTTTTGCAATCCATTGCTTTGCTCCGGCAGGAGATGTGGATAGCTCCCATTCATAAGAAAATAAATTTTCGAGGTAATTAATTCCCCACTTGGTGGGGGTTTTAGACCAGGTAACTTCAAGACCGGAGGTGATGGCATCAGGACCAGCACCAGATTTGTAGGAACTTTTCCAACCAAAACCCTGCTCTTCCATGGGAGCACCCTCTGGTTCTGGTCCTACGTGAACAGCGCTCCCAGCCCCGTGTGTTTTGCCGAAGGCATGACCACCGGCGATTAAAGCAACGGTTTCTTCGTCGTTCATTGCCATGCGTCCAAAAGTTTCCCGGATGTCATGGGCTGAAGCTTTGGCGTCAGGTACACCATTTGGACCTTCAGGGTTGACATAAATCAAACCCATTTGAACAGCTGCAAGTGGGTTTTCAAGGTTTCGTTCGCCGGAGTAGCGATTGTCTGCCAACCATGAATCTTCTACACCCCAATAGATGTCATCTTCTGTTTCCCATATGTCAGGACGACCTCCACCAAATCCGAAAGTTTTAAATCCCATTGATTCCAGGGCAACATTTCCGCTAAGGATGAAGAGATCTGCCCATGAAATTTTGTTGCCGTATTTCTGTTTGACAGGCCAAAGTAATCGGCGTGCTTTGTCAAGGTTGCCATTGTCAGGCCAGCTATTCAATGGGGCGAACCTCTGTGCACCAGTGCCTCCGCCTCCACGACCGTCAGCCGTGCGATAAGTACCTGCTGCATGCCAGGCCATTCGAACAAAAAATGGCCCATAATGACCGAAATCAGCTGGCCACCACTCTTGGGTTTCGGTCATCAAATTGGTTAAGTCTTGCTTAAGGGACTCAAAATCCAACTTCTTAAATTCGTCCGCGTAATCGAAATCTATCTCCATTGGATTTGAACGAGCATCGTGCTGATGAAGAATATCAACTTTAAGTTGATTCGGCCACCAGTCTTCAACGGAAGTACCCTGACCCGCTGCTTGGTGAATAGGACATTGTTCGGCAGTCGTAACTGGTGCTTCTTTGCTGTGATTAAATGGACAAACGCCTTCTTGGTTTCGGTTATCAGAGCTCATAATTATAGGTGTAACATTTTTTAAGAAATTTTAGGGTGCTGTTTTGTAATTAAGCTTAGTACACGAAAGCAATTATTTTTCAAGTTCTTGCAAGCAAAGAAAAAGTTTTTTTATTTTTATTTCATCCTTCATACCAGGTTCAGTTTCCACGCCACTATTAACATCCACCTGTCTGAGATCTAATTTCTGACACGCACTTGCAATATTGTTAGGACCTATACCCCCGGCTAATATCCATTTCTTTGTAGGGTAAGAACTCTGATATTTGGCAAAACTTTCCCAATCCGCAGGCTTCCCGGTTCCCCCAAATTTGTCCTGCGAATAAGAATCAATGAGGAAGGTGTCTGCATATTCCAACAAATACTCAGGGAAATCGATTCCAGGTAGAAGTTTTGGAGCTAGCCACAAGTTGGAAACTCCGACAATCTTGCTCCATTGACGAACCTTCTCTTCCTTTAATTCAAGTGGGAAATGAAACTGATAAAATTCAAAGCCAGTCTGTTTCATTTGCAGAACATCTTCTAGGGCCGGGGAGACATCAACTGCCACTTTTTTAAATGAGAAATCCTTCAAGTTTTCACAGATGCTTCCGGCATAATCCAGGGAAATGTGGCGAGGAGATTTCGGATGAAATATAAAACCGAGGTAATGTGCTCCCGCCTTAAGTGATTTCCTTGCATCCTTCTCATTGGTGATGCCACAAACTTTGACCTCCACGCCCATATTTTTTTCGATTATCAGGAAAAGTGTTTCACCAACTTACCAGTCATGTCTTCGATACTTGGGTTGGTGCACTCCAGATCAACGATGAGCTCATTTTCTAATAGCGTTTTGGTGGTTTCTGGACCAAAACTACAGATGACCGGTTTGATCGCATTTTCATTGAGAAACAAATCTTCTTCCTGTTCAATGTAAGACAGGGCAGTAGAAGAACTTGTGAAGATGATTGCATCAGCCCCGAATTCACGAAATTTCGGAAAATCCGTGGCCTCGGTAACATCAGTAAAATCAGTTTCATACAAGGGAAGCGTGTCCACAATTGCATGTCCCACATCCTCAAGCATCTTCACAAGAACCTGACGGTTTCGGTTGCCCGATACAACCAATACATTCGCACTGTCAAGTGAATCGGTCGCAACCAACTCTTTGGCAAGACTTTCTGCAATGGACTTTTCGGCCACAATTTCCACTTCGAGAGAGTGATTTCTAAAAACTTCCGCCGTGCTTTCTCCAACACAGGCGATCCGCATGGGTCCAATGCAACGAATGTCACCATAAGCAAGGAAAAATAGCCTCATAAACTCCCGGGCACCATTGGCACTCGTAAAAACGGCCCACTCGTAGGTTGCAATCCCGGCGAATACCTCGGCAATCACTTTCTTATCCTGAGAAGGTAAAATCTCAATTAAGGGCAACTCGATCACCTCTGCCCCCAGCAGTTCTAATTTTTCTTTAAACTTGCTAACCTGGCCGGCAGGGCGGGTAAGTACAATCCTTCGTCCGAACAACGCTCTCTTTTCAAACCAGTTTGCTCTAATCCCTGTTCGACCGATGGCATTGCCAATGAATACAATTGCAGGAGCCTGTAAACCTGCTTCCTGCGTGGAGCTGACCAAATCCTTCAAGGAACTAATAATTTTTCTTTGGCTGGGAAGCGTTCCATTGCTGACGACGGCGGAAGGAATATCGGGCGACATCCCTCCGTTGAGTAATTTTTTGACAATATCTTCTAATTTACTCATCCCCATGTAGATGCAAAGAGTACCTCCAACATTTGCAAATTTACTGAAGTCAACACGCAACTCTTCCTTGCTCAGATCTTCATGACCTGTAAGAAAGGAAATGGTTGAACCGCATTCACGATGAGAGAGAGGAAGTCCTGCGTAGCCGGCACAGGCAAGAGCCGCCGTTACTCCAGGCACCACCTCATAGACAATTCCAGCCTTATCCAAAGCAAGCATTTCCTCAGCACATCTTCCGAAGACAAAGGGGTCTCCTCCTTTCAGCCGCACAACCATCTTACCCGAAGATGCGTGTGTAACCAAGGTTTTTTCAATGTCTCGTTGTTCAACGGTGTGCCGTCCAGGAGACTTACCCACATCAACTTGAACACACTCCTCACGGGTCCATCTTCGAAATTCTGGATTTGTTAAGTGGTCAAAAACAAGTACGTCACAACATTCAATCAGTTCCTTCGCTCGTAAAGTCGAAAGTTTCGGTTCACCCGGGCCTGCTCCTACTAAATAGACTATTCCACTCTCACTCATTTAACAAAATCATTTATTTTGTACACAATTTCGGTCTCGCTCATTTCTTTGCATGCAAAGGACAAGTATCCGGCACTCTTTTCAAAAAAATGCAATTCATTATGACATATACAAACACCCAATGCAATTTGGCAACCACCCCCCTGACTTTCTAATACTTTCCTCTCAATTCCAACTTCCCTTTGGGTGACTGAATTCCCTAAACATTGATAATTATCAGAGTCCCCGGACCTTGCCTGTATTGCAATGGCACCCTGCCCCGCAGCGGGAACCATCTCACTCACCGGCAAGGGCGTGAATTTCAAACCCGGAAACTCAGTCAGTCCCAGCCTTGCAAGACCTGCAGCTGCAAGGATGGTTCCGTCTGCCTGATCTTGTTCTGCAATCTTTCGTAATCGCGTTTCCACATTTCCCCGTAATTCAATCCATTGACAGTTTGGAAAACGATTCTTTACCTGGGCTTGCCTGCGGGGACTTCCCGTGGCCATCACCCTTGGTATTTCAATACCCACCTTGACAACAAGCACATCACGGGGATCTTCCCGTTCCACAAATGCCGAAAGACTAAGCCCTCTTGGAGATTGCGTAGGCATGTCCTTAGCACTATGGACTGCTAAGTCGACATCTCCATTTAATAAAGCATCTTCCAACTCCTTGGTGAACAGACCCTTTCCCCCTTTTTGGGATAGGTTCCATTGAGTTTGCCGATCTCCAGTGGTGCTCATGGGAACGAGTTCTGACTGATAACCCTCACCCTCAAGCAAACTAGCAACACGCTTTGCTTGCCATAAAGCTAGCTGGCTTTTACGGGTGGCAATTCGAAGTAATCGGGGAGAATTCACTGTGCTCGGTTTACACAGAAAAATTTCCGCGAATCAATCGATTCAAGAATTGTTTGTTTAAATTAGGAGTACGAAGCCTGAGCACCCTTGATATTCTTTTTGGGAATCCAAGGCATCAATGAGCGCAAGCGTTGACCGGTCTCCTCAATAGGGTGTTTTTCACCATCTTCCAATAATTGGTTGTATTTTGGAAGACCGGCTTGGTATTCCTTTACCCACTCCTTGGCAAATTTTCCGGTTTGAATTTCCTTCAGGATGGATTTCATGGATTTTTTAACATTTCCGTTTATTACTCGGGGCCCCCGTGTAACATCGCCATATTTGGCGGTTTCGGAAATGGAAAATCGCATCCCGGCAATTCCGGATTCAATCATCAGGTCGACAATCAGCTTCAGTTCGTGCAAGCACTCAAAATAAGCCATTTCCGGAGCATACCCAGCTTCCACGAGGGTTTCAAAGCCAGCTTCAACCAGTGCGGATGCTCCACCACAAAGCACGGCTTGCTCACCAAAAAGGTCCGTTTCGGTCTCTTCCTTGAAGGAAGTTTCCAAAATTCCGGAACGGGCAGCACCAATTCCAGCAGCCCATGCGAGGGCAATTTTTTTTGAATCCCTAGAAGAGCCTTTATTCACGGCGACCAAGGCAGGGACGCCTTTTCCTTCCTTATATTGTGAACGAACGATATGTCCGGGACCCTTAGGAGCAACCATGATGACACTCACGCCGCGTGGTGCCTTAATCAGTCCAAAATGAATGGCGAAGCCATGCGTAAAAAGCAGTGTTTTTCCTTTGGAAAGATTGGGCTTAATTTCATTATCATAAACTTCAGCCTGCTTCATATCAGGCACACCAATCATAATAACATCGGCTTGGATCACTGCTTCAGCGACTTCCATGACCTCGAAACCATGTCGCTTGGCCACCCGGATTGATTTACTTCCTTTATACAAGCCAATAATTACCTTGCATCCACTTTCCTTAAGGTTGAGAGCGTGGGCATGTCCCTGAGAACCGTAACCAATAACGGCGAGCGTTTTCTTTTTGATGGGCGTTACTTTCGCCTCTTTTTGAGTGTATACTTTCGCGGGCATAGCCTAATGTTTTGTGTGTTTATTTTTTTGATTTAAGTTATTCTTCCAAGGATCCACGCCGTAGGGAGACCGTACCAGTACGGGCCAATTCAGTGATCCCAAAGGAATCTAGAAGCTTAAGAAAAGCTTTAATTTTGTTTTCATTTCCTGTGGCTTCAATTATCAAAGAGTTGGTGGATACATCAATAATCTTGCCCCTGAAAACATCGCAGATTTGAGTGATTTCCCCACGGGTTTTGGAATCTGCTCTTACTTTAACAAGAACCAATTCCCGGCCTACGCCCTCTTCACCCACAAAGTTTTCCACTTTGATCACATCAATCAGCTTGTCCAGTTGCTTAATACATTGATCAAGTGCTTTTTCATCACCGTTAAGGGTCACAGTAATGCGGGATCTACCGTCTTCGTGGGTGGGACCAACATTAAGAGTGTCGATATTAAACCCACGACCGCTGAATAAACCGGCTATTCTTGCCAGCACGCCGAACTTATTTTCGACGAGAACGGATATAACATGACGCATGGGACTAAATAGGTGGGATGGTGGACGGCACAGGACTCGAACCTGTGACCTACTGGGTGTAAACCAGTTGCTCTAACCAACTGAGCTAGCCGTCCTTGTTAAAAGTGAATCAGCAACTTTAAACTAGTTCTGGTCACATGCAAGCGTGAATCACTTGGATGAGCCAACCTCCACCCGCACTTTTTTAGGACCTAGGATAGGTTGAGAGACGGGTCGATATCCGCCTTTGGGCTTAGCGGGTATGGCTTGAGGCATGGCTTGGATAGCTTTTTGTACGGAGGTTGTGCGGGGGCCCAACCAATAGGATGAGCCCGCTGATGGCTCTGAGGATGCCGGTCGTTCTGCCGGTATAGATGATTTAATCCTTTTTGGCACTTCTTGGTTTCCTTCCGAGCCGGCTTGCTGTACGGGAAATCCAGGTTCGGATGGCCTGCCTTTACGGAATTGATAACGGTTAATTTCCTGCAAGGATACATTATTTACTTTGTTCAGCCAGTCATCCACTCTTTTATCTAATTGTGCATACACTGCATCTCGAAATTCGACTGCGGCAGTAGCCGATGTCCGGTTGATCAAATCGGTTTCGAAGATTCTTTCATTTCCTACTTTTGAGAGTCTTTCCGTAAGCGGACGTTCTCCTTGAATCTTTTGCCACGGAATTCTCATTTTGATCAAACCAAGGGGATTTTTGGAAACAAACCTCTTTCCTCCAAAGGGAGAATATTTGGTCGGCCATTCTTCAATCTTAATGCGATTATTTAGTTTCGAATTCAGTTTAGAATTTATGAAAGATTTTCCCGAATACCGATTTAATTTACCATCAAAACTACCCACCCTTCTTGTGAAGTCATTTGATTTCTGCTGACCCACGGACGGATGAATGAGCCAAAAGCTCAAAAATAAATAACAGGATATCCTCGACATTATTTGGAAAGAATGGAAAGACCTTTACCTAATATATCTTTCCCTTCGAAAGCAAGAACTTCAGCATTCCAAAAATGAAATCATACCTTTCCCTTCTTTCCCATGTCCTAGAAAAAGGCACCTTTCGGGATGATCGTACGGGAACGGGAACTTGGTCTGTATTCGGTGAACAAGTTCGTTTCCGAATGGACGACGGTTTTCCACTTTTGACAACCAAAAAGCTGCATCTGCGGTCTATTATTCATGAATTACTGTGGTTTTTAAAGGGTGATACCAATGTAAAATATTTACAGGATAATAAGGTCACAATTTGGGACGAATGGGCCGATGATGAGGGCAACCTTGGCAGGATATACGGGGCGCAATGGACAGACTGGAAAAAAACCGACGGGGGAAGTCTTAATCAAATCGATGAAGTTATTGAAAGTTTAAAACAGAATCCCTCCAGTCGCCGCCACTTGGTGTGCGCCTGGAATCCAGGGGAGCTCCATTTGATGGCCCTACCGCCTTGTCATGCCCTTTTTCAATTCTATGTGGCGGAAGGTAAACTTAGCTGCCAGCTCTACCAGAGAAGTGCAGACCTTTTTCTTGGGGTTCCCTTCAACATAGCATCTTACGCGTTACTGACCTTGATGATTGCCAAAATTTGTAACCTTATCCCCTTTGAATTTGTTCATACTTTCGGTGATCTGCATTTGTACGCCAATCATCGGGAGCAGGCCGAATTACAACTTTCCAGAAAGCCAAGATCTAAGCCTTTGATGAAGATAAAAGGAGATCACGACAAGATAACTGATTTTAGTTACGAAGACTTTGTACTCAGTGATTACGATCCGCACCCAGCCATTCATGCACCCATTTCGGTATGAGTCCTAAAACGGGGATAAAAGCCATCGTAGCGATTTCAGAAAATTATGTCATCGGAAAAAATGGTGATCTGCCTTGGAGAATCTCTGAAGACCTGAAATGGTTCAAAAAAATCACTCTCGGTCACACATTGCTGATGGGGCGAAAAACATGGGAATCCCTTCCCGGCCCCCTCCCCAAGAGGGAAAACTGGGTACTCAGTTCCAACCTAGGCGAACAACCGGACATCCAGGTTTTTTCAAAACTCGAAGAGGCCTTGGTTGCGGGTAGCGATCGTGAATTATTCATCATTGGGGGGGGCGAACTTTACCGACAGACTCTCCCCCTTTGCGGCGAACTGTATGTCTCTGAAGTTTCCCGTGAAGTCGTGGACGGGGATGCATTTTTTCCACCCTTTAAGGATAAATTCGAGATAATGGAGAATTTGTACAAAAATGATGACTTCTGCTTAAACAGATGGACTCGAAAACCATGAATGGTTATTAGTAGTAGGGGCTGAGAAGTAGGTACACAATCGGACCGGTAACTGCTACATAAAGCCAAACCGGAAAAACTTTTCTGGCTAGTTTTTTGTGCTTTGCAAAGTGATGGGTAAATCCGTAGCAAAACGTTAGCAAAATAAAAGGCAAGCTGAGGGCTGCCAGTGCGATGTGGGAAAGCAGGATTATCAAATAAACAACTCGCATTGCACCCGCTTTCATAAGTTCGGGCTCTGATATTTCCCCATCTCCGTTGAGATCACCAAATTTTGTCTCAGGAGTGGTAAAATGATAAGTGACATATGATAACAAAAAGAGTAGTGAACAAATCATTGCTGAATAAATCCATCTTCGGTGTAAAAAAGCTTTCCCTTTTTTTATTGCTACCAGGGCCATTATTAAGGAAAGAGCTGCCAGCGTGTTTAAAATAGCATGAAAAGGAGGCAAAAAAGAAAGACTGACACCCTCGGGCAAAGGTATTTTAACCTCTCTCATTAACACTACCAAGCCAAGAACTGCTGATGAAATAATCCATACAGCGATTTTGAGCTTTTTCAAAAGCTGCAGATTTGCAGGAAGTTCTTTTATTTCCTCAGTTTGTGTCATCGGCATCGTTTACGAGGTCCAGAGAGAAGGGTATAAAGGTTTCTTCCTCGTCTTCCTCAAGCAAAACCTGAGCCCACAACTTAGATTGCTTGATTCGGGATGAATCGAAGGAAAATTTCAAATCTCGGGCAATTGAATCAGTAACCGGACCTACCACACCTTCTTGTTCGAGAGGATGCAAATGTGCAAAGCCGTTTCTCTCCCAGTCAAATGCAACCAAGTGGGCGTGTGCCCCCATCACGGGGTTTAAAACCAAGGGTTTGTTGTCGGAATTCCTGGCTTTAAAGGTAAGAATGTATTCATCGGCCGAAGTTTCACCTTGGCTTACCTCCAGGGTAAAAGAACGGTCATTCGTTTCAAATGAACGCGATTGATCATAGGCAGGTTTTTTAATTTCCCCCCCATCAACCATGAAGGAACCTGAGAGCAAAACTCTTCTCGGGCTGCGTATAGGTATTAAATCTAAGAAAATACGATACTCACCAAAAGAATGGGGAGTGAGGGTAAACCGCCAAATTCCATCAAATAAATCATCAGGAACCGGATGAAGATGCTGATAGTCTTCCAAGCTTGAATCCACTGCCAAAAGGTGAATCTTTTGGGTATGACTAAGGGCCACTTCGTCTGCTGCGAGGGGAGAACCGTCAAATTCCTTGAGATTGATTTCAAATTCGCAGGGTTGATTAATCTCTATTTTACCCAACGGGCGCAAGTTCATTGTTAAAGGCCATTTTCGAACGGTCAGATCAACAAACCCGGCATCTCCAGGGCCGCAATAATCAAGGATACCTTCTTGATTGTATGTTTCCTCATGCAAAAAATCACAGGGTTCAACTGGCATGGAACGGGCACCAAAGTACAGCACCGCAAAAGGGATGATCATTAAAAGTGATTTAATTGAGCGACTCATCGAATGAACTACCCCAGTTAAATGGACTGCTGACCCTGAAGGCGACTTAGAAAATCTTCAACTGACCACCCTTTACCCGGGACTTGATAAACAATCTGTCTGCGGGAATTAATCACCAAGGTTCTCATCGTGTGGTCTAAAGGAGTACTTGGGTCTTTTTTTCTCATAATACCGAATTGACGGGTAAGATCATCAATTACCGTTTTTCCTGCCGTACCTAAACGAAAATTGGACTCACTAAGGTCGTATCCACGAGCATAAGACTTGAGAACTCCAGGGGTGTCAAACAGAGGGTCCAAAGTGATCGAAAGGAATTTAACGTAGGGAATATTGGTTTGTTTTACCAAGTCTTGAAGCTTTTTCATCTTAAGAGTTGTGGCTGGGCACATTTCGGGCTCTGAACACCGGGTAAAGATAAAATTCAAAATGGTGACAGAACCATCGAGGTAATCAGTTGTGATAATTTCGCCATCCTGATCATACAGTGCAAAGGGGGGTACTTGGTCTCCCACGCTGCGAATGATATCCTCCCCCATGGAGAGTGTGTCTCTGCGGAGTAATCGGTTTACATTGTTGAAGCGTATTCTTTCTCTAAAATCATCTGGCCAAACACTATGAAGAAGAAAAATTTCACCATTCTGTTGATTAAATTTCGATTGTAGTCGGCCCTTGAAAATGTTTTTTTTAGAAAGAAGATTTAAATCACCAGGTTGCACCTCAGCTACAATTTCTTTTTTCAAATTTATTTTTGAAAACTCATTATATTCAATCCCAGTTGCAGTGACCCGAAATGAAGCTGTACTAAGGTTTTGATCAGTGCTGATGATTTCACCCCTCACTTCATCTTCTAACAATCCATTGCTGGTTTTAACTGACTCGGAGTTTGTACAGGCAAAGAAAAAGAATAGAAAGAGATTAGCATATGTTATTTTTGTATATATCATCTCGAACACAACCTTATCAGGAATGAATCAACTCGCAATTCATTTGGCCTTAATTTCCCTGCATCTTTGCTGTTGCAGTAGATACAGTGATAAGAATAGTTAATAACTTTACGAGTGGATATTAGTTTTTCTTTCAATGTATTTATAACTGCCAATCATCTTGCTTGGAACTAACCAAGCATCATTATAATAAATACTCCTGTGAATTTTATTAAAAACATCAACTCTAACCCTTCTGCATCCGCATTTGAAGTCGGAAAATTGATTGATTTGAACGGTTTATATGAATTAACAAAGCCTCGACTTAGTTTACTGTCCGTATTTACTGCGTCGTTAGGATTTTTGGTTCATGATCCCCTAATTCCTGACCTTGGGTTATTTATAGCTTTAACCCTAGGAACTGCATTTGCCGCAGGTGGTGCGGCTACTCTCAACCAATGGATGGAGCGTAAAGAGGATGCTTTAATGACTAGAACCGCATCCCGACCAATACCTGCCAAGCTAGTCTCCCCGGAGCTTGCCCTAAGTTTTGGGATTTTTCTTAGTATGTTGGGTTTAAGTACACTCTGGGTTTGGACGAACCCTTGGGCAACTACCCTTACTTTTACAACACTTTTACTATATCTAGCAATTTACACCCCGCTCAAGAAAAAATCGACGGTTGCAATTGAGGTCGGAGCCATTGCAGGTGCTCTCCCTCCATTAATCGGATGGGTTGTCGCTGCTGGTTCTCCTACATCTTACGGTTTAATTCTCTTTGGAATACTCTTTGCATGGCAACTTCCTCATTTCATGGCCATTGCCTGGAATCATCGGAAAGACTATTCCAAAGGTGGCTTTAAGTTTCACCACTTAAACGATCCCCTCGGCTCAAAAATGGGTCGTAAAAGCTTTTTATATTCCCTTGTTTTAACAGTTTTTGTCTTCGCTCCCTTTTTCCTTGAATTAGACCAACCAAAGCCTGGCGTGCTGTATCTGTTTTGCTCTTCCATCCTTTCCCTTTACCTCCTTCTTCCCGCAGTAAATTTTCTTAGAGACAAAAATCGCGACAAATCCGCACGCAAACTTTTTGTGGTGACCATTATATATCTTCCACTTTTATTAGCCACACTTGTTATAGACAGGTACTTATAACCTTATGACTAAGCAAATTCACCTTTCCAAGTTTCCCCAACGCTTTACTGTATTTATATATGGCTTTTTGCTCATTCTCTTAGGGTCCTGTTCTCGAATTGACCATAAACAATCTGCCTTGGATCCCAAGGGTCTTGTTTCGCAAAACCAGTATGATGTTTTCATGCTTTCCGTTTGGATCACCATCTTCCTTTTCTGTGCGGTCGGCGGATGTTTGCTTTTTGTTCTTTGGAGATTTCGGGCAAAATCAAAGGAAGAAGCCATGGAAGTTCCTGAACAGATGCACGGAAATTCTAAGATCGAGACAACCCTAATTCTTGCCTCAGCCATCATCCTAGTCATTTTAGCTGTTCCCACTTTGCAGGGCGTGGTGTTAATGAACCGAGTACCTGACCCAAACGATCAGGCTACTCTTGACAAACTCGAACTTGATAGAAGCCAAATTGAAGATGCGATCACTGTTAATGTCACCGGGAAAAGATTCTTCTGGGTTTTTGAATACCCACAATACGGGATAGTGACTGCCAACGAATTGGTTTTTCCCGCCAGCAAGGCGGTTCGCGTTAATCTTCGTACTGAGGATGTCATACACTCTTTCTGGCTTCCGAAACTTGCCGGCAAAATGGACCTCATGCCCGGACAGGAAAACTTCATGTGGTTTATCGCTGATGAGAAGAAAATCCGCACAGGCATTGATAAGGATGGAAATCCATATGAGGTCGACATCCCAACCGCGATGCCTTCGGTCTTTGACGGAAAAATGAGACAGGCCATTTTTGCAAAACAGGCTTTCACTGATGAATTCGAGGCAGTCGGTGGCTTATTTTACGGCCAATGTGCCGAGTATTGCGGAAATTCTCATGCGTACATGTCCTTTCGGGCGCTAGCTCAGACTGACAAAGATTTTGATGAGTGGGTACTTAAATTCAGGAACGCTCAGAACCCTAACCTTCAGCCTTCAGCTTACTCCTCACAAAATAATTATGATAAAGGTGATGTGGTCACCTTTTCAGACAAAAAATTGGGTGATGATATGAGCCGTGATTTTCGTGCGGTACAAGCGGTCACCAAAGGACAAAATCCTGAAACCAAACCAGACGCTTGGGAAAAAGTCCATTCCGATGACTTTGAAAAAGGCAAAGCCCTATTTTCTTCCCTGCAGTGTGTTCAGTGTCATGCCATAAATAGAACAGGTCTTGGTGCAAAAGGTCCCAACCTTACTCTTTTCGGACTTCGCACATCTCTGGCTGCCGGATGGATGAGAAACGACGAAACCAGTCTAGATAAATGGCTCCGCAATTCAAACGACATTAAATTTGGTAATTTGATGTGGAATGGTGAAGGCATTGATGACCGTCACCCTTTACGACAACTCGAAGATGACGATGAAAAAGTCAGTCAGCTAGTAACTTATCTCCTCGATCTTAAATAATTTTATTTCAACTCACATAAAGTCATGGCAATTGAATCCCTAAAATACGCATCTCCCGATACGGAAACTAAGATTGAAGCCAAGGTATTCCCAAGGCCAAGTCAGCACACAGCTGGTATAGTAGACTGGCTCACAACTATTGATCATAAAAAAATTGGTCTAATGTACGGGATGGCCGCCCTCTTTTTTCTATTGGTCGGTGGAATTGAAGCTCTTCTCATTCGCTCCCAATTATGGAGTCACAACATGGAAGTGCTCACCAACCGAGAATACAACCAAATGTTTACAATGCATGGAACAACCATGGTTTTTCTTGTGATCATGCCTCTCAGTGCAGCCTTTTTTAATTACCTGATGCCCCTGCAGATAGGTGCCAGGGATGTGGCCTTTCCCCGGATGAATGCTCTATCCCTTTGGTGTTTTGTATCCGGAGGTATCATCCTCAACCTGTCTTGGTTTTTTACCGGAGGATCACCTGCTATTGGGTGGTTTGGGTACGCTCCCTTGACCGATACCCGTTTTGCCGAAGTGTTGGGTGATATGGGTCCTGATTTTTGGATCTTTTCGCTGCAAATGCTTGGGCTTGCAAGCCTGTTGGCTTCGTTTAATTTCATTACCACTATCATTAACATGCGTGCCCCCGGCATGACCATGATGAGAATGCCTGTTTTTACCTGGATGACTCTAATTGTAAGTTTTCTTATCATCCTTGCTTTCCCCGCCATCACGATCGCTCTGGTGGAACTCATGTTCGATCGGACTTATGGTACTAATTTCTATGACTTTCTTGAAGGTGGAAAACCTCATTTGTGGCAACATCTCTTTTGGATTTTTGGTCATCCAGAGGTTTATATACTTATCCTCCCTGCAATGGGGATCGTATCGGAAGTGATTCCAGTGTTTTCGAGAAAGCCTTTATTTGGTTACGGCTTGGTGATATTTTCTGGTGCCATTATTGGGTTCATGGGATTTGCCGTTTGGAGTCATCACATGTTTACCACCGGGATGGGCGTGGTTGCAACTTCTGCCTTTTCTATTTTGACCATGTTGATCGCCATACCGACTGGAGTCAAAATCTTCAACTGGATTGGAACTATGTGGGACGGTAGAATTCGTTTTGACACGCCTATGCTTTTCGCTCTTGGGTTTATTACTATGTTCATGATTGGAGGGTTTACTGGTATCATGCACTCATCCGTGCCCATTGATGCACAGCACCAAGACTCCTATTTCGTCGTAGCCCATTTTCATTATGTACTAATCGGAGGAGCCTTATTTGGTCTTTTTTGCGGGTTTTATTTTTGGCTCCCTAAAATGACTGGGCGTATGCTTAATGAAAAACTTGGTAAACTTGTCTTCACCCTGATGTTTATTGGTTTCAACCTAACCTTTTTTCCTATGCATTATTTGGGTATGATCGGGCAGCCTCGCAGAACACACAGCTACAATGAAGGTCATGGTTTCGAAACTTGGAATCAAATCGCAACCATTGGTTCCTTTATTCTTGGAATTGGGATTGCGATTGGAGTCTATCAGTTCGTCAGTGCCTTCTTTAATAAAAGATTAAAACCTGCAGGTAAAAACCCATGGGATGCTCGAACACTTGAATGGACGCTCTCTTCTCCAGTTAAAGAATACAACTTTGCCCGCAACCCAATCATCAAAGCAAGGGATCAGGCTTGGGAAAATAATTACGGTCCAAAAGAAAATCATTCACAGAAAGAACCTCTTGATGATCACGGCGTTCACATGCCAGATCGTTCTTGGTACCCACTTCTTACGGCCATCGGGCTTTTTGTCATGGTTATTGGTATGCTTTTTCACGCTTCCATTGACGCCTCTGGTGAGCTCGTAAGAAATTACACTGTTGCCATCGCCGGAGGGGTTGTCTCTACTGTTGGGATCATTATGTGGTCATTGGAAGGTCCCGCAGGTTACCACCTGTTTCCCAAAGAAAAAGAAGAGTAGTTTTTTTTATTTCACTATGAGCGACGCAGCAGCCCATGCTTTAGACCACCACGAGCCTGTTACTAGTACTGGCATACCTAATAAAAAAGTCTTAATGTGGGCTTTTCTTGGCTCCGATTGTATGTTTTTCGGCACCTTGATCTCCACTCATCTCATTTACAGAAAAATCTCCGCGACAGTTGGTGGAAATTTCTTGGACATTCGGGATGTTTTTGATATTGAGCTTACTTCTTTCAGTACATTCATCCTTCTTGCAAGTTCCCTCTTTATGGCACTTGCTGTTTCAGCCATTCACAAAGGTAATCTTACAAGTACCCGCTGGATGCTTTTCGGAACGATTATTTTTGGGGCAATCTTCTTAGCTTGTCAGGTTTACGAGTTTACACACTTTGTCTACGCCCCTGGCAACGAACTCACCCTTTCCTCCTACCGAGGAGAGCCTCATGTTTTTGGATCAACCTTTTATGTTCTCACCGGTACTCATGGTACCCATGTTGCTATTGGCGTATTTTGGCTCATTGGATGGTTGGTCTATTCCTTCACCGGGAAAATGAGCACATCTGATGCCATGGATGTTGAATGTTGTGGATTGTATTGGCACTTCGTTGACATCGTTTGGATCATCATCTTTCCTGTTGTATACTTAATGGAATACGCCTTTTAGTCTTTTTCAGAATTTTTCATATTTCTCTATGAGTGGTCATGCAGAAGATCCTGTTGTCGAAGAAAGCAAACGCTTCTTCACTTTTTTTAATCTCTCCATGATTCTGGTGGCCATCACCGGACTTGAAATTGTTATTATCTATGTGCAGTCCTTTGACGGTTCGACTATCATTGGCGTTTTATTTGCCACTTCAATTGTAAAGTTTATTGGTGTGGTTACCTGGTTTATGCATTTAAGATGGGATAAGATTCTTAACACTATTTTATTCTTAATGGGTCTGGTTATTGCATTGGGTACTTATTTTGCCGTCATCTTTATGGCCGATGAGCATCCGGTCGTTGAAGAATTTAAGGTATCCAAAATTGAAAATGATTGGCGAGCCGATAAGGCTTATAAATCCGGTGATTATGTGGCTTTCGATGATAAGTTTTATCAAGCTTCTGTCGATCATACTTCTGACAACAACTGGTCCGAGGAACTTTGGAAGGAAGTCTCCGGCATTCCTCATCTCATCACCTGGAAAATAAATACCGCAGACTTGATAGAAATAAATTCCAAGAAACCTGAGAACCCATACTACTACCAATACTCTCCATCTGACCAAAACTCAATTGAAGGTAACCGGGTTGCTTTGCTCGAACAGACAGGGACCACGGAAGACTTTCGGATCAAAGTCCGATCAGAGGCTTTTTGGGTAGAAAATAACTAGAAACCTTGCCCTTTTTCCGGGGACTACTACCACATTTCGGTTTTGAACTCCCCAGTAAACTTCAGCCATTGGCACACTGAACCTGCCCTTATTGGAGGACTTCTCTTTGTATCTTGGTGTTATTCCATCATCATTGGTCCCTACCGAACCAGCATTTGTCCAGGCCTTCCGTTTTCGAAAAAATACACCTACTGGTTTTTTCTTTCCATTTTTACTTTTTATTTAGCGGTGGGATCCCCCTTGGATGCGATGGGAGAAAACTTTCTCTTTTCTGCTCATATGATCCAACACAATATACTCATGTATATTTGTCCTCTTTTTTTTCTTCTTTCCCTACCCGAAGAACTGGTCGATCAATTTTTTGAAAAAAATTCCGGTCTGGAAAAATCTGCAAAATTTCTTTTTCATCCAATCATTGCCGGGCTGTCCTTCACTTTGATTTTTTCTTTTTGGCACATCGGTGCATTCTACGAAGCGGCCATTCGTGACAAGACCATTCACATGGCGGAACATTTATCGATGTACTTTAGCTCGATTGCCATGTGGTGGCCGGTCTGTGGCCCTTCCAAAAGAGTTCCACCGTTACGCTTTGGGCCTCAAATGCTCTACATCCTTGCATTAATGTTAGGACAAACTCCCATCTTTGCGATTCTTACCTTTTCCAAGGATGTCTTGTATGACACTTATTTCTACGCTGAAAGAATTATTGATCTTAGCCCATTGGAAGACCAAAAAACCGGTGGGGTGTTGATGAAACTTGCTAATATGGCCGTTTCGGTTGGTGTTCTTTCCTCTATTTTCTACCGTTGGTCTACTCAATCGGCGGCTAAAACAGCCTAGAGTCGGGAAACAAGTAGTTCTCTTTCGAATAACATTTCTTTCGGAAGGAACTCCGACAGCTGTAAAAATAATTCCTCATGACGAAGGGTCTGCATCCGCAGAATGTTAGTGTCAATTTTCATCAATTTCTCCCACATCTCATCACTAAAATCAAGACCGGACCAGTCCAAATCCTCCTTATTCGGAATCCAGCCAAGGGGACCTTCATGTGCCCTACCCTGTCCGGTTGATCTCTCAATAATCCATCTCAGCACTCTCATGTTATCTCGGAAACCCGGCCACATAAACTTACCCTCTCTATCCTTCCTGAACCAATTAACATGAAATATTCTTGGTTTTTCATTTAGTGCCTTTCCCATTTTAATCCAATGTCGAAAATAATTTCCCATGTTATAGCCACAAAAAGGAAGCATAGCCATTGGGTCTCTTCGCAGGTTGCCCTGGGCCCCTTCAGCAGCTGCGGTTGTTTCTGAGGCTAGGGTTGCCCCCAAATAGACACCATGGTTCCAATTAAAAGACTGATAAACCAAGGGAATATCAGACATCCTCCGGCCACCGAAAATAAAAGCTGAAATTGGAACCCCGGCGGGATTTTCCCACTCTGGATCAATCGTGGGACACTGGGATGCCGGTGCGGTAAACCTAGCATTGGGATGAGCCGCCGGGGTGGAGAAATCGGGTGTCCACTCATTCCCTCTCCAATCAACAAGTTTAGGAGGAGGTTCATCAGTCAAGCCTTCCCACCATACATCCCTATCCTCCGTCAACGCAACATTGGTGAATATAGTGTTTGCCTTCATCGAATCCATCGCATTGGGGTTGGTTTCCCAGGAGGTTCCCGGCGCTACCCCAAAGAAACCTGCCTCTGGGTTGATTGCCCGCAATTCTCCTTTTTCATCCGGTTTCAACCAGGCAATATCATCCCCCACGGTGGATACCTTCCATCCCTCCATTGAATCTGGGGAAATCAGCATGGCCATGTTGGTCTTGCCACAGGCACTGGGGAATGCCCCCGCAACATATGTCTTTTCACCTTTTGGGCTCTCAACCCCAAGAATAAGCATATGTTCCGCCATCCACTCGTTATCCCGGGCCATACAAGAGGCAATACGCAGTGCCAGGCACTTCTTGCCGAGTAAAGCATTTCCTCCGTAGCCACTGCCATAAGATACTATGGTTCGCTGCTCAGGAAAATGAACAATATAAGTGTTATTCGGATCGCAGGGCCACGGCACATCTTCCGCTCCTTCGGTGAGGGGGTAACCCACTGAATGTAAGCATGGAACAAAGAAATCTCGTTCGCCCAAAAGGTCCAAGACCTGTTGTCCCATACGGGTCATGATTTTCATGTTTAAAACTGCATATGGAGAATCCGTCACCTGAACACCAAACTGGGAAATAGACGAACCGAGCGGACCCATGCAAAAGGGAACAATATACATGGTTCTGCCTATCATACATCCCTTGAAAAGCTTTTTTAATTTTGACCGCATTTTACGAGGTTCCTCCCAGTTATTGGTCGGCCCAGCCTCATCTTTACCATAACTGCAAATAAAAGTCCGGCTTTCCACTCGAGCCACATCCCGCGGGTCTGACCGTACTAAAAAACTATTGGGACGCTTCTCCTCGTTAAGCCTGATCATCGATCCTCCCTTCACCATCAGCCCGCATAATTTTTCCCACTCCTCGTCGGAACCGTCACACCACTCGACATGATCTGGCATGCACATGCTTATCATTTTATCGAGCCATTTAAGCAGGGCCACATTTCCGGTTCTGGACCGATCGAAGTTACCATTATTTGTTTCCATGTACTCGGATTTGCTAGGGGCAGAGTCTGCCCATGTCAACCCTTCGGCATAATTTAAAAAGCAATCCACCATATCCATCCAATTGAGTTGCCAAAAATCGAAGTTCCTTTTACCTCGTTTAGGAAGATGAGCATTTTCAAAAGAGAACGCACCGCAGTGATTGCATTGGAAGATGGAAGTGTTTTTCGTGGCTTTCCTTTTGGTGCCCAAACGACGGTCGTTGGAGAGGGAGTTTTCAACACAGGTATGACCGGATATCAGGAAACCCTGTCCGACCCCTCTTACTTTGGGCAGATCGTGACCATGACCAGTCCTCAAATAGGAAATTACGGGACAAACCCAAGTGATGAAGAATCGGACGGACCCAAAGTTTCCGGATTTGTCATTCGGGACCTGAGCCCCGTCCCCAGTAACTGGCGATCCACTGATTCGCTGAGTGATTACCTGGAAAAAAACGGGGTTCCTGGGATTGAAGGCGTGGATACAAGGGCGATCACCAAAAAAATGCGCACTGCCGGCTCCCTGAAAGCCTGCCTAAGCACCGAAGGAATAAGTGACGAAGAAGCGGTGAAAAAAGCCCGGGACAGTGACAGCATAGTGGGACAGGATTATGTAAAGGAAGTTAGCTGTTCAGAACCCTTCTTTTTTGATCAAGGCGGCGAACAAAGCATTCCCTTCACAGTCACCGGAACGAACTTGAAGGATGCGGTCACCCCTAAAGATACTCACCGTTTAGTGGCTTTCGACTTTGGGGCCAAAAAAGCGATTTTTAAAAACCTCCGCCAAAACGGATTCGAAGTGATTGTCCTTCCGGCCGTGGCAAGCGTTGAGCAGGTGAAGTCACACTCACCCGATGCAATCTTTCTTTCCAATGGTCCCGGCGACCCTTCCGCCCTATCCTATGCACATGAGACTATCCGTGTGCTTTTGAATGAATATCCAATTTTTGGAATCTGTCTGGGGCATCAAATCCTCACCCATGCCATTGGGGCATCCACTTACAAATTGAAATTTGGGCACCGTGGGGCCAACCAACCGGTCCGAAACGAGGAAACCGGCAAAGTCTCCATTACTTCCCAAAATCATGGTTTTGCCGCTGAAAAAGAAGGGTTGGAGGCGTGCGGGGCTATAGTCAACGAGTATAATCTGAACGATCAAACCGTTTCGGGCATGCGGCTCGCTGATAAACCAGTGTTTTCAGTGCAATACCATCCGGAAGCCGCCCCGGGGCCCAATGATGCCCGACATTTATTTGAAAGTTTTCACCAACTAGTTAGTGATTCCAAGGCTCATAATCTGGATTAGTTTTCTGTCTTTCCATGCCGGATAAATTGTGCGGTTTGATCTACGATCCCATTTTTGCGGATCACCTCACGGGACCCGGTCACCCGGAGCAACCCAAAAGAACGACTCACACTTTTGATGTTCTCAAGCATGAAGGCCTGATAGGAAATTGCGTTTCCCTTGATGCTCAGATTTGTGACGAAAAATATCTCACCTTGGTTCATGATGCAAAATACCTGAAAGTTGCCAAAAAGGATATTCGTTCCGGCCGAGATTCACTTTCAACAGGTGACACGCAGGTCTGTGAAGATTCCTGGGATGTTTCCCTACGGGCAACTGGTGGACTGATTCATGCCATGGATGAAATTTTTAACGGGCGCATTGAACGGGCTTTTTCCCTTTCCCGTCCTCCGGGTCATCATGCCACCCCATCCAAAGGGATGGGCTTTTGCCTTTTTAATCATGTAGCGATCGCTGCCCGTTATGCACAGGAAAAATATCAAGTCGGCAAAGTTTTGATTGTTGATTGGGATGTCCACCATGGTAACGGGACTCAGGATACATTCTATGAAGATGAATCCGTATTCTTTTTCAGCACGCACCAATCGCCGTGGTACCCTGGGACAGGCTCGGCTGATGAGACGGGTCGTGGTAAAGCCCTCGGCACCAACCTCAATATTCCTTTGCCTGCAGGTAGTGGAAGAGAAGATATAGTGGAGGGTGCATTCGGTCAGGACTTGGCCAAAAAAATTGAGTCTTTCAGACCGGAGTTGATTCTGGTCTCAGCCGGGTTTGATTCACGGATAAATGATCCCCTTGGTCAATTCACCCTCTCCGATCAAGATTTTTTTGACCTTACGGCCATGCTCATGAAAGTAGCAAAGGATTTTTGCCACGGTCATCTGCTTTCCATTCTGGAAGGAGGCTACAACTTGAATGGATTAGCCCGTGCCTGCACCAGTCACCTGAAATCTTTAACTGACTAATTTCGTTTTCCTCTAAAATTTTTTGAAAAAGTTGTAACTTTAGCAAAACAAACAATACCTTGCTTTACTTAATGATACTTACAGTTCAAGACCTGCATCTTTGACACATAATAAGATAGCTACCGGTAAGGGTAAGGCTTATTGCCTAATTCCAAATAATCTTCAGAGTACTGAAAACCTGCTACTTTTTTTGATCCTAACGAATTGCCGAACACTTGACGTTCTTATCCTCTGCAAGTAATTCCCATAGGTATATGCTACGCGGAATATCACCCTTACTCAGCCCAAAATTATTAGAAACCCTTTATCGAATGGGTCATCACGATGAAATCATCTTCGGGGATGCCCATTTTCCAGGTGAGAGTTGCAACGACAACATCATCCGGGCGGACGGTCTTCGCATTGATGATCTACTGGATGCGGTTCTCCCCCTCTTTGTCTTGGATCATGTAATTGACCAACCGGTCATGATGATGGGACCTCTGCCTGAAGATAAGGCCGACCCTAAAATTGCGGCTGATTATCAAAAAGTGCATGATGGATACGATGAAATTGTGAAAAAGCATTACCCCGATACCGCCCCAATCGTCCAAGTTGATAAATATGACTTCTATGACCGCACCCGGAAAGCCTTCGCCGTGGTAATGACGGGTGACACGCGAATCTATGCCAACCTCATCCTCGCAAAAGGGGTGACGACTTGGTAAAAAAATTCCTAAGAATATTTCACAGTTTGCAGACATTTTTCCCTTTCCCAACCTTTCCGGATGCTTGGAGGAAGCGGTGAATCTCTCTTAATCAAATACACGTGCTGCCAATCAAATAACATTTCAATGGCCAAAAATTTGGAAAATTGCAGATTTTTCACCATTTTTATCGTTAGATAATCTTTTAATTCAATCCGCTAACGCAATCGTCACGATTCAGTTTACCACTTGGACATCACGGAAGAACCGGAAACTTACCAAAAAACTATTCGGAAAGTGCAGAGGATGAAACTCCTATCGAGTAGGTTTCAAAGTTATCGAAGAGACACTTGATATTTCTATACATGACATATTGGTTCCTCATAAACGAACTTTTTACCCAGGAAGATAGCTGACCAGCAGGATTTTATGATTTAAGCTTTCAACTAATTCGAAATTTTCCAAAACAGAAGCAGGAATCATTAATTCTATCCTCGGGATTTGCCTCCGGAAATATTCACGGTTGTACCGTGCAAATAGCTTGCCCGTTTGGAGGCAAGAAATACGACCAGATCGGCCACTTCACTCAATTTCCCCGAACGTCCCAAAGGAATCGAAGAGGTGCTTCCATACTTAGAGCGCAATTCATCCACGGAAATCCCTCTGGTGTAGGCGAGTGAATGCTCGTAGGCTTCGCTACGCATGCCCGTAGTCTCCATTATCCCAGGAGCTACCCCAATGACTCGTACGCCTTTTTTGCCGAGCTCTTTAGCCCAGGAACGAGTAACATTCTGATTGGCTGCTTTGGTCGCAGCGTAGACACTTTGCCCCTCACTTCCTTCGAGTCCTGACTCCGAGGACATATTGATAAGGACTCCTCCACTCAACTGTTTCAACATCACCCTGGCAGCAGCCTGAGCGCATAGAAATTGACCTTTTACATTGACCGCAAAAACCTTATCCCAGATTTCCTCTGTCAGTTCCTCTTTACCCGCTGGATCCACCAACAAACGGGGGACATTGATACCGGCATTGTTTATCAACGCGTCGACTGCGCCGAATGCATCCAAGGTAGAATGAATCATTTGATCCACATCGGCTTTTTGAGTAACATCACAACGGGTGAAGCGGGCTTCTCCGGGACCTGCATCGGAGGCTTCCGTGGCGGCATTCTGTCCGGCTTCTTCCGAGAAATCAGCAATCATCACATTCGCACCCACTTCCACAAATCCCTTGGCCACAGCCAAACCGATTCCGGCCGCACCTCCGGTAATGATGACGGCTTTATTTTCCAAATCAGTCCATTCCATAGTTTTATCTCCTTAAATTTCTAGATTAACTTAAATTGAGGGGGTGTGGTAAGCCATACCCCTGGTAAAGAGCTTCCTCGACTTTTCTCGACCAGCATTGCCCATTTGAATCCAGCTCCCTGGCGGCTTCGGTTAAGGCATTTGACACATGCTCTGGTTTGCTATCTGATGCCTTCCGAAAAGCTTCGGCCGAAATCTCAAGGTAGGGTAAATCCTCCAATTCGGTGAACGAATAGAAGGATCCAAAAGGTTGCTCATGTTCAACTCTTTCCATCATTTGAGGGACCGAAGACAACCCGCAAACTCCTTTGACCATCCAGTCAAAACTCACCGGGTTGTTTACCTGTTCAATCATATCGTCAGAATGGGGCTCCGAAGTATTGGTCATGTGCCAGGGTACATTTTTTCCACAAATCTGATGCCTGGAGACATAATGGGCTTGCCTGGAACGGATTGGAACCGTCAGGTTGCCGTCAATGAAATTAACCGCTGCTGAACGAGCTAAGCATGGTTCAATGGCTTTGTAGCAGTTTTCCGCCTGCCTGCCAGTTCCGCCAATGAAAACATCCGTAAGCAGGGTGTTGTCTTCAACTTTAACCAATCCTGCAGGCAATTGTTGTGCATCTTCCACAAATACATGGGCACCCACCGGAAGCTTTTCTAGGTAGGCTTGCAGTCGATCCTCCCTACCCTCAAATCCAAGAAATCCCACTTTGGGTTCGCGAGCGAGTCCCCGGTAACGGGCGGGATTATTGGGAGCTTTGTTGTGGTGCATTGCCCAAAAATTTTGCGAAACTTCCTCCTCTAAACTTGAATAAACCGGAGCTTCAGCGATCGGCATATTAATTAAAAGTTCGGGATCGACCGCACCGGCGTAGCTGTTTAAATTTCCACGCTCCGCAAGAATCGAAACCGCCTGGTCGTAGGTCTGCTGCGAAGCATAATTTGTCCAGACCACATCTGATTTTCCATACTCAGTCAATTTTTTGAGCATCGCAGGATCCTTCCGATCCACCAAAACCATCCGGGTGCCCCGTTCCCTCAAATCGTTGATCAGGGCATACTTTTCCATCTCATCCAGTTTTGACTTGGAACCTGTGACATAAACAACTTTTGGTAATTCATCATCCGCCACGCTCGCGACAATGGTCAGATTAATCATTGCCATTCTTGCTGTGCCGGAAAGATAGGTCACAATCGCACGGGGAGGTACCCCGTACGCAAATTCACCGTGCTGATCGATAGTGAAGATATGTTTATTGGTACCGTAGTTACAGGCAAAGGGCTCCGCGTGAGCCAGCGAGACCAAGCTGATGTCATGCTTCGGGGTTACCCGATTGAACAAATTTCCAAACCCCTGTGAACTTACAAAATCAGGGGCACCTGCAGGAATACGGTTAAACTGACGCAAGCCGCCCAGAAACCGATAAGAATACCCGAGTGCGGCGAGCACACCATCTGAAACGGGTGCAAATTGGAGAGGATCTATCGGTTCACTGGCATGACCAGGTGTGATCACGACCAAATCCCCTACTTTTACTTTGGATCCCGCAGGTGCCTGTAACACAATCTGGAGAGTTTCATGACCCAAAGCAATCCGGTCAGCCCCGGTGGGGACGCGGGCATGGGTATCGAATTGGCGAATAGCTTTTGCGTCGGAAGCACAGCGGCAATTCCCCAGGCTTGCGAGAAGGTAATCTCTTCCCCCAAAACTTGACTCAGGTAAATCATCTGAAAGAAGTTCAATCCGGTTGGGACCGGTTAAAAAAATTCCACGATGAGTCTTGCGTGCCGCCTCTCGAAGCTGATCCGATCGTTGCAAAAAGGTTCGAGCCATTGGTTTGCTCATCCGTTTTCTTCTCCTGTCATGGTTCAATTATAAGAGCATCAAACCCCGCCCCGTTGTCTTTTGATCAACTCACCGGTGGTTGGGTTGGTGGTTAATGAATGGCCGGGTAAAGGGAGAATCCGGTCATGAATCGCATCGATGATCCAGGAAGGTTGTGGAAAGAAATCACTCTCCACTTCCGCACAGGGAGTGATCCAATTACGGGAACCTACCACCACGGGTGGAGCATCCAGATCATCAAAGGCAAGCTGGCTGATCTTAGATCCAATATCATGCAAGACCGAACCCCGCTCACAGGCATCCGAAGAAAGTAAAACCTTGCCGGTTTTCTGAACGGAAGCAATCAACGGATCATAATCCAACGGACTGATGGAACGGCAATCAAACACATCACAGGTGACCCCGTACTTCTGTTCTAGGATATCGGCCGCCTCCAGGGCACGGTACATGGTCGCCCCCACGGTGATCAGGGTAATATCTTTGCCCACCCTACGCTGAGCTGGAGGACCAAAAGGAACTTCATAATACTCAGCAGGGACTTCTTTTTCGAAAAGTTCACCGATATCGTAAAGTCTTTGACTCTCGAAAAAAATAACCGGGTCACTTCCGGCGAGTGCGGTATTCAGCATACCCTTTGCATCATAAGGCGTGGAAGGAAAAACCACTTTCAATCCGGGAATATGGTTCACCAAGGCACACCAGTCCTGCGAGTGCTGGGCACCGTATTTTGAACCCACCGATACCCTCAAAGTGACCGGCATTTCCAGAATACAGGCAGACATACTTTGCCACTTGGCTAACTGATTGAAGATTTCATCTCCCGCGCGGCCCATAAAGTCACAATACATCAACTCGACCAACACACGACCACCTTCCAATGCATAACCACACGCGGTACCCACAATCGCGGCTTCTGAAATGGGTGAGTTAAAAAGGCGGTGATAGGGAAGGGATTCCGTTAACCCACGATAGCAGGCAAAAGCTCCGCCCCAGTCGCGATTTTCTTCTCCATATGCAACCATGGTCGCGTCCGTTTCAAAACGGTGTAATGCGGCTTCGAAAATAGCATCCCGGTATTGAAAGACTTTGTTTTTCGAAACAGGTTTCCCATCAATTACCCCTGCCCTCGATTTTTTGGTCAAGGCCTGAGCCCGGGGATTCTCTTCATGGGCAAGCAGCAATTCCGGCTTACGGTCCGGGTCATAACTTTCTCGCTTCCGACTGGAGAACATCAGGCCGGCAATTTTCTCCGATGGAAGTCTTGGAGAGACTTCCAAGTCCGATGCCAGGCCAAATGCTTTGGTCATCGCCGCAACCACTTCGGACTTGCGGGAGGCAATCGCTTGCTCGTTCAATATCCCCGCGTCACTCAATTCCCTGGCATAGGAATTAATCGGGTCAAAGGATTGCCACGCCTCAATCTCCTCCTTGATCCGATAGGAAGAAGCATCCGAAGGCGAGTGCCCGGAAAAACGGTAAGTAATCGTCTCAAGCAGAATGGGCCCTTCGCCTTTTTCGATCAGTTCCTTTTTGCGACGAATCGCATCGGCCACCGCTAATGGATTATACCCATCAACTCTTTCCGCATGCATCGATTGCGGGTTAACCCCGGCACCCACGCGGGCAAGGTAATCGAAGGCCATGGTTTCACCGGCGGTCTGTCCGCCCATGCCGTAAAAGTTATTCATGAAATTAAAAATAATCGGCAGACCACCTCTCATGGATTCTTCCCATAATTCATGGAACTGGCGCATCGAAGCAAAATTCATGGCCTCCCAGGTAGGTCCGCAACCCATGGACGCATCTCCAATGTTGGAAATAACCAAGCCGTTTTTGCGGTTCACTTTTTTGAAGAGAGCAGCTCCAGTGGCAATATCAGCCGAACCACCCACAATCGCATTGTTGGGAAAAATACCAAAGGGCGGGAAAAAGGCGTGCATCGATCCGCCCAAGCCGCGATTAAACCCATTTTCGCGACCGAAAATTTCGGCCAATGCACCGTAAAGAAGAAAATCCCGGGCAAGCTGTTTTACATCCGATCCTCCATCCTTTTCAACGACCCGGAAGCAATCGCCTCCCAGAAAGTCTTTCATGATGCTCAGCAGGCTGTCATCATCCAGCTTGCGAATGGCCGACATCCCTTTGGCCAGAATTTCCCCGTGCGAACGGTGAGATCCGAGAATATGATCATCCACATCAAGAAGAAACGCCTGGCCGACAGCGGAAGCCTCCTGACCAATCGACAGATGAGCTGGACCTTTATGGTCATACTCAATTCCTTCATATGAGCCCTGCGTTTTAATGCTTTGCAACATGCTCTCAAACTCGCGGATCAGAAGCATATCTTCATAGATTCCAAGAAGAGCTTCTTCCCCGTAGGTTTTTTTCTCACCGGCTACATCACTCTGGTATTGATTCAGGGGAACTTCCCCAAATGGAATGGTCCCCGCTTGGCGTTCTTTGGTTGGTTCTACAATTTGTGACTTCGGCATAACGAAAAATTCTTTGAGATTTTCTATTGAGTAAAATTAACGAACGGCCATGAAGACGTCCTTGATAATTTCGGAGGTCGTTGGATGAGGGAATACAACTTCTTCAATTTCTTCCTCCCGCAGTTCCGTCTCCAACATGGCGGTGGCTCCAAAAATCATTTCGGAACAAGCACCACCAACCATATGGACTCCAAGAAGTCTCCGGGTATCGGCATCGAGCACGACTTTACAGAACCCGGTTTCATTCGGGTTTTCCGCAAGATAACGGGCATTGATCGCCATTGGTATCCGGCCGACTTTAACCTTGATTCCACGGGCCTCCGCCTCTTCCTTGGTCAATCCAACCACCGCAACTTCCGGGCTGGTGTAAACCACGGCAGGCATTGAATCATGGCGCATATGATCCTTGCGGCCGGTAATATTATTCACCACCACTTCAGCCATTCTGCTCGCAGCATGAGCCAACCAGGCCTCTCCGGTAACATCACCTGCCGCCCATAGACCTGGGATATTGGTCGCTCCTCGGCTATCCACCCGGACACCCCCACGATCATCAATATCCAGACCCAGTTCTTCCAGACCAAGATTTTCGGTGTTTGGTCGTCTTCCGGTTGCCACCAGTACCAGGTCCGCTTCCAACTCATTGGTGCCGGAATCATCCACATAGCTCACCCTGTCCGCCCTGATTGATTCGACCTTTGCTTCAAGGATAAAGCTGACCCCTTTCTTGGCCAAGCCCTCACGTAAACTAGCGGAAATTTCTGTATCCAAATTCGGGCAGATTTCCGGCATCGCTTCAAGAACCGTTACCGGAACCCCTACCGAAGCATACATACATGCAAATTCACATCCGATGACCCCTCCGCCCACCACAACCAGATGATTCGGGAGGGTTTCCCGTATTAGAATTCCACTCGAATCCACCACATTTTCAAGATCAACCCCGGGAATCGGTGGGATGGCGGGTGAAGATCCGGTGCAAAGCAATATATCGGTTGCTTCGTGAATTTCCCCGCTTATTTCCACCCGGGAATTCGGAAGCAACTTGGCTTCCCCTGCAACCACATCCACTTTGTATTTTTTCATCAGACCGGCAATCCCGTCCCTCATTTTATTCATCACATTGTTTTTATGCTGGTGGGCTTTGGGGAAATCAAAAGTCAGTCCTTTTGCCTCGACCCCAAAGACCGATCCATGCCTGGCATGATGATAAGTCTTCGCAGCCTGCAGTAAAGTTTTGGACGGCACACATCCCTCATTCAAACAAACGCCGCCCAATTTATTCTTTTCCACAAGCAACACTTTTTTTCCCGCAGCGGCGGCTTTTTTGGCGGCGATGTACCCAGCGGGTCCTGCACCGATTACAGCAAAATCATATTTCATAAATTTAAATTATTCGTCGATTATTGAAAGGGGTTGGCCCGGATTGGTCTCGAGCTGACTGACTAGGGTCTGCAGGAACCTGGCGGCTGGAGCACCATCCACTGCCTGATGATCAATAGTCAAACTCAGGGGTAGAAATTCAGCATATTCAATTTCTCCGGATTCCACCCGTTTTGGTTTCAATTCAATCCCACCCACTCCAAGGATAGCCACTTCCGGAACGTTCAGAACCGGGGTAAATGTGGAAATACCGAGCATTCCGAGGTTGGTCAGGGTACAGGATCCTCCGGCAAGAGCATCCGGCAGGATAGTACCTTCGCGGCAGGCAATCGCCAGTTTTTTAATCTCGGCAGACAGGGCTTCCAGGGAAAGATCGGACGCATCCTTGACCACTGGAACCATTAGTCCACGGGGAGAATCCACCGCGATACCAAGGTGAACTTTTTCAAACACCGCGAAACGGTCTCCGAGGAAATGGGCGTTCAATTCGGGATGAGCACCCAGTGCCTGAATTTGGGCGTAGGCAATGAGGTCATTGATCGAAACCTTGGACCTACCCGACACCTCTCTCTCCTTTCGGTAAGCCTGACTGGCAGTCAGTTCAAATTGAGCATTTAGGGTTAACTGAGCCGAGGTTTGTATGGATTGAATCATCCTTTCAGCGACCAGCTTGCGAATTCCTTTCACCGTCTTAACATTGGCTCCCTCGATGGCACCGGGTTCCCTCATATCAGAGGCGAGAGCCATGCCCGCAAGTCCTTTTCCACGAATGGGGGGCTCCAGCCCGTCCCTTGCTTTGGAAACGGCACTGGCAGATAATCGGGGGCGTCCGGAGATCACGGCTTCCACATCCCGCTGAATCACTCGGCCATTTGGTCCGGTTCCCTCAAGAGTTTCCGGATCGAAGCCGTGTCGAAAGGCGAGCTTGCGAGCCCTTGGGCTCACCCCTGCACTCACCCCGCCTGTTGCCATCGCATTTGTGGAAACAGGAGTTGCTGTACGATCCGATGACCCAGCTGAAGTCACTTCCTTATGCTGAGGAACGGAAACAGCAGCGTCCCCGCCAGGAGCCGGTTCGAGGGTGGATGTTATGCTCCCATTGTCCGGACGAAATTCCTCCGCATCTTCCCCGTCATTTCCAACAACCGCAACATTGGCCAAGACAGGCACATCATCCTCTGCTTCCCAAAAAAGTGCAAGCACGGTACCGCTCGCGGTTGATTCCAGATCAAAGCTTGCTTTGTCGGTTTCGATCACCGCAAGAACATCACCTTCCGCGACCTGGTCTCCAACACTTACTTTCCACTCGGTCAGGATACAACTTTCCACGGATTGTCCCTGGCGAGGCATAATTATGGGTTCAGCCATGAGAATTTTCCTCTTTCAATATAATTTATTTCAGGGCAAACGGACTTTGATTCCACGCTTGCGCAAAGTTTTGGTAAAGTGTTTGGGAATCGCCTGATCCGAGATCAGCATATCGACCTGATCCCAGTCAGACACCCGGGCAAAAGAAACCTTATCCGCCTTGGTGGAATCGGCCAGTAGAATTACTTGCCCCGCATTCTCGGCAACCACTCTTTTGAGGTAAGCTTCATTTGGATCCGTGGTGGTGATTCCATTCTTGAGGCAGAAACCCATGGTCCCCATGAACGCCTTATCCACCCGGACTTGTTCAAGAACAGCCGTACTCAAGGGACCAACCATCGTCTGACTGATTCTGCGGAATTCACCTCCAGTAAAAATAACCCGGGGTCCACTATCCGCTAATTCCTCCATTGCCCGCACAGAATTGGTGACCACGGTAATATCCGTCCGTTGCTTCAGAAGTCTGGCAAGGAATAGAGTGGTGCTGCCACCGTCCAAAAAAACCGATTCCTCTTGCCCGACTAAGGTATGGGCAACCTGGGCAATTTTCTTTTTTTGTTTACTCGCTTGGCTGGTCTTATCATCAAAAACTGATTCTTCGAGCCTGCTTTCCATGGAAACGGCTCCGCCGTGAACCCGCTTTACTTTTCCCTCCTCCTCCAGGATTTCCAAATCCCTTCGGATGGTCGCAACCGAAACCTTAAGATTCCTTCGTAAATCTTCCACCCGGGCAACCCCACTCACGCGCACGAGGTCATGTATACGATCCCGTCTTTCAGGGGCAAGGGCTGGATGAGCTTCTTGAATCATTATGATCGATTTAGATTGATTTTGATCGTTTCTGAATGAAACGCAACCCCGAATGGCTAAATTTGTTCAGGATTTATCAACTTACGAAACAAGCGTAAGGATGATATTCCGTATGGATTCAATCTCTTCTCCACCTGCCTGTTTATGCCAGGCCAAGTCCAAGGCAGCCTCCAGATTTTGAATATTTTTCAATACCCGGATTTCCTCCAACCCCATCCGTGCGGCTTCAATCATTTTTTGCGGGTCTACACCCGCGTCTAGCACATATCGGATCGATCCAATCAACCGGTCGTCCCACCCAAGCTTTCGGATTGGATCCCGGGTAACCCGGCTGACCGGGTCCCGCAGATGAGGATTTATCATCCGCTTAAGAGCATCCTCCGCGTATTCTGAAAAACCATCTTCAGAAAATAATTTGTCTGGAAAATCGCGGAATTGATTGCGAAGTCCCACGCCTGCCTCGTTTGTAAAAGCATCTTTTGTCCAATCCATTAAGGCCGGGTCTTGACCTGCCTCATGCATATAGCGCATTCCCTGCTCCCTTGCCTTGATACCTAAACAGTAATGGATTGCGTTATGACCATGAAACTTGGTTAAGGCGAAAGGATTCAGGTCCGGTTTAGGGATAAACTGGGATATTCCTCGTTCAAACCCATCCGGTACTTTCTCCTCCACCAAAATTTGATCAAAGGCTTCAACCAAAAAAGATTTTGAGCAATCCGGAGTGACTTCCGCTAATTTCTCGTCAGCAATTCGATCCTGGTCAGTCACCACCGAGCACATCTTAGCGATCACCGTTTCCGAAAAACTCACCTTCCGTTCAAGTGGTGCAGCCAGTTGTGTCATACAGACCTGCTGCAAGCGGGCTGCCGCCCGTCCGTCATTTTCGGCCGCATACACTACCGCCGGGGGCATATCCGTATTATGCAGTTTTTTCTGCAACCCTTCCGCAAGGAGGGAAGCCACCGATGCCTGCCCGCCTGCATCATAGAGAGTATAACTGGGAAGGGCGGTGCATAATTCATTGGCGGAGGCAATCGCATCCACTAGTTTTTCACGATCCACGGGGATCAAAGGATTAAGGATCTCCAAACCCGAAACTTCCACCAACCGAACATGATCCGGCTCGGCCACATTGCAGGAATACCGGCCTGCTGCCTTGCGGATCTGCTCAACGGACAGAGGATCAATTTCGGAAACCACCAGACGGGAGAAATTTCCTGACCTGTAAGCTTCGGGAAGAAAAAGACCTCCCTGAATGGCCCCAAAGCCGAAGCCTACAAATGTCTTGCTCATGGCAAGCCGGCCTTAGGCAGACATAACCCGCTCTGCCAGTGAAATCACTTCCCTGCTTCCAAGATTGTCCGACAGATCCTTTTGCAGGGCTTCTTCCCCACGGGGAGAAAAAATTTCACCAAACCGGGCATAGAATTCATTTTTAGCCGCCACGCTGCTGAACTGTTCCTGAGCCCAGGGACTGAGATAGCCTAAGCCGGCACTTCTCTGAAGGGTGGAATGAGCATGTAAAATTCTCGAGCCTTCCAAAAAGTGGGGATGCATTGGCTTGAGCTCAGCTGAATCAAAATCATCGACGAATTTTTGACCCGGGCTGTTCATCTCCGTGCCTCCGAGAAGGGGCATATTCAGATCCTTGCATATCTCCACAACCTTCTGAAGATTGGCGAGTTTTTGGTCAGGAGAACCGGGTGTATAGTTACGATCCGGGATGATATTAAAAGCCACCACACCCGTGGAACGGGCCACCTCGAGTAATTCTTCAATCGCTTCTTCCCCGGCAGAAGATCCATCCAACCAGGTCATGGTGGGTAAAGCTCCACATTGCAGCACAAATTCATTCATTTCCGCCATTTTGGGGAAGGATCCGGAATCTGGTTGCACATAGCCGGCCCCGCCCTGTTTCATGGTTTTCGCACGGATCAGATCGGTCATACCCCGCCCGTCCGGCACATCCTTTAAATCATCAACCGCCATGCCCAATTTTTCACTCCAAAAACTTCGCAAGCTACTTTCCTCTAAATATTGGGAAGCCGCCTTTCGGGCGTAGGCCAGGCAAAGATGACGTTCCGTGGCATTCCCCTGAGGGACTAAAGGCAACACATCCTCTTCATAATTCAATTCCAAGGGAGAAAGGAAAGCATTGACCCGCCCGACCATGGCTCGGTTTCGTTGCTCTGAAGTTTGTCTCATCCCGTCAAGAAAGTTCTGGGCTTCGTTCGGAATTTCAGTGGTGGTAAACCCCGTTCCCATGTGATAACTGATTCCCGGTTCACCCGGTGAGTTGATCACCCGGTCGGAAAATTCAGGAACAAATACCCGGGACTCGATCCCCACACAGGCTTTTAAATCAAGCAGGCGACTTGCTTGCCAAAACTCCTCCAACCCGTCAAGAACATCAAAGTCCACGATACCTCCCATCTCCAAACCCGCCTTTTTCGCCTCCAGGGCAAATTGGCTGGGAGAATAGCCTTTGTAATTGAAAGAATAAAAAGTATGGGCATGTGCATTTACCCGGGTAGAAGGGGGCGGGAAATCAGACTCCGCGGCTGCTTTTCGCAAAGCTTCCACCCGAATATTTGCATCAAAATGACTACAGGGATCTTCTGAATTCATGATATTCTATTTTTGATCTCGGAAAATCAGCCGAAGCTCAAGGACGAAAAAAACTTCACGATTCATCTTCCCCAATTCCAAATTGCTCAGCCAGGGCAAGACATTCATCCAGGGAGCGTAATCCATCAGTACAGGTAGGATCAGACATGCAGGCAGTCGCGGCACAAGTACCTGCTAGCAAGGATTTCTTAAGGGGCCAATTTTCATGAACGCCAAAAAGGACTCCGGCACAGAAGGCATCTCCCGCACCGGCTGCTCCTTTGATATATCCCTTGGGTAAGGCGAGGGATCCATGCCACACCTTTTCCCCCTCTTTCGACTGGGCATAGGATCCTTCCGGAAAATGAATGGCAACTAATTCGCCCACACCAAGCTCGAAGAGTTTACTCGCCGTCTCTTCGATCCCCTCATTCAAAAGCTTGCCATCTTCCCGCACCTGAACTCCGGTCACCTTACTGGCCTCCACTTCATTGAGAATACAGTAGTCCACTTGTTTGAGAGCGGGACCAATAATCCGGGCAAACCGGTCACTATCCTCACTGACC
>CACMBV010000009.1 GCA_902612125.1 uncultured Verrucomicrobiota bacterium
ACTAACAGTTTGAGCCCGACACCCAGTAATTGGCCGAACAATCCGAACCGTCCTGTGGAAAAAGTTTCGTGGGATGATGCTCAGGTATTCCTGACCCGCTTAAACGAACAGCAGGCGGGTAACCTGCCTGCAGGCTGGAGTTATGTTCTTCCTACCGAATCGCAATGGGAATATGTCTGCCGTGCGGGAACGACCACTGCTTATTCATGGGGTGATAACATCACTAGCACGAATGCGAATTATAGTGCCAGCGGATATTCACAAACTCGCGATGTAGGGCAATATGCGGCTAACCCTTGGGGCTTTTTTGATATGCACGGAAATGTCTGGGAGTGGACAGCGGATGCTTACCAGGCTACCTACCCAACAGATAATCCTGCGATTGATCCGACTAATCCTGGTACTTCGGGTTCGAACCGTATTTTACGCGGGGGTGATTGGAGTGATAGTAGTGGAAGGTCTCTTCGCTCTGCCAAGCGGAACGGAGTCAACTCAAATAGTCGTGGCACCAATGTAGGCTTCCGCCTCTCCCTACAAAAAAGCCAGTGAAGGAAGAGTGAAGTTTGAAAGGTGAAGAGTGAAAAGTAAGCTCTGACTGTTCCTTCTGTCATCACAAACCCAACCACCCTTGTCATCGCGAGGGCTAAGCCCCTGGCGATCCACTGGTTCTCAGCAAGCGAACAGACAAACCCGCCCGCGTCCTCCGAGACACGATGGATTGCCGCGTCCCTCGCTCCGCTGGCTCCTCGCAATGACAAAAGCCACGCACCCACTCCCACCTTGTCATCGCGAGGGCGAAGCCCGTGGCGATCCACAGTGAACCAGAAACCGAACAGACAAATCCGCCCGCATACCTCAAGCCACGATGGATTGCCACCTCCCTCGCAAAGACAATCCCACTCAATTTTGAAACATGAGCAGTCTGTATCACCGAATTCTTTCGACTTCGTATGCATCCAGTTGATCATCCGTCGATAAAATCGGAGCATTCCGGTTTTGTGCTTCTGCAATAAGGTAGCGATCAAAAGGATCCCTATGATGCCAGGGAAGTTTACTTGCCCGGCAAATTGCCTGCCAGGATAGTGGAGCAATTTCAAACCCCTGGTTTTCCAATTCTCTGGGAAATTCGAGGGTGGTGGCCGGGTTGTAATTTAATTTCCCTAAACTTGTTTTGATTGATATTTCCCAAAGGCTGGCAATGGAAACGAGGGAGACTCGATTTGAATCTTCGATTAAATCCGCAGCCCGAGAGGGTAATCTGCGATCATTTTGTAGAAAGAACAAAAGGATATTGGTGTCGATGATCTGCTCGATCATTTCTTTTGGGTGGAATGATATTTTCCTTTGGGCTCAGAAGCTTTCAGTAAAGATGGGGATTCGGAGGTGAAGAAGTCTTCGAAGCCAATTTCGGACTGATCAAAATCCTTGCTCATTCTAAAATTCTTTCCCTTTAGACATCCACGAACAGGGGAATTTTTCGATGGGGGTCTTAATTCAGCAACAACTTTTCCATGCCTGGTCAAGGCAATCGGGTTACCCGATTCCTGCACCTCCTGAACCAGAGCCGAAATTTTTGTTTTTGCTTCGTATAAACCAACTTCTTTCATAGGCTTATAATAGACCAGTTTGGTCTATTTAGCAAGGTCACGATTTTCTTATCAAAAAGCCGTCTTCCCCCACCTTGTCATCCCGAGGGCGAAGCCCGTGGCGATCCACTGGCTCTCAATAAACGAACCGCACCCTCCGTCCGCATCCCCCGAGCCACCATGGATGGCCGCGTCCCTCGCTTGCGTTCTCTCCTCGCAATGACAAAGGGTGGGGTGTCATTCTATCGGATGGCAGGGTTTCGAGCTTGTACCATCTTCACCTCTTTCGTCTTAATTTAAAAATGAAACTTCATCTCGTCCTATTTCCTTTATCTTTTCTTTGTCTTAAGTTCCTGCACGGAGCAGAACGGAAGGTAACCATCATTCATAAGCAGGGGCAGTTTGACTGCCATACTTTTCGGATTCCGGCCATGGTCACCACCAATAAGGGTACTTTGCTCGCGGTTTATGATATGAGATATAGGAGCCGGCGGGATTTGCAGGGGCATATGGATATTGGATTATCCCGTTCGACGGATGGAGGAGAGACCTGGGCACGGCCGGTTCCGATCATGGATATGAAAAAGTTTGGCGGACTGCCCGAAGACCAGAATGGATGTTCGGACCCGAATATTTTGATCGATCGTGAGACGGGCGAGATTTTTGTTTCGGCAGTGTGGACACATGGGAAACCGGACACGCACCAGTGGCGGGGAAAGGGATCGGAACCGGGTCATTCGATTCACCAATCATCCCAGTTCATGATGGTCCGCTCAACGGATGACGGAGTGACCTGGGGTGAGCCGGAGAATTGGACCCGGAGACTGAAGGATCCGCCATGGTGCCTCTTTGCCCCCGCCCCGGGGAATGGAATTACCCTCAAGGATGGCACCCTGGTCATGCCCACCCAGGGAAGGGATGCGGCTGGGTTACCCTTTTCCAATTTCATCTGGAGCATGGATCATGGGAAAAGCTGGACATTATCCAGCCCGGCACGCAAGAATACCACCGAGTGTGCGGTGGTGGAATTGAATGACGGTTCCTTACTCTTGAATATGCGGGATAACCGGAACCGATCCGATAAGTCAAAAACCAATGGCCGGGCAGTTAGCGTTACCCAAGATATGGGAAAAACCTGGACGGTTCATTCATCGGATCACGGATCCCTGCCCGAACCGGTCTGTATGGCCAGCCTGATAGCCCATGATTTAAGGGATGGGCGCCGGGTGCTCTTTTTTTCCAACCCGAACAGTAAACACCGCCGGGAAAAGATGACCGTGCGCATAAGCCTGGATCAGGGAAAGACCTGGCCCCAGTCCATCCTGCTCGACCCAAAGGGCGGGGCCTACAGCTCATTGACCATGGTGGATGATCAAACCCTGGGGATCCTCTATGAGTCTTCGGTGGCGGACATGGTCTTTCAAAAAATCAAACTCTCCGAATTTGGATTGTAGGTTGTGATTTTTTTGATTCGCTACCATTTGTAAAAGTATGAAATTTATAGCCCGTTTTGCCTCCTTCTTGCTTATAATCATCCTGGATGGAAATTTGGTATGGGCACAGGAAAGAAGACCGGGAGGAAGGCCTCCCGTCCGTAAGCATACCGTCACCGAGAAGGGAGTGCTTACACTGATCCCTGCGGAAGATAAACTGCCCTACAAGCAACAAAAGAAATTTACGGAGTCAAAGTCTGAGCTACAGGTGGAGTCCAATGCCATACCGAGGCATAAAATCGGGAAATTCCCCAGTGCCCGCAATCCGAATAAGGTCAGGGAGCAAAGTTTCAAATTTTCTTTACCCCTGGACCCAAAGCCGGCAAAAGAGCCAATCCCTCTGCATAACGACAGCGGGAGAGGTCCACCCAATACTCCTTTTGGCATTGCTCTCAATGGCGTGCTTTTTGATCCGGGGACGGCGGAATTTTACATGGGGGACCGTCGGGCGGATTGGAATTATGAAGCCCTAAGCGGGTCGGTGTTGCTGGGACTGGATGCGAATCATGGACATGTCCAACCCAATGGCTCCTATCATTATCACGGATTGCCGGCCAGGCTTCTAAAAAAGCTCGGGGTCAAAGCGGGGGAACATTCTCCCCTCGTCGGATATGCCATGGATGGATTTCCGATCTATGCCTTGTACGGCCATAAGAATCCAAAGGACCCGGAATCCGGGATTAAAAAACTAAGCAGTAGTTTCCGTCTTAAGAAAGGAAACCGGCCCGATCCACCGGGTGGAAAATACGACGGTACTTTCAGCAAGGATTTTGAATATAAGGAGGGATCGGGGGACTTGGATCAATGCAATGGCCGCTTTACCATAACCCAGGATTTCCCGGATGGTACCTATGCCTATTTTTTGACGGAGGACTGGCCGGTGATTCCCAGATATTTCAAGGCGGAGCCTTTGAGATTACGCGGAGGAGGACCGCCAAGACACCGGGTAGGCGGGTATGGCCCCAACCGTAGGCCTTAGTTTTGATTGATTTGATTGATGGCCATTTTTGCAGCCTGCCTAAGTTGTATAGCCTGAGTCTTCTCAATCGATCCGTTCCCTTTAATCGTGGTGGGATCTTTACCGGTCAGAACACCCCAAAACACGGAGGAGACGAGGAAGGCTCCAACTTGTGAAGGATGGCTCCCGTCTTTTTTGTAAAGACTTTCAAAAAGTGACTAGGGAATGGTGGAAGCCAAAAGGAACGCTGATTCCATCATGTGCTTTATAAATAAACGGATCGACTAAACACGCTACGGTCCGCAAAAAGCTCTTAATCTAGCTTTGAGGGAGTAAAAAACTTACATAAATGCGATTAGTAATTTTTTCCTAATCTAAGAATCTATTCTTGTTCTTGGGGGCTAGATTACGGAAGATCCAAACTATGAAATTACTTGCCACTATCATCTCCCTATCGGTCCTTGGTTCCGTGTCTGCTCAATCGGAGCAACCTAAAATACAAACCTTGGATTCAAAACTTAGCCAAAACACAAAATGTTTAAATCCTGAATATCTTCTATTTTCCGCAAGAAAGAGGGGGAACCAGAAACCGGCCCTTCTCTTCTATCTGCACGGAGGTGGCGGGGTGGGGGACGATGTCCTTCGACTGCAGGGACAGGCGCGAGCGTTGCTTGAAGGAATTGAAAAATTCAAAAAAGGCCCCTGCCATGTGGTGGTTCCCCAGTGTTCCCGTACCCGCAGGGCGGGTGGTCGGGGAACCTGGGAAGCCAGTGATCTGGATCTTTTACTTAAGGGACTGAGTTCAACTTTGGATTTTGATTCGAGGAGAATTTATCTGACCGGAAACAGTATGGGTGGATACGGGTCCTGGACATGGGGTGGAAACAGTCCGCACCATTTTGCGGCCATTGCCCCCGTAGTGGGGGGAATCGGACCGGGCGGGCCGAAGGATGTGACGCCAGAACTGGATCAATGGGCTGTCAACCTGGCCAAGGTTCCGGTTTATGCGTTTGCCGGGGCCAAGGACCGGGTGGTGCCGGCCGAACGGTCGGTTCGGATGGTGGATGCCATAAGAAAAGCGGGGGGGAAGCTTGCAAAAATTAAGGTCTATCAGGATCAGGGACACAATGCCCGGCAAGTGGTCTATTCCAGTAAGGAATTTTACGACTGGATGTTTTCCCAAAAAAGCAGGTAGAGGACTGATTTAAATGAAAAGTTATTTATTAATTATCCTTTCAGTATTAACTGGATCGGGCCTTCTCAAGGCCGATGCTTCCGGCAAGCACTTGTTCATTCTTTCTGGCCAGTCCAACATGGCACGATTTAAACCGGAGTTGTGGTTTACCCCGGGAATCAATGATGCATTGGGAGAAGACAATGTGATCATGAGTTTTTACGCCCAAGGCGGGCAACCGATTTCCAAATGGTACAGGGAATGGAAAAGCAGCAAAGGGGAGACCGATCCGGATGCAGGGAAGATATATGGTGCGATGATGAAAGCCACAAAAGGGCGGATTGAAGGTGAAAAGATCGGCAGCGTGACCTTCATCTGGATGCAGGGTGAAGCCGATTCCAAAGCCAAAAACAGCGATGTTTATTTAGCCAGTCTCAACGGATTAAAAAAACAGCTTGAGGAAGATTTCCAGCGAACCGACATCAACTTCATCATTGGCAGACTGAGTGACAGTGGGTTGTATCGAAGAAGGGATAAAAAGAGAGTGGAAAATCCTCACTGGGAAGAAATTCGGAAGGCTCAGCAAACCTTTGCTGATTCCTCGCCTAAAGCCGTATGGATCGATACCGATGATCTTAATGGTGAGAAAAACGAGCTTCATTTAATCAAGCCGGATGGCTACAGCATGCTTGGTCAACGATATGTCGCCGCCGCCAAGAAACTAATCATCGAAAATAGTAATTGAGAACATTACGCTAAGATTGTCTTACAAAAAAATTACGATGCCCCACTTTTTCCCAAGGTTATTTTTAACCGTGTTGATGTTTTCAGCCAATGCTGTGGAAAAGCCCAATATTCTTTTCGTCCTCTTTGACGATATGGGTTACGGAGAGCCAACCTCTTACCGCCCAACCAGTCTTTTCAAGACACCAAATATTGATCGCATGGCCAAGGAGGGGATGCGCCTTACCGATGCCCATGCCTCCGCTGCCAGTTGCACGCCAACCCGCTATGGATTTCTTACCGGCCGTTATCCCCACCGAATCGGACAATTTGGAGTACTGAGTACATTCTCTCCACCCCTGATCCCTGCTAACCGAATGACCATAGCTTCCTATTTAAAGCAAAATGGTTATACCACTGCTTGTATTGGCAAATGGCACTTGGGGATGCAGTGGAACAGACCCAAGAGTAAGGGAAAGAATAAAACCAAGGAGAAATTGAAAATTGGAGAAAAGATGACCGGTGGACCCAACGCAATTGGCTTTGATTATTTCTATGGTTTTACCCATGCCAGAAATTTTCAGACCATCATTGAGCAGGATACTGTGGTGAGGAAAGTTGAGCCGGTCGAAAATCAACCGCTCATGATTGCCAGGGCGGTTGAGTTTTTAAAAGAACAATCCTCCAATCAAGAGAAGCCATTCTTCCTTTATTTTCCCATGTGCCCGCCGCACAAACCGTTGGTGCCTGCTCCTGAATATGTAGGAAAAGGTGGCATGGGATCCTACGCCGACTGGGTTTATCAGGGCGATGATATGCTGGGGCAACTTTTAGACACGCTTGAATCGACTGGAATGGCCGATGATACATTTGTTCTGGTCTCAGCAGATAATGGAGCTGCCGGAAGGGATTATCCGCCCCTTCGTGATAATAAAGGAAGTATCTACGAGGGTGGACATCGTGTACCTTTTCTGACCAAGTGGCCTGGCATGATCAAACCTGGGTCTACGGGTGACCAAATTATTTCAATCACCGACATTTTCGCAACCTGTGCGGAAATTATCGGAGTTCCTTTACCTGATCATGCCGGCGAGGACAGTGTAAGCTTTCTCAATTGTCTGCTGGGTAAGCAGGTCGGACCTTTTCGTGAAGCGAGTGTTCAACAAAGTGGAAAAAAAGCATTGGCCATTCGGAAGGGGAAGTGGAAATTAATCGTTCATGGTGACAATAGGCGGGAGTTGTTTGATTTGAAAACCGACATCGGCGAAGCCAATAATGCCATTCATTCAAATCCGGAAGTGGCCGCTGAATTAGCGTCTTTGCTTCAAAGTTATCTTGATAGAGGACGATCCACTTCCGGGAAAGCCCAGCCCTTGGATTATAAAATATCCCTGGATGAGGTTCGTTTTAAGAAAAAGTAAATGAATCAGTTCCTTCTCAAATTTCAATCGTTCTGAGCGTCATGAAAATTCTGAATCTTCTTTTTTTAAGTAGCATGCTATTAAATGTTCAGACAGCACAAGCCGGTTCGGGCATTCATGAGGGTCGCTACCAAAAGAACCTAAAATACAAGGGTTTGATTACGGGGGACGAGATCATCTATACCTTGTATCTTCCTCCAGGGTATGCCAAGGACAAGGGACCTTATCCGCTCATCGTGTTTCTGCATGGGGCCGGAGGGGGCAACGCTTCTCTTCAGGTAATGCAAAGTTACGAGTTGGCTCGCGAGGCTGGCAAAATAGGAGATTTTACCGTCGTCTTTCCCGAAAAATACGGGGGAACGGTGTGGCGGGACGGAGCCAGGGGCAAACGACCGGAAACCAATATTCTCAAGGAACTGCTTCCGTATCTAGAGAAGGAGCATACCCTGACTCAAGATCGTCGAGCACGCACCGTCATGGGTTTTTCCATGGGGGCGGCCGGTTCGATCTATTGGGGGGCCAAACACCTCGACATATTCTCGACGGCTGTGGCTCTCGACGCCGGAGGAGGGACCAGTTTCACCGATCCCCAGGCCCGCAATTACGTGCCTGAATACGGAAAAAAAACCAAGGCGATCCAAGAATCCCTGAAGCTGCGCCTGGTGCAGGGTGGACTCAACACCAAGAAATTTAGGGATTCCCTAGACCAGTTGAAGATTTCCTATGACTACTTTCAATTACCCAATGATATCGCCGCTTACCCGGCTGGCTCCTGTTGTTTGAACAAGAAAGATCCCACCAGGAAATTTCTTCACAACCCGATTTGCATGACCGAAAATGTCTGGGGAATGGCCACTTGGGCTTTCATCGAGAAGAATACCTTTACAGAAAAGATTATAAAATGAAAATGAATCAGTTTTTTTACTTACCGTGGTGGGTTTTAGCCATTGTTACTACAGGTACAACGACGAGCGGAAAAGAAAGCAAAAAACTCAACATTGTTTTGATCATGGCGGATGATGTCGGCTATGAATGTTTCAGTGCCTATGGGAGCAAGGAGTTCTCGACCCCAAGACTTGACGCACTTGCGGCCAGGGGCATGCGCTTCGATCACTGCCACTCCACGCCCTTGTGCACACCCAGTCGGGTCAATCTGATGACCGGAAAGTCAAATGTGTTCAATTATGTCGACTTTGGGGTATTCCCCAAAGGAGAACCGACCTTCGCCAATCACTTCAAAGAGCACGGTTACATGACGGCTGTGGCAGGCAAGTGGCAATTATTAACAAAGAAAAACGGAATCTTACCCAGGGAAGCGGGCTTCGACCGGCATTGCGTCTGGAATATTCCCGGGACGGAACGCAGGCGTTACTGGGAACCTTCGCTGATGCATGACGGCAAGGTCATCAATCACGGCGAGGAAAAATACGGATCAACGGTCATCGCGGATTACCTGATTGATTTCATCAAGACGAACCAGGACAAACCGTTTCTCGCCTACTACCCGATGAACCTGCCGCACAGTCCTTTTGACCCGACTCCCCGGAGCGTGAACCGAAGTAACAAAGATGGGAAGCAGAACTTCATCGACATGGTGGCATACATGGATCACTGCGTCGGACGGATCGAGGACACCCTGATCGAGCTTGGATTGCGTGAGAATACCTTGATGATCTTCACGGCGGACAACGGAACCAGCTCCAGCCTGACCCTCGATTTTTTTGGCAAGGAGCGCAAGGGAGGGAAGGGCTACACCCACGACCACGGAACCAAGGTGCCGTTGATCATAAACCTCCCGGGGCGTATCAAGGCCGGCCAGGTGAACAAGGATCTGATTTGCTTTTCCGATCTTTTCCCAACCATCGTGGAGGCGGCAAATCTACCGGGCAAGAAAATCACCCAGGCAGATGGGTGGAGCTTCTGGCCTCAATGCCTGGGGAAGGAGGGTAAAAAGCGTGAGTGGATTTACGGCTACTACTTTCCGCGTCCGTTTTCGAAGCAGTTTGATATGAAGTATTCTCATTGGGAAGTAGCTTGGGCACGAAACAAGCACTACAAACTTTATCGGGACGGTCGCTTCTTCGACGTGATCGAAGATGTTCGCGAAGAGACACCTCTTGGGAAGCAGGTGGACCTTGGCGCCGTGCACAACAGCCTGCAGGCGGCTCTTGACAAATATCCTCTGAGAGGCGGAAAAATTGACTATGAACAGGTGACCGGTGTACGCAAGGCACCCGGAACCAAGAAGAAAAAATAAAAAGGTTTAATAATGAGGGAAATAATTTCTTCACTTTCCTGTATCCCTGGTTGAGCCCGGGGAGCAAAAATGGCCTCCAATCGATTAACATTCTCACTGAGACATGGCTATGGTGAAGAATTTAGATATCCCCAAGTCAATCGCCCGGCTCAATGATCAAAACATTATCAGGAATCCTTAGAGTTGGCCGGAAATAGGACCATGATTTTTCTGATCAAAAGGATAGAAGCTAACCTCAATTTGCTGATTTTTCTGACGCATGAAGGTCTTAAATTCACGCAGTAATAAAATGGTCCTCGAGGAGCGACTGACAGAGGCAAGACAATGAAACAGAAAACTATTTCGAGAACTTATCCTAGCTTCGATTAGGGCAGCTCCAGACTTTTGGGCCATCCTGCGAAAATTCATTTTCCATGGAGATTCCTTAATGCTTAGGCAGGTCCAATCAAAATGTTCCACTGTTCCGGCCGGAAACAGACAAATACATCCATCTTCATCTAAATGTGAAAGCAACTGCCTTACGGTTGAGAAATTTCTTCCCTTCCCGTCGTTTGCCCGGGTAATGAATAACTCATTAAAGTGTGGGATTTCGTGGAGTAACTGGTTAACCACAAACTTTAAATCCGGCCTAATCGCTTCCAGACAAAAAAGGAGCACTAAGCCGTCGCCCACACCCCGTGGGTGATTGGAAACCACCAGCAATGGACAACCCGTTGGAATTTTTTCCAATCCGTTAACTTTGATTCTTTTTTCTAGGTTGGAAATCTTCAGTAAATAACCCATAGCTTCCGCTTGGCTCTTAAAACTCGACAGCTGACGGAGCAGATTATTGGTAAAATCCATTGCCAGTAATTTATCCAGAAGTGCAACTGTCAGTTTTCCCTGTAGCATCACGGGAAGCTTGGATTTTAGGGTAAACACCTGATATTCGACTAAGTTTTATTCTTCAATGCTAGCTGAGCAGTGTGACTGGATGGCTCCCTGTAGAGAGCATAGAGATCATGGATCGTCGAATCTATCCGGTTGGCATCAAGCCACAGATCATCTCCAAGTCGGGCCTTGGCTTCCTCATCAATCAGTATGGGAAGGCAACGAGAGTGAAGTCTTTTCCCCCGACCAACCAATCCCAAGTCCCGGTTTTCTAGTCTTTGATAACCTCTTTCACCGATGCGGTAATAACTCATTGTTTCACCCTCCAGTTTGGTTACCACAGCCTTGACTGCCCGTGGACCGGAAGTACCCTCAGGCGAAGCGTCAAAGTAGAAAATAGATAACTTTTCATCAATTAGCTTTTTAGACAAAGAGTCCAGCCTGACCGGGTGGGATAGACTGGAGGAGTGGGATTCGTATGGCAGACTGGAAAACTTCACTTTAGTTTTTGAAGAAAGTACACTTTGCTCCAGTAGTTCCAATAACTCAGAGGGAGTCTTGCCCAGCCAGTCGGTCATTGCGTTTAGTGCTCTTTCTTCCTCACAGGCAGGATCTTGATGATTGACCACCCGAGCAAAATATTCTTGCGGAGCGATTTTAGCGATTGCCTCCAAAGGACCGTGCATGAATGTCTTTCTGCATCTGGAAGCGAGGTATTCGGTTGAAGCCTTGCGAAGGGCTTTTTCGCGATTCGCATCAACCGCTTCTCCGCATGAAGTTACCACGAGGGGAAAGTGGTCGTTTTTGCCTCGTATGTAATGGTCTTCCGCCGTGACATAAAGATTACAGAGGCCAAAATCGGTCGATGCAAGCTTTGGCCTGAGATTAATGCCAATATTTGCCAATTCGTTGAAAATCGAAAGGACTTCCGCATCAATTATCTCGTCCAATTCAATGTCGATTCCTTGATCCATGGCCCGGAAGTTGGTGCAATTTCCATCTCTTTGTAAAAGTTCGTAAATTGCGTGTAACAAGGCCTGCTCAAGGGTTTTTCCGGCACCCAATCCACAGGTAATGGGCGTGATAATTCTTTTGGACAAGTTCCCAGTATCATGAAGAACATTGAGGGTTGGTGATTCGTAATCACTCACAGATGCTGCAATGAATTCCCTGGGTATCCAATGGGGACTCATGGATGGATACGACTTCACTTCTACCCACTTCAATGGAATTTGTTTCGTGTAAAAACTACCCGCAGGAAGACAAAGGTGTTCGGGATTGATGACCCGATCAGTTCCAAACAAATCTGTCATCTCCAAGTAACTTAGTCCCAAACAGGATGGGGCATTTTGCAAAGAATAATGAAGATGATAGGTCTCACTTATTTCTCCGAGAGCCCCAACTTCGGATTCAAGTTCGCTGGTTCCATATCCAAAGCCATCATTGGTGAATCCTTGTTCGTCCCGTAATGAAGCGACTTTTATGGAAAAGCCGGTCCTGTCCAAGTCTCTTAAATCAAACGAAAAAAGGTTTTTACCATCCAGATGCTCAAGGTAGAGGTTTTTTGCCTCAACTAATGAATCATGACATGGAGCAACCGACTGCATGAAGATAAAATGGTTAGGTTAAAGAAAAAATTATCATTTAGCTATTGAGCGTAATGGAATAACGGCGCGATTTAGCAATGATTTCAGCCCCCGCGTTTTTTGCAAGATGCAGGGTTTCCTGATGTCTTTCAGAATTTGCATTGAAGCAAAGAAAATCGATATCGATCTCCAACCCCTGGCGGACTGCTTCGTTAATAAGAACTGCATTCACCCATGATCCCCTAAAATTTTTCTCCACCCATCGTATGAGAATTTCATAGGTTTTGATTTCGGTGTGCTTGGCTACCAAAATAATACCGACCATTTCTCCCATAAATAAAACGGATAGACAATGATCTTGTGAAAAAGACTTTAATGAATCGCCTTTGAACTTATTGCGGAAGTCATAGTCGTCCATCATACCTGATTCGTGTAAGATTTTCATTGCGGTGTTGGAAACTTCCTTAATCGGTACCACTTTGTATCCGGGTGGAATTTTATTTTTTTTTGCCAAAGCTTTGGCGATCCGCGTTGCCCGCCTGGCAAAGAGTGTGAAAGGGACCCGTAAGGTAATAGATTCATCGATTGGTTTGAAACCAGCACTGATCAGTGCGGGTAAATCATTTCCTTTGAATAATGGTAATTTTTCTTGGGTGACCAACTGACGGATACCCATGTCAGATGCAATCTTCTTAACACATTGTAACGAGTCCCCGGAAAAATTATGAGAACCACTTTCATTGAGGTTTCTAATTACAAATCTGCCATCCTCTTTGGCTGGATTTGAGAGTCGATGGACTCCAATCAGATAGCTTGTTTTGCGTTGGCTTGGAAAAGCGTGAATTCTGGTTTGTTCGCAATCTGGAAAGGGGATGCTTCGAATTGCCTCAGAGGTGACGTTAGTGGGCTCAAATGTTTTATTAGAAGGTAAGGTATACCTGGTCCTTCTTGTGGTGCTAGTTGGTATGTGCGATGTTGTTTTCATTTATAAATGGTCTTTGCAGTCGTTCGAGTGAAATGAAATGTGATGAGGGCCGTTCTACTTGAAAAAGCTCAAATAGTTGTAGGGCTTCTTCACAACCAAAATTAAATACTTGCTCAAAAGGCGTGAATGTTTTGTTAAAATTCATTTTTGAAAAGACTTTATGATACTGAGCGGCTTCCTTTTGGGTAATCGGTACTCCGCGGACGAATGCTTTATGCGAAGAGACACGAAGAGCCGTTCTGGGCGAATCATTTGAGCATTCAAATTTCAACGAGTCTCCGCAAAAGCATATTTCTTTTTCCTTATCGTATGCAAAGGTGTGGCCGGCGAAATGCACTCCACTGTGCAGAACGGAGAATCTCTCGGTAAATTGTAATATATCATCGAATGGCCAAGTAACCTGAAAGGCTCCTGCCCAAGAATAATCTTCAGGGTGCATAATAATCTCAGGTTCAAAAAGCTCTTCTATCTGCCAGAGAGCACCGTAAGAATGAGGATGGGAGGAAGAAAGATAGGAAATTCCGCCCAAGTCCCTAATATTACTGATTACCTCGTCCGAGAAAACGGTTGCTCCTTCGAAGAGAAAATTACCGGATTGGCTTATCGAGAGGTAGGAATTTGGGCCGATGCCTTCAACTGGCTCATTCCAAATTCTATATAATCCTTCGAGGAGTTTTTCCATATGGCACGGGTATCGGTCCCTGGCCTCCTCAAAGGGTCGAAAGACCCAATCACCCGTAGGTGGAACATGACGGGAATCGAGACAGATTGGACACGAAGTTGGAACCTGGGATGAACGCTGCCAAAAACCACAGTTTGTACAAACGAATGCCGTGAGTCGTAAGGAGGGTAAAAATGGGGATAGTCCTGGCATAGCTGTCAGTTTTAAACTTTCGAGAGCAATGTTTTATTACCCAAAATAGGAAACGAGGAGCTCGGGTTTCTCGGTACGATGCTTATGCCTTGCTGCCATGCTTCAGATAGGAATGAGGCGGCATTTTGTTCTCCGCCAAACTGATATCCCAGCTGTGAGTGAAATTGACATACTCCTCTCAACGAATTCTTTAAGCAATCATCATCGAAATAATAGGTGTAGTCAGTTGAAATAATTGGTGGTGCGGAATTTTTCTTTTTAAATTTACTGTAGTAAGGTTGATCCAAATAATAAAACAACCCGGTATTTTTACCATCTGGGTTTTCCTCGATGACTCTTTTTAAAAGCCTGTGATCTACATGATTGCCTATCGCTGAGGGGCTAAATACATAAATTGCCGGAAACTTTTCCATTACTTCGTTTATCCAGCTGCTAATTTCACTCCTAAGTTTTTCCTCTTTTTGCAAATTGCCAAAAAGAAGATTTGAGGAATTATATCCACGATGAGGTGCTTCGAGAAAAGGGCCATGGACTATTTCTACTTTCTCAATAAGTGTGGCTGCCCAGTTTTTATCTTCCAGACGCCGTAATTCCATGTAATCGAAATCTTCGGCGAATCCCTTACTCGTTTGACATTCCAGTGCAAAACCGGAGGGATGCAACTTGGATCCTGTAAAGCAGGTTGCGACTACACAGCGAAATCCCTCTTCAGAGAGTTTTACGATCAAAGGAGTACAGGAAAATGCAACATCATCCAAATGCGGGGAAAAGAAAATTATTGAATGATCTCCCGTCATAGCAAGTGAGGTTCGTATCTAAACTTGCAACTCAAGTCAGCATTTTCCAGATGGGTAAGAGGATTGTAAATTTTTTCCCATCCGTCATCAGGTTTTCTTGGAAGCACTTTTTCGATGCTTTTTGTCAGGAGAAGAGATACTGTTTTCCAGCTATATTTTGCATTAACTTCTGAAATCGCGGCGGATGCCAATTTTTTTCGGAGGACATGATTTTTAAGTAGCAAACTGATTTTGTCAGCCAGGTCTTCAATATCATGAGGTTCATGGAGCAGCCCATTTTCCAGGTGTCTGATGCAGTCTACGACCCCCACTGAATTGGCGGCGATGATTGGAATTCCGCTGGACATGGCTTCGAGTATGGTGTTCGAAAATCCTTCCGACCAAGTAGGTGAGAGAAAAATTTCAGACTTCCTGTAAATCTCAGGTACATCTGAGTAACGGGCTTTTCCGGTAAATTCAACCAAATGGCTCAATTTAAGTTTATTGGCCAAGTCTATCGACTCTTCCAAGTCAGGACCAATTCCGCTCACCACAAGCTTAATAGGGCAAGTTTCCTTTACCAGTTGTAAAGCTTCCAAAAGATCAAAAATCCCTTTTCGTCGATCGACCCGTCCATGGTAAAGAAGTTTTGCCGGGTTGGAAAGTTCTCCCAATTGCGCTGAGCGATTTGGCCGAAAATCATCCGAGTTAATTGCACCCGGTATAATTAACAATCGTTCCTTGTCCAGGTTATGGTTCTTGCAGACTTCATCGGCAAAGGAACTACTTCCAATAATCAGAAGATTTGCATGATTAAGTACCGCAAGCATCGCGGATTTGTGGGTCGAACAACATAACCCGACCCAGTGGCCGTCGCCACCCTGAATGCTAACCACATTGGGAATGCCAAGCCTCGAGGAAATTTTCAGGGCGGCCATTCCATTGGGATAACAATATTGTGCGTGTATCAAGTCGAACGGCTTCCTCTTATGCAGGGTCACTGCAAGTTTGACCATCTGATCCATGTCAGACTCAAAATCTGCAGGCTTACCGGAGTTGGCGATTTCTTCGCCGTGGCTGCGCAACCCATGAATCTCCACCTTATCCAGAAGACTTGGTGGTCCGCCACCGTATATCCTGGTCCCTACTTCATCCTCCCTGTACTGGGATATCATAACCATATCATGTCCCAAATTCGTCATCTCGCGCAGGTAATTCATGGCATAGACACTCATTCCGCTTATGGTTGGAAAATACCTTCTGGACAAAAAGCATATTCTCATAAGTCAACTTTTTTCGAAGGCCTTGAGAAACATAGCCATGGTTTCAATTTCAGTTTCGTCCACCAAAGAAGGCTTGCCAGGTTTCTGCCATTCTCTTGAAACTTTGTCGAGTTGCCTGACAAAAGGAGAATAAATGTGGTCATTTGGAAAATTGATCTCTTTCGACCCATGCAGAGTGGTAACTTTAAGATGACCACCCGCTTCCTGACCCAGGGTATTAAGAGCGTAAATCCTTCCCTCCGTTCCGATTATCTCAAGTTGTCTTCGGGGCAAGGGGTCCGGGCAATTGTATCCACATTGAACGGTGCCCAAGATTCCACACCGTGTTTTAAACTGAGCAATCGCTCCATCGTCAACCGCTGACTCTTTTTGAGAGTAGGAATGCACGAGATTCTGTCTTTCCAGAGTAATTGATTGAAAGGAGGTGCGTAAGAGAAAGGAACACAAATCAAGACCATGTGGGATTAAGTCAATGGAAGCTCCACCGCCCGCAGCCTGTCTATCGATCCGCCAATTCACGGAGGATCTTGACCAGTCCTCAGACAACCAGCACGCATAATGAATGCGAATCTGAGTGACTTGTCCCAATTCTCCTTTGGCAAGAAGGGTTTTGATGAGTTGGTGGGCGGGGTGATACCTTTGGTTGTAAGCCGACTTCAGGCGTACGCCGGCTTCCTTGCAGAATGAAACGGCTTTACGCAGATCTTTCAAATTGGTACAGATTGGTTTTTCACAAAGAATATTGATCCCAAGACTCGAGGCTTGCTCGATAATTCGAAGGTGCTGGTCGTTCGGAGTTGAAATATAAATGGCATCCAGTGCGGATGGATCTTCCAAGTCTTCGAGCGAAGAGCGGCATTCGATTTTCTCCCCGAAATCCCCAGTGAATTCTGCGAAAGCTTGCGGGTCAGAATCTATTATTGCTCGAAGGGAAGAATGCGGACTGTATTGGAAGGAGGGAATCATGAAATCGTTGGCTACCCAACCCATGCCCACCACCCCCCACTTGATTGGTAAATTCGCGACCGTTGAAAAAAAAGAAGGTTGCATAACCCTAAAGTCAATGCTTCCGGAAAGATACATGGGGCCGTCCGACGGCAATTTCGGGCTATCCATGGAGGTTCTTTTCGTGGCTAAGTCGAACTCCTTCCTGAAAAGGTCATCGGGCCATTGCATAGATAATTCATGGGCTGAGTTTTCAGCCGCGAAGGGGGAGGCAACGAAAAAAGCCTCTTTCAAAAGACCGAGTGTAGGATCTGGAGGGGAATTTTTGGTCGAAGACTGAACAATGTATATAGCTTCATCAGTGGAGAGGTATTGCAATGACGAATCAATTGAATCCAAAAAGTCGTTCGCCAATTCCAAATCCGATCCGATTTGCAGGTAGGTATCATCACTGAACAAAGATTGATATTTCTCCCTGGTTAAAGGATATCCTGAAACTATTCCGTGTTCCTGATCCGACAGATGTGCGTGGCCAATCAGAATTTGGCTTCCGCGACAGAAATTTGAGGAAATACGGTCAATTATTTTTTGTTTATTTTTAAAAAAATAAAAAGCATCGTGACAAAAAAAGGAAGCGGAACCGCAGGAAGTGGAAAAAGGAAACATTTTACCAGACTCAAGGTCAGCGGCGATCATTGGAAAAGATTGAACCAATCTCGCTTTTCTGGAAATCCACAACTTAGAAAATACAAAATCTACGCAAATTCCCTGAATACCCATTTGTTCAAGAATGGATGAGAAGTGACCAATTCCGCAACACAGATCAACAAAAAGGTTTGCAGGATCAAGAAAATTATTGAGCAATCCCAAACCTGAAAAGAAACTCGGGGTGTTTGGCCTGAGTTGAAAATATTGGCAAACTCTGCCATAGTTCAAGGCTTCCATCGTACCACTTGCGTCAAAGGTATTGTCAGGATTGAGCAAGTAATTTTCAGCGATTTCAAGGGCTATTTCAAAGCGGGGAAATTGAAGAGCGTAATTATCTGAGTCAGAAAGGGCGTAAGCCAAAGCATGGGCCCATTTGCAGTCTCGAATCTCAGTGCAAATTTTTTTGGCCAAGTCGTGCCTGCTTGCATTTAAAAAAATGATTCCGTCAATTTGTGGCCATCCTTCGAAAGAGGGATTTTGGGTGTCTTTCCAGAAGCCCCATGGCTCTTGACCGGGAGCGTTGGGAATGGGTTCGAAAATAAGCTCAGAGCAAGTATTCGGATCATATAGTTTGGGGAGACCAGAAGAATTAGTATTAAATCCAGTAGAAGAACTCCGATGAGGTTCTATCTTGATCATGAAATTAATCCAAAGGATTTTAATGTATCCAGTTGAAAGCTTTTGACTGGCCCGTCATGAATGAGATCCAGTTCTTCGATGGCATGGGTAACTGAGAAACTATGGGCTGTTTCGTAATACTGCATTTGTAATACCCGATCCAAACAGTCAGCCGCATGGAATGCTTTGGCAACCGGAGAGGAGGCCTCTTCGATTTCTTTAAAAAGACGGGATATCTTAGAATTCGTGCGACTCGAAAGGCTTGACATGGCAAGAGATCTTGCTGATTCGATTGATTTGGTAAGATGGTTTCCCAACAGACATTCTCCTGCATATCCAGAGTCTGGCAGGGTCAAGTTATGTAGATGATGAAAAAGACCAATTAAAAAAGAGTCAGTTGGGTCACTGCCATAGAATGGAGAAAGTAAAAATGCATAGGCAGCGACCATCATGCAATGATCAGCATGAGACTCGACCGGATATAAAACGACCCTGGGCTTACCCGGGGTGGTGGGACCCGCTCTTGGTTGTGAAATGAGACCATTAACTAATTTATTTGAACGAAGTTTGGGATCGTCAAACGAAACCAAACTATTACTGGTTTCAAGTCTGAGATTTATTTTCAGGGCATCGAGTTCGACCTGAAACGAATCGATCGTTTCCCGGAAGATGTTGAGTATTTGGTCGGCAGTCAAACCGACGGAGCTGAGGTTGTTGTAATTTAAGAATCCCAGCCTGGAACCAGCCAGAAACATGGTAACCAGTTGTTCAATTGATTTGTCGGAATTCGGTGGATCGCAATACTCAACTGCCACTGCGAACGCAGCTTCAGCAAAAGACAAACCATTCGAGGTGTTGGACTTAATCCTTTTGAGCTCATTGAGTTCTTTAAAAAGAGAAAGGGCGTGAGTCGGATGCATGTAAGTTGTTCATGAGGAATTCAATTATAGAGAAGACCCTAACTCTTGAGAAAGAGATTCGAGCTCATTAATTGAATCACGCATAATCTTTTGTGAGATCGAATGAACATTAATTGGATGACCGGGAGATTCGATCAGGGTAACAGTTAAAATTCCCCCGAGATGTTGTCTAAATTCTTCCAACCCCATAAGAATTACGTCAGTATTTCTCATTAATGGATGGAAAGTGGGGAGACCCATGTCAGCCAGGCATTTTATGGCCTTGTGGCAATAATCAGTAGCCAAACCGTGCACTTTTGAACTGTAAATGCAGTCCAAGGCAACCCCGATGGCTACTGCTTCTCCGTGCCTTATTTCGTACTTGGAGAGAGGTTCAAGTTTGTGAGCAGACCAGTGTCCAAAATCCAAGGGTCTGGCAGTTTCCGATTCGAAGGGATCTCCCCCTTTGGTAATGTGATCCAAATGAAACAATACCGATTGGGTAATGGCCTCCTTACATATCGCTGGATTTCTTTTGTTGATATCGAATGCGTGAGCACATAACCAAGAGAACTTTTCAGGACTTTTCAATAAGAACACTTTCAATGCCTCACTGAAACCACAATGGAAATCCCTGTCGGAGAGTGATTCAAGAATACCGTAATCATTAATTACTCCCCATGGAACGCTGAAAGAGCCCAACCAGTTTTTTTTGCCAAAATGATTGATTGCATTTTTGACGCCGACCCCTGAATCAGCCTGTGAAAGGGTAGTGGCAGGGACTCGGATAATTCTGATTCCACGGTGGGCAAGGGCAGCAGCATAACCAACGGAATCTAGAGCGGCCCCACCGCCAATTGCTAAAACATAGCTTCTCCTGTCCAAATCATCATAATTGAAGGAAGTCCACATTTCTTCAATGATTTGGTTATTCATTTTGGAGTTTTCTCCCCCGGGGGTTGTATGAAAGCCCCTGTAATCAATTGATGAAGAGTTGGTCAAAAGATTATCGATGGATTCAACTTTCTCGGGAGAAAATTTCAAAACCCCGGAGTCAATCCAAGCCTGAACTTTTGGCAAAGTTTCGTTAGACCGTTCAAATAAATCTTCCAAGACTCCAAAATCGCTGGAAAATAAATTTTGACTCGAGCGAAGTCTGATTGTGAATGGCACATTGAAGTTGACATTTTTCGAGGGCAGGGATTTTGGATGGTTATCGTCACAAAAGAGGAGAGTGTTATCTTGAATTGAATTATTCACACACTTAGAACGAAGAAAGAATATTAAAAGTTTAACACAGGACTCAGAAGTAAGTAAATTTTATGTGAGCAGATAAGTCAGATTATATTTCATTTGAGATCAATTTTCTATGATTTTCTTGCCGGGGTTTCTTACAATTTCACGCAAGGACATCAAAAAACGAATAGCGATACTTAAATTTTTAGTACAACACAAATTTTACCTAAGCATATCCCCTTACAAACCTATAAACATAAGAACTAAATGAAATACTTGGTAAGTTTACTATTCAGTCTGTTTTGCAGTGCATCTCTGGTTGGTATTCATCCAGTTAAATTCGAAATGCAGCTGTTGGCTGTGGATGCAAATGAAGGCCTTGCCGTTGCTGATTTTGACAAGGATGGAAAGCTCGATGTCTCCGCCGGTCGCAACTGGTACCGGAACCCTGGAAAGTCCGGAGCCTGGGTTCCCAGACCCCTGCGCATAATCGAAGACAGAGGGGGCTATGCCCACTCCAATGGCGAACATGCTTACGATGTCGATGGCGACGGCTGGATCGATGTCATATCGAACAGTTTTTGGCTGCCTGAAGTGCACTGGTATCGAAATCCGGGAGAAAAAGGTCTGAAGTGGGGCCGGTTATGGGAGCAGAATCTATTGATTGATACCCGGCAGAAAACCAACGAACTCTGCCAGTTTCTTGATATTGACGGTGACGGCAAACGCGAATGGATTGCCAACCAATGGAACAAGCAGGCACCCATGATGGTCTGGTATCAGGATGAAAAAGGAAAATTCAAAGGTCACACAATTGGGCCACAAAGCGGACATGGGATCGGATTTGGGGATCTAAACAATGACGGACGAAGTGATATTGTGATCGGTACGGGCTGGTACGAAAGACCAAAGGGTGATCCGTATGCTGGACCATGGAAGTATCACCCAAGCTGGACCATGAGTTTGTCCTGTCCGGTGCTGATTCGCGACCTCAATGACGATGGCAAGAGCGATCTGATATGGGGTAAAGGGCATGATTACGGTGTATTCGCATGGCTGGGCAAGGGCTTTGATAATGACGGAAACTTTCTTTACGATGAAGTCAAGATCGACGATTCATTCAGTCAGGCACATGCACTACACTTCGCCGATCTGGACGGCGATGGGGTCGATGAATTGATTACCGGTAAGCGTGTTTACGGACATAATGGACGGGATCCGGGTGCCGATGATGTTCCGGTGGTGATGTACTACACTTGGGACAAAGAGTTCAAGAATCTCAGCAAGCAGGTTGCGGCCAAAGGAGCTGGTATCGGATTACATATTGTCACTGCCGACCTCGATGGAGACGGCGATCTTGAGATCGTCGTACCCGGTAAAGAAGGTACCCAGATTCTCTGGAATATGCAAATATAGCTAAATTTGGTCGAGAAATTCATGGAGTTCTGCCCCTGCATTTAAATTTTCGATCCAATGACTGGGAATGGATGCCATACCGTTGGCTGCCCCCAGAAGCATGCCTAAAACTAAACCGCGGGCACAGTTATCTCCTCCTGCCATCGCGTTCTCAATAAATGCAGTTTCGATATTATCTCCATGTTTTAGGGCAAGGAAAAGAACCGAGGGGAGGGCGGATGAAATGGAACAGGCGGGTCCAAGCTTGTTGATTGCGTACACAGCCCTTTCTTCGAGAACGGAGTTAGCCTGGGCAAGTGCCCATTCAGGTGCGGTTTCCCGGAGGGTATCCAGCAGATTGGCTCCATGGATGAGCCGGTGACCAGCCTGAGCAAGAAAGGTTGCGGATTCTTCCGCCTCCTTGGACCGATGAGTCAGAATGGTCTGCTCGACTGCCGCCCGTACTACTTCCTCTTCGGAAAAATCAGCAAGGAAAGTTAGCAATGGAGCAATTCTTGCGGGCCCGGCAATCTCAACCGAATCACTGCCTCCCAAGGTTTTGTCGGATTGATTTTGCAGATTGGCCAAGGTGGATTTCGTCGCACCGTCTACATAATCGTGGTAGTCGGGCCACATCCCTAGCCAGTCATCCATAAAACCAACAGCTTCCCATCGTTTCTCTTTTTTGAGATAATTTAGCAGGCACAAAGATTGATCGCCCACATGACCCTGGTCTCCAGCCAGTTTGCGGGGATGATAGGATTCAGGTCCAGGAGTCTTGTAATGGGTAATGCGTCCGTGTTTCTCCTCCAGCTCTTGGGTGTCATAAATCCAGTGAACCCCGAGAGAGAGGGCATCGGCGCAAAAAGTTCCGTAAAGTAAGCCTGATTTCTTGTCATTAATCATGATCATAGATCATATTCGGAAGGGATGATTTTGAAAGCTCAGCTTTTGATCAAGTTGTGAAGGGCTCTAATTCAAAGGAAAAAGAGTTTTGTCTTTTTTGTAAGAAACGAAAAACTGTAAACTTTTAAACTATGTGATCATGCCCTCTTTCTTATTATACCTTAAATTACTTTTTCCTACATGGGTGGTTTTATCATGTTCGGTAACTGGGGATTGTCGTGCGAAAAGTGCAGTCCCACTTTTTCAGAATGGAGACCGGGTCGCGTTTGTGGGGGGCGGGTTGATGGAAAGGGCACGGTTGAATGGGTTTCTGGAAACAACTCTTTCAAAGGCCGCAGGGGCAGAAGTAAGTGGACTTAGATTTCGTAATCTCGGATGGAGCGGGGATACGGTGTATAACGATGCCCGCTCCTACTTTGGCAAACCCCAGGAGGGCAGGGATCGATTGGGGAGAATCATCGCGGAATGGAAGCCCAATGTTGTTTTCCTGAATTATGGGGCGGAGGTCGCCTTGTCAGAAGGTATGCCATGGACGGACGAACCAGAAGTGAAAAAACAATCGGCGGGAAAGTGGGAAGACAGCATGAAGGTATTTTTGGAGGGTTATCAAAAATTGGTCGATGCAATCCAAAAAAAAGCCGGTGATAATCTCAGGGAGGTTGTGGTGGTAGTACCGCCTCCCCTTGAAAATCTCGGCCCACCTCTTCCCGATCATCAAAATAGTAACATTCGAATGGGTAAGGTTCGAGACGCCCTCGCTGGTTTTGCCAAAAGGAACCAGGCACGCTGGGTTGATCTGTTTGCCCAGATGGGCGGAGATAAGATGAACGGAAAAATCATTCCCAATCCATTGACGCACGATGGTCTGCATTTTACGGATTTTGGATATCAGGAACTAGCCAAACATGTTTCTCACGGATTGGGCTTTCCTCCTGAAGATCCTGACTTCTCAGATTCCCTCACCCATAATTTAAGAAAAAAGATTATTGAGAAAAATCGATTGTTTTTTCATCGCTGGCGTCCCGCCAATGAAACTTATCTGTTTCTTTTTCGAAAGCACGAACAGGGTAATAACGCCAAAGAAATTCCCCAATTTGATCCCCTGATCAAGAAACAGGAAACCGCGATTGAAAAGATGCGTAATCAACTGCTCAAAAAAGAAGCCATCAATTAAACTTCCGTCCATCCTGAGATCATGAAAAAAGCAGCTTTTTTATTCTTTTCATTTCTTTTATCCCTCGCTCATTTACCTGCCCAGCGTGGTTTGACCAGGATACCGGACACATCCATCAAAGCTCAGCTGGATGCCTTTATTCTGCCAGAGGGGGCCAAGATCAATCTCTTTGCGAGCGAGCCCGTGGTACGAAATCCCATTCATATGAACTGGGATGCACAAGGCAGATTATGGGTGGTGGGCAGCCCCTTGTATCCCCATATTAAACCCGGCCAGGAGGAGTCGGATCAGGTGGTTATACTCGAAGACACCACCGGAGACGGAGTGGCAGACCAGCATACGGTTTTTGCGGATGATCTTCATATACCCACCGGTGTGCTTCCAGGGGACGGGGGAGTCTATGTCGCCAACAGCAATAATGTCCTCTTTTTAAAAGATACCAATGGTGATGGCAAAGCGGATCATCGCAAGGTTGTTCTTTCCGGGTTTGGCACGGAGGATACCCACCATATTGTACACACTTTCCGGTGGGGACCGGAAGGAATGATGTGGCTCAATCAGTCGATTTATATTCATACCCATCTTGATACTCCTTATGGAATACGCAGATTACTTGGTGGCGGGATGTGGCACTATCGTCCGGAAACCCGTCGATCGGAAGTCTTCATGAAGGGATTAGTAAATCCTTGGGGTCATGTTTTTGACCAATGGGGGCAAAGCTTTATGACCGATGGAGCCGGTGGACAGGGAATCAATTTTGTTTATCCACGATCCGTTTTTGTGGCCTCACCCGGAGCCTCCCGCAGATTACAGGGTCTGAATCCGGGGCAACCCAAGTTGTGTGGTTTGGAAGTCTTATCGGGTAGTCATATCCCCGTTCATTGGCGTGAGGCATTAGCCTCTCCTGATTTTCGGGGCCATCGCATCAAAACTTACCGATTGAGTAATAAGGGAAGTGCATATGAATCCAGGGAATATAAAGAATTGCTTGCATCCAGACACGGGGCTTTTCGTCCGATTGATGTTAAAATGGGTCCCGACGGAGCGATCTATGTGGCCGATTTATACAATCCGATCATTCAGCATGGTGAAGTTGATTTTCGCGATCCCAGACGTGATCATAAGCATGGGCGGATCTGGCGGATCAGTTTTCCGGAAAATCCTCCAGCCCCTTTTACCAAGCCGGCCAATATGAAGGCCATGGCTCTGGCTGAAGCCTTGCTTTTTTCCGAGGAGAATATTGTCAGGGAGTTGGCCACCGCTGAATTACGAACCCGTAATCCAGGTAAGATGTTGTTGGCATTAAATTCCCTGAAGCTAGAAGATGATCTTCATAAGGTTAGACGAGTCTGGGCAACCCAGGCCCTAAACCGATTGGATATGGGGTTGGCTAAACAATTGACCCAATCGAAATCACCCAAGGCAAGGGCAGCCGGACTGCGTGCCATTTATTACGATGCAGCCAATAAAAAATACAAAAACTTGCTTTCCATTGCTGAAGAAGCGGTTTCGGATCCATCTCCGCATGTTCGTTTATGGGGGGTGAGCTTGTTGGCTCAATTGGATGACCCCCAAACTGTCTCCATTGCATTGCGTGCACTGGAGAGTGTGGAAGTTGATGACTTTTTGGACTTTGCGGTGTGGTCCATCTGCAGGGAACATCGTGACCGCTGGGTGAATGAAATGAAAACCAGGGGAGAGAATCAATTCAACAGCTTGACACAGCTTCTCTTTGCCTCTTCTGCAATCGGAGAGCCACTGGGTGCTGATCAAATCCTAGCTTCGATTGCCAATGGTAAGATCATGGAAGATAAACAAATTTGGGAAGTTGCCAATTGGATTTCCAACAAAGGTTCTCCTGCCCATCTGCAAAAATTGCTGGATCTTTCACAGCAAACGAATTCTGTGAGTCAACAGCATGCGTATCTGAATGCCATGCTTAATGCTAGGAAGATTCGCAAAATCAACCCATCAGGAAGCCTCGAAACGGTTATGAAATTCTTACAAAGCGAGAATGACACGGTTTGGAGTACCGCGGTTGAATTGGCTGGTTTATGGAAACTGGACTCTGCCCGCACAAGCCTGGAGACCACCCTGAAACAAACCGATTCCAAGCAGGTAAGAAGGAAAGCAGCTATCAATGCCTTAATCGCAATGGGTGGAGAAAAGACACGCAAATTTTTGGATCAGCAAATTCAAAATCCACAGGTTTCTTATTCCCAAAAATCAACCTTGATTAAAGGGCAGATCAAAATTCAGCCAATGTTGGCAGCCCGCCGGGCTACCGCTCTACTTGGTAATCTTCCGGAAGGGCAGGAACCGAACGACTTGATATCTGCGTTTATTTCCAACAAAGGAGCCACGCAGGCTTTGATCAAAGAACTTGAGAATAGCAAACTACCCGAAGTAGTGGCATTGAAGGGGATGCAGTTGGCGGAGAGCGCACCCACGCGTCCGCAGGCTCTTATCGAAGCATTGCAAAAAGCCGGAGATTTGAAGCCAATGATGATGAGCCTGTCGAAAAAAGAAATGATCGCATTAATCGATCGGGTCAAATCCCAGGGTAATGCTACCCGTGGAGAGGCTGTTTATCGTCGTGAAAATTTGCAGTGTGTGGCCTGTCATGCGATTGGCGAAGTGGGTGGCGTAATCGGTCCGAACTTGGTTTCGATTGGCGCCAGTGCCCCGGTTGACTATTTGATCGAGTCACTCCTTGAACCAAGTAAGAAAATTAAGGAAGGTTACCATACCAACCTGATCACCCTGAAAAACGGGGACTCTCACGCGGGTGGTATTATGAGTGAAACGGACACGGAAGTGGTTATTCGTGATCTTACTGGAAGGCATAACCGCGTCGCAAAGAGAGACATCACAAGCCAGACAATTTCCCCAGTTTCCCTAATGCCGGTTGGGTTGACCGCTCAATTGCGGGAGGATGAGTTTGTGGACCTTGTCCGATTCATGGTGGAACTTGGTAAGGAGGGAAAGTTTAAAACCGGCACCCAGCGTTTTGCCCGAAAATGGGATGTGCTACCCGTCAATTCCGCGAATCCAGGAACCATCCATCATTATGGGGCGAAAATGTTCACCCTGGAATTTGACGGGTATGAATGGCAACCATTCTATGCCATGGTTGGAGGAGGGATCCCGTTTGATGAAATACCGGTGGCTCTTAATCGAAGGGGGGAGAAATACCAGGTCTTACGCACGCAAGTCGAAGCTGTGAAGAGAGGAAATCACAAGATGCGGTTGAAGGGTAACTTAGGAGGATTAAATCTCTTTCTTGGAAATCAGGAAGTGGAAATTCCAAGTGGAGGAGAGCAAGCTGACTTGCTAATTGATTTTAAGCAGCCGGGGAAACAGAGCCTGGTTATGGTGGTAAATGGGGCAGGGACCAAGGGATATTTTGCCCTGGAGGCATTGTCCGAGGACCTCAGGGTTATTAATACTTTGTAAAAATGATTTTTAAAGGGGGTTTTCTTGCAGCATGCAGTTTACTTTTTTTCCAGCTTTCTACAGCTAAGCCAATGATAGTGGCCCATCGGGGTGCCTCTTTTGACGCACCGGAAAATACCTTGCCTGCCTTTAAATTGGCTTGGAAGCAAAAGGCGGATGCAATCGAAGGAGACTTTCTTTTGACTAAGGACAATCAGATTGTATGCATCCATGACAAAACGACCAAGCGCTTTTGCCAACAGGACCTAATTGTTGCAGAAACAATATTGAAAGACTTAAAGGCCCTGGATGTCGGCTCGTGGAAGAGTAAAAAATATGCACAAACTCAGATACCTACCATCGGTGAAGTTTTTGCAACCATCCCTAAAGGAAAGAAGATCTTCGTGGAGGTAAAATGCGGTCCCGAGATAATACCACCCCTGATATCAGAAATTAAAATGAGCGATTTGGAACCTGATCAAATTATTCTTATCTGCTTCAAGGCTGAAGTAATTAGGGAATTTAAACAAAAAATGCCTGAATTCAAAGCGTTTTGGCTATCCAGTTTTGAAAAAGAAAATTTTTGGAAACCTTCGCTAAAAACCGTGCTTTCCACCTTGAAGAATTGCAATGCCGATGGGCTTGATTCCCAGCATACCATACCGGCTGAATTTTCAAATGCGGTTCTGGAGGCAGGCTTTGAGTGGCATGCGTGGACCGTTAATGATGTGGGAACGGCAAAGAGACTGGCCAAGCGGGGTATTTATTCGATAACCACAGATCGACCCAAACTGATTGGTCTGGGCCTTGGCAAGAAGCCTAGCTGTGGAATATAAAGTACCTGTCTTTGCCTTTTTGGATTGGTATTCAAAATAATTCGATTTGAATATGTATCCTCATGCAAAAAGAACCTAGTCTCTCGTATCTAAATTTGAAGCCCGTAAAACTCATGCCCAGCTATCTCATTTGGTTCTGGTGCCTGCTAATGTGCGTCACCTTTTTGGATGGAGCCAGCTACAAATCAAAACTTCGTGACGACATCACCCGGCCCTACATCAGCAAAGAGTTGTGGCCCAATCCACAAATGGATTGGCAGTTGAAGAGCGGGCAGATGGAGGTGATGATCAGTAAGATTGGGAAAATGCACGACATTCATCTTCTCACCCATCAATTGAAGCCTGAAGAAGGTAGTTTTCTGCAATCTGTTCAGTTGAGTTTTAGGGACATACATCCCAAGAAAATAAAACGGGCCGGGTTTAAATTTGGAGTCGTCGGAGTCATGCCGGAGGAATATCGGTCTAATTTATTTTTAAGCTCAGGCTTTATGGTTGGTGTAACATCCGAAGGAAAACTTTTTGGTCCTGGTATTGAGAGCAAATCTTCCTTGCCCAAGCCCGTTTTGGAAGATCTTCAGTTAACTCTTGAAGTGGAACATCGAAGTGATCGCCTTGACTATGTCCTGAAAGCCAGCAAAAGCAGCATTGTAGAAAAAAGTGCGAATACCCTGTTTATCAATAACTCAGTGCACATAAAAAAAGGACTCTTGGGTAATCTTGCCTTGTTTGCTGATTACGCACAAAAGAATCATGCCCCTGCAATTGCTGCTGATATTGAGGAATTTCAAACCGATGTAACTTTCAAAGACTGGCAAGTTTCCGGGAATAAAGTGAAAGAAAATTTGAATCAAACATTTGGACCGATTCTATGGACCCAATATACGCTGCATCGGGGAATTATGAAAATGACGGCTCAGGTGGCTCCGATGGGAAAGAGGAACAAGGAAAAAGCCCATCTCGAATTTTGGAAAGAGGGAGAGTGGAAAACAATACAGAGTTCAGAAATTCATAAATATGCAAGCACCGCTCATTTCCGAGTGGAAAAATGGAATGATAAGCAAGCCGTTCCATACCGTGTGGTCTTTAAGGATGGTGATGAACCGGGTGAATGGAAAGGTACGATTCATCCAGATCCGAAGAAGAAACACACCATCAAGCTGGCTGTTATGTCATGTATGAAAGACGGTGCATTTCCCAATCATTACTTGCAACAAAATGTAATAGCCCAAGATCCCGACATCCTATTTTTCGCAGGTGATCAACTTTATGAAAGCAATGGAGGATACGGGATTGTACGGGCTTATAAGTTGGCAGATGTTGCCCGTGCTTCCCTGAACTATTTACAGAAGTACTGGATTTTTGGATGGAGTTTCCGGGATGCGATGAGGGATCGACCATCCGTGGTAATTCCGGACGATCATGATGTATATCATGGAAATATTTGGGGGCTGGGAGGAGGACCGGTCCCCGAAGGAGGAAGCAGGGGAAGTGATGGTGGGTATGAAATGCATGCTGAATGGGTTCGAATGGTGGAACGCACGCAATCTTCCAATTTACCCGATCCCTATGACCCAACGCCAGTCCTGCAAAATATTGGAGTTTATTACACCGATTTTAATTATGGAGGGATAAGCATGGCGGTGCTGGAAGACCGTAAATTCAAGTCCGGACCCGCTCAGGCTGTTGATAAGAAGACACATAAGGGACGGGTTGACCATGTAAGGGACCCGAATCTTGATCCCATGGTTTTGGATAAACCGGGTTTACATTTACTGGGAGACAGGCAGGAGAAATTTTTGGAGGAGTGGGCGGGAGACTTCCGGGATGCTTCAATGAAGGCAATTCTTTCCCAGTCTCCATTTTGTGCGGTAGCCACACACCATGGTGGTGGAAAGGACAGCCATATTTTAATTGCGGATTTGGATGCCAATGGATGGCCACAGTCGGGTCGTAACCGAGCGATTGAATTAGCGAGAAAGGGTCACGCAATCATGATTCACGGGGATCAGCATCTTGCCACCGTGGTGCAGCACGGAGTGGATGAATGGAATGATGCGGGTTTTTCTTTTGCGGGTGCCGGGATCTTTAACGGATATCCCAGATTGTGGGCACCAAAGGAAGCGGGCAAAAATCGCCGGCCCGATTCACCTGACTACACGGGCGAATTTTTGGACGGTTTTCATAACAAGATCAATGTCTGGGCGGCGGCCAATCGAATGGATAAGCAATTTCCGGAGCAAATCAAAAGCGGAGCAACCTCGATGCTTGATAAGTTAAATAATTCAGCATCCGGATATGGAATTGTAAAATTTCATAAGCCAGATCAAAAAATCACCTTGGAGAGTTGGCCCATTTACAATGCCATAAGTTCAGATGTTTCTGAATATAACATGCATGAGGGGTGGCCGATTACCGTTTCCGTGGATCAGCAATATAGCCGAAAACCCATAGGTTTTTTGCCCGCCATCAAGATGAAACGGAAGAATTTTATCGTTCGTGTAATCAAGGAATTATCAGGGGATTTAGTTTACGCAAGAAGAGTTACGGGAAATATTTTCCGTCCAAAAATTTTTGAAAAGGGAACTTATCTGGTCGAAGTCGGACAAGCAGGTAAGTGGAAATCCTTCAGGAACCAAAAAATAAGATAAAGTCCCTTTCCTATTAATAGATGAAAAACATCTGCTTTTTTCTACTATTATTTTTTTTCCCATTTGTGGGATTGAGCTCAGCTCCGTTTTCACGCTTTACCGGGAAACAAGCTGAATGGAAGGGATTTCAAAAGACTACATTTAAAGTTGGTGAATATGAGGCTTTTGTGGTTCAGCCGAGGAGAACGGCTGAGGGCAAACCATGGGTCTGGCGGGCAAGATTCCCGACTTTTCATAGTGAAATTGATGAAATGTTATTAGCGGACGGATACCATGTCGCTCATATTAGCACGGGTAAAAGACTGGGCAGTCCAACTGCCCTGAACATATGGAAACAATTTTATGATCTACTGACGGAGAAGCATGGCTTAAATAAGAAGGTTGTTCTTGAAGGAGTGAGTAGGGGTGGACTTTATGTATACAGGTGGGCAAAAGTATATCCTGAAACGGTGGCTTGTATTTATAATGACACACCGGTGTGTGATTTAAAAAGCTGGCCGGGTGGCATGGGGGTTGGTAAGGGAGCTCAGCGGGAGTGGAAAAGAGTAATTGTAGAATATGGATTTAAAAATGAAGGGGAGGCGATTGCCTACAAGGACAATCCGATTGATAATTTACAACCCCTGGTCGATGCGAGAATTCCGATTATGCATATTATCACCGAGGACGATGCAATCGTACCGGCCAAGGAAAATACCTATGTCTTAAAAGAAGGTCTGGAAAAGCTGGGGCATCCAATCTTCTATGTAATTTCAATTGATAAGGGAAGTCGGGCCAATGGTCACCATTTTGATGTCAAATATCCTCATGTTGGATACCACTTCATTCGAAAATACAGTGATTTTTCCAATGAATATCCAATCTATCTCCGCTCTGGATTAAAAAATTCGCAATATGTGTTTTCCAAGGAGAAAAAGGGGCGGGTGGGTTTTCTGGGTGGTTCGATCACCGAGTCACCCGGTTGGCGTCTGCATGTGGCTGATTCCTTGAAAAAAAGATTTCCACAGACTGAATTTGAATTTGTTTATGCCGGGATCAGTTCAACTGATTCGACTTATGGTGCCTTTCGTTTGGGGCGAGATATTCTCTCAAAGGGGAAAATTGATCTGCTCTTCATTGAATCGGCGGTGAATGAGCTTCATAATTCCCGTACCCGTGACGATATCGTGAAAGCCGTCGAAGGCATCATTTTACAAGCACGCCGACAAAATCAATATATGGATATGGTAGCCCAGTATCTTTATGACATGCCATATGTGGAATCATACCGTAAGGGAATTACACCCTGGCAAATTGCAGCCCTTGATCGAATTTCTTTGCAGTATGGAATCAATGCGATTGATCAGGCAAAACAGGTAACCAGATGGTTTGATAGCAGAGAAATTCCAGCTCAAAAATTTGGCGGGTGCCACCCAAAACCCGTCGGTCATCAGGCATACGGGGAAATGATTGACCGCTTGCTTGATCATGGGTGGAAACAACCAGTGACTCAATCCCTGATACCGCATCCTGGTTCCAGAAGATATGATGAACATTCTTATGATCGGGGTCATCTACAGTCCATCAACTCCGCAAAAATAAAGAGTGGATGGAAACTCGTTAAAAATTGGCAGGGAAGCGAAAAGGGCAGGGTACGTAAGCATGATTTGGGCATTGACTACCTGGAAGCCCTGAGTCCGGGTGCAGAATTATCGGTTGAATTTTACGGGACTGCGATTGGACTCCCAATGGTGGCAGGTCCGGATGTCGGCGTAATTGAATGGAAGATTGATAATGGTAAGTGGAAATCGTTGGATCAATTTACCAAGTGGAGCAGAGGGCTCCATATACCATGGATTTATATGCTCGAAAAAGAGCTGCCAGAAGGTAAACATCTTTTGACTTTGTGCACCACCAATCAAAAGAATGATCAGTCAATCGGTTTTGCCTGTCGCATTCGAGCGTTTGCGGTGAATGGAAAGCAGTTAGATTAAAATGAATACATTGTTTATCCCTGCTTTATTTACCCTCACACCGTCTTTGTAAGGACATTGTCTTACCTAGGAAATGAAAGAATTTGCCGTAGGTCAATCCAAGTGCTTCGTTCTGGATGCAAACTCCGCAACCAAGAGAAACCCCTAAGTTTGGTCATTTCGGACTGCAATACCATGTTCAACCAGTCTGGTTTAGATACATTTTCGTAAAAACCCTGAAAAGCCATTTTGTCACTAGCGTAGTCAGTGCAGGAGTTATTAACATTAACTCTATTTGATTGTATTCATAAATCCTCAAATCAAACTAGGTTGGATTACTTTACACTAGGTCAGGGCCAATGTTGTCGTGATCACAAACTTAAACAAACTAACCAAAAGGATTCAAAAATGGCAGAGGCAAAAGGTCTGAGTAAACCTGTAAAATTAAAGAGCGATTTATCTTCATTCTTGGGTGCAAGCGAGCTCCCAAGAACCGAAATAACCCAAAAACTATGGGATTATATTAAGACAAATGAACTGCAAACCCGAACCGAAAATGGACAGCCTGAGAACGCGGGTAAATTTATTGTGGCCGATGCCAAGTTACTTACCATTTTCAAAAATACTCACACCACCAGTAAATCGGGTAAGGTAACGGATCTACGTAATCTAAAGGAAGGCGAGACCATTAATATGATGCAAATGGCTTCCGTGGTTGGAGCTAATATCGAGTGACCGTATTCCCAGACCTTTTATCCGCTTAAATCCGGAATTTATAAACGCACTCCTAACGCATGGGAGTGCGTTTTTTAATTGGAAACTTTTCATTTTAGAAAAAAAGTGTGGGGAGAAATGATTTTTATATTATTTGCAAGCACATTCAGCTTTGAACGTACAGTATCTATGTTTAATGGGAAAATTTATAAATCAATATTCAATTGAGGCTATGGAATACGGCTACAGCTGCCTTTTAACATAATACTGGAATCATTGTAGACCTATGGGTTTGTTCCGAATTTTAAGGTTATTTATCTTACTTCTCCTACTTCTTACTGGTTCCTTTTTTTCGGAGGCGAACAAGGCGGATGGAAAGCTAGCAAACCTTAAAAACCTTGCCTCCATGGAACCAAAACCCTTTGTGGTGCTGGAAGCGAGCGGTAAAAATACCAAGAATCGAGGACAGGGTGTGGTGGTGTCAAAAGAAGGACATTTTCTTTCTGCTGCACATATCGCATGGATAGGAGAAGACGGAAATTTCACAGAGGACTTTCGAGTTAGTTTTCGTGGAAATGGAGAAAAGTTACCGGGTGGTGAGGTACACTTCCATTCCACTACTTTTTCAGACAGGGAGGATGCTTTATATGAAGAGAATTATTATGAGGCTCAGCTTCTTCGGTCAGTTAAATCTCGATTTTTAGCAGGCCAAGATCTGTCATTGTTTAAGATGAAATCTGACAACAAAGGGAGCTTTCCCCGTTTGGAATTTTATTCCAGTGCAAAACCCAAAATTGAAATTGGAGATACATTTCACTTATGTCACTACAATTTTCCTCACAAACCAGCCGATCCTTTTTTCCTGATTAACCCACTTGAAGTGGTAGGGGTTGCCCGGACTTCCAGTGGTCTTCAATACCTGGCGAAGGGATATTATCGTGTAGGTTCAAGTGGAGGTGCCATCCTTAAAGATGGAAAATTGATTGGCATACAAAGCTCCGCCTACACCGTGAATGCAAAAGGCGGGGGGGAGATTCCCTTGGGATTAATTTCCTTTCAACTCGTTTGGAAAAATCAGATTAAAGATTTGCTCAAGTAATTCTCATCAACATCCTGAATTGTGTAGAAACAACTTTAAACCCTCTAGATATGTTAGAAAATCAGGAAAACGATTCAACCGAACAAAAACCAGTCATTGCAGATAAAAAGCCTGCAGTCATGAAGATGGAAGCAGGAGAGTATTGGTGGTGTTCCTGCGGCCAATCATCCAAGCAACCCTTTTGTGATGGTTCCCATCAAGGCACCTCCTTTCAGCCTCAAAAAGTGGTTTTGGAAGAAGATAAAAATGTGGCATTTTGTCAGTGTAAACATTCCGCAAATGGTGCCTTTTGCGACGGTGCCCATGCCAGTTTGTAAGTCATTATCATGTTCATGAGAATCCGATTTACTTGAAGCCAAAAATTCTATGTCTCTTCCTGATTCCTTTTGTCGTTTGCCTTGGAATTTGGATTAAGGATGGTGTGAGACTCGGGTTTTGGCTTACCAGTGTAGAGGAAAAAAAAGAGATTCCCATCATCGACGGAATGCCCGAACTGGGTACGCAAACTCAAATTGTTTGGCAGGATAAATTTGTAAGTGGGGTGGAAACACCACTCATTGGCCTTTTATTGTCAATAAGCTTGGTTGTATTCTTTTATATTCGCAAACAAAGAATGTTGGGCTAAGACCTATATCGCTAAGATAACAATATTACCGCAGATTATTTAATTGCTTTCGCTCAAAAGCTCCAAAATTAGAAGGAAAAGATTTATAATATCGAGGTATATACTGACCGCAAGGTCTACAGCTGTACCCCAGGACTCGTCTCCCTGTACCATTGCTTTTTCGAGACGGTTGAAATCGTAAATAAGGTAAAAGGTGAAAATAATGATACCAATACCCGTCTGTATCATACTGAATGAACTGTCCTTGATCACCCATTCTTTTAATATGCGGACTATGACTAGACCCAGAAGAGCAAAAAAAAGAAAACTCCCCAAAAATCCAAAATCCGTGTCTGAGAAATAAACGATAGCTGCAGTCATGAATACAGATAGAGTGGTGGCGACCATGGCAAAAAAAACATTATTCTGCCATTTCTGTGAATAAGGATCCTTATCTTTGGATAGTACTTCCTCTTTAAATTGATTTTGAATTTTAATAAATTCTGGAGAATTATATTCAAAAACCTTTTTGGGAGAATCCTCGAAGAAAAATATAGTTTTTTTGTTTTCATTGCCGCCCCAAAAACTTTTCTTCTTTTCCACCACCTTGCTCTTAAGACCGATTCTCTGACTGTACTTGCGAAACTTAAATCTTTCTCCAAACATGGTGATCGTTGGGCCCATGCTCCATCCTATGCAAAATGAAAAAGCAGCCAGAGCCAAGAGATTGGTGGGAAAATCATCGCGCTGTGAATAAACAATGAAAAGGGTCAGAAAGGTGCCACCGATGGTCAAAACAGCTTCCAATATGGTTTCGTATGCCTTATTTACACGGGCACCAATTGATGTAATCAGTAGCATTCCTCCCACAAGGAAAAATGTTTTGAAAAATAAGATATCGTTCATTTGTTAACACTCATCTGATTAAGAAAATTATTCAACAAATTATTTGATTAAATAATCAGATAGTATGATGGTGCAACTATTGCTTTTTCCTACTATGAGATCGGTCAAGCGAATCTTTTAAACAAGATTTTAAATAGGGACTGTTTTACTGATAGCTGAGGAATTTTAAGTGAATCAATAAGATAATACACTAATAACTAACAGTTAAATTTTAATACATCTAAAATTATTTCCACTTTGCATACACAAAATCTAAGGTTTTCGATGGGATTACAAAGGAACCACCATGTGGACCATCAAAGAGGAATTCCAATAATGAACACAAAATTTTTAAAGTACTTACGACTTAGTCCGAGCCACATGACCGCGGTTGTGAGATCAACTATTCGATGAATGTGACAGTTCCGTTTTCTCGAATCTTCTTGGTGTAAGTTTTTCCGTTAATTTTATACTTCAAATTAAGAACCTTGACCGTACCGCCTGCCGGGTCTTTGCCCGCAAGTTGATTATTGATGGCAAAATCGTATTGCCGGGAATCAAGCTGTTTTTGAATAACCTTACGAACATCCATTTGGCGTTTTGGGTTGTTTGCTTCCCCATATATCGCGCTGATTATTTCAACCTGAAGCTTTTTAAGAGGGCGGAAGACCTTATGTTTGCGATCACCCCCTGATAAAAAATAGGCCATAAGATCCTTTAGCTCATCCGGGTTCATTGCATTAATTAAGCCGCCAGGCATCATGGACAGTTTTGAACCTCTTTTGGATGCGACTTGTGTTTTATCGATTTTGGTCAATTTCAGAGGATCAAGTGCGGATTGCACAACAGAATACTGATCATTCTCCTCTGCAACCACTCGGCCCATGACCAGTGATCCGTCCTTCATGGTTAATTCATGTTGTTCGAATTGTTCAGATACGATCCTGTTTGGGTGAATGGTTGATTCAAGAATAGATTTATAATCGCTGCGTTTGGCGAGGTTGGTGAGGTCAGGGCCCACACCTCCACCTTCCTGATCAAATCGGTGGCATGCTACGCATAAACCCGCAGAAAACATTTTCTTACCGTTAGCATAACTTCTGCCCACAAGGGGTTCTTTATTGAGGGCATCCAACGCAGAACCCACAGTCCATGCAACACCAGGGCCTTTTGCCTTGGGCAGTTTGGACAAATCCACGCTCTTAACTTCACCCATGAGGTATTGGAGTGCAATACGATCTTTTTCAGGAACGGCGGCAATGGCAGACTCGCGAATTTTCTGGATGTATCCAGTAAACATATTTCCACCTTTTTTGGTCATAAGGGTTTGGAGTTCACTAAGATATGACTTTCGGTGATCCATGGTCCATCCAGTGCGCACATCCTTAAGACAAAAGAGAAAATGAATGTTTAGAACATTGGGAGCTACCTCTTCCTGCATGCTGCTAAGAATTTTACCTCCATACCCGGCATGTCTTTTCATGATCGAAACATCGTAGTCGGGAATCTTAGCCTTGGTTGTTTTCATCAAGGCTATGGTTTTCTTGACCACGGAAGGGTGATCCAGGTAGCAAAGCAGGCGACATAGTTCTTCGTTAAGGTTATCGTCATTAGCCGGGAAGAGGGGATCGAGTTGTTTACCCATGGCTTCGACCTGCTTTGGATCAGGCATGCCGCTTCTACTCATAATGACCGAGTAGGTACGAAGGAGGGCAAGTTTGCCAGTTTTGTCTAAATCTTTGAAATTGATCTGTAATAGCCTGTCTATACTTGGTTTAGCACTTCCCTTCAAATCGCAGCGGGCCAGTCCCAGTAACGCATGAATGGCCGCTAAGTCATTCTTTTCCGAGTATGCCTTGCTTGCCCAGGATTTTGGATCCTGCCATTCCATGGCAATACGGGCGGCATAACGGATATGATAATCTTTGCTCCCCAAGTGATCCCATACCTCTTGCAAAGCTTTAGGATTTGGTTTGCCGTGAAATTTTTCGATCATCCGACGGGTTGCACGGGCTTTTGCATGTACGCTGGTGGTATCCAATTTGGATAATTTGGTAGCGGAGTTTCCAGTGTAGGAAATTCGATAAAGGCGGGATTGTCCGCCGCGCCCACCGACACAGAAGTACATATTGCCATCCGGGCCGATATCCACATCTGTTAGAGCAAGTGAGCCATTATTGTTTGAAATAAATTCCCTTTTCTCTCCAATGTAAGATGATCCATTTGGTTTGAGGTGGATTGAATACATGGTGGCAAATGTCCAATCGCAAATGAATAAAGCATTACGATAATGGGTGGGGAAATTTGCATTGGTTCCAGCAATAACTCCTGTTGGAGACCCGGGGCCAATATCAATCACCGAACCGATCGTATCGGGATAGTATTTACGCCATTTTTTGGAGGTTGCCCGCCATCCGCTTTCACCGCCTGAGATGGCATGATTAATTCGGGTGGGCCGATACCATGGAGCTCCGATGTCCCATTCCATATCGGCATCGTATACGAAAAGTTCTCCATCCCGATTTAGGGCAAAATCGCAAGGGTTTCTATACCCCATTGTAATTATTTCCCGATTTTTCCCATCCGGACTCATTTTCATAACCCATCCACCGGGGGCCTTTCCATGAGACATATGTCCATAGGCATAATTTTGCAAAAGCACATCGTCTTTCCAATTTGCGGGGATTCTTGAATTGAGAAATTGTGGTGGTCTGGTGGCATTTCCAGCGATTACATATATGCTTTTTCCGTCCGGGGACACAATGATGGAGTGAGGACCGTGCTCTCCGCCACCAGCCATTTCGGCGAGGAATTCCGTGGGGCCCAGGGTTCCGTCAGGCAGTACTTTGGCACGGGTGAGTTGGCGGTTACCCATCATGTAAAGGTGGTCAAAGGCGTAGAGCATGCCATACAGGGAAGAAGCAACATTCAGCTTGCTGATTTTGCTTTCATCTAATTTTTGCCCGCGCGGCGGGATATCTACAATGAATGTACCTGCTTTTTGCTGATCGGAAACGGTAAGCCGGCCTTTCTCATCAAACGCCATGGCTATCCATGAACCGAATTTTGTCTTATCCACTTCGTAAACCAAGTCGACTTCGAAACCCGGGGGTACATGTAGACCGGTTGATGAATCTACGATCGGTTTTTTAATCGGCGGAACAAAGTAATTACCCAATGCAAAGCAGATGGGAAGAAAGAAGACGACTGTGGTTGTTACGGATCTTTTCATCACGGATATAAACAAATGTGAGAGAGAAAACTGAAGTAATTCTAATTTAATAATTTTATTGTAAAAGCCTAAACCGTTAAGTGAGGAAGATTTCCTAGGGAAGAAAGGGATTATGTTTTATCATTTGAAAAATAATTCTTGGAGAAATTGCGCTCTCGTTAGTGATGGCGTCTCGTGTTCCTTGACTTGCAGATGGCAGTGGATCGCAACAGATTCGCATTTTTCCTTAAGGAGACGGCCAAAGCCAGCGTGATGAATGCCGTCTCCCATGATTACGGGGACTGGATCTGGTTTTCCATAGCTGAGAAAAACGGGAGGATCATCCTTGGAAACATGGGTTATGGGAGAGCATTCCAGTGAAAGTGCTTTGTATTTACCCCAGTTGTCCATAAGGTCTTCAATACTTTTTGCTCCCACGGTTTTCCAAATCATTCCATGCTGAACGCACGCTGGACCAATCTTTTTTTCGAGAAGAAATGGATCGAGAGTTGTTTGCCCGCCCATGGCAACCGCCCCGCAAACCCGTGATGATTGCCGGAGGACTGAATCCTTGCTTTGGGGATCAGCCAAATCATCGTGATAAGCAAGCCACAGGCTGGAAGCCGCCCCTGCGGACCCACCGGTAACCGCAATGCGGTTGGGATCAAAATTCCAATCACTTGCTTTTGTTCTTAAAAATTGAATCGCTCTGGCTGCGTCATGTACGGCAGCGGGCAGGAGTTCTACCCCAGCAAGACGATAGTCGATCGAGGCAAAGCTGTATCCATGTTTAAGCTCATTTGCATTAGCCTTTTCGTGTTTCTTTCCGCCCAACCAGCCTCCTCCATGGATATGCACCAGCAGAGGAGCTGGGTTTTGGGATTCAATTTTCCAAAAGTTCAGGGTCATATCCTCATGTGGTCCATAGGAAACCTGCTTATAGGTAGGATCTACTTTTTGGGCTAGGACAGAAAAAGCGAGGAAAAGAGAAAAAGAGAAATACAAAAAAGTTTTCATACGGAGAATTTAGTCAGGTATATTTTATCTTCCGTTAAATCTTCCTCCTGCAGATCGATTTTTTCAGTATCCACAAAAGAGGGATAGGAGCGGGGACATATTTCGATCGTGGTATTTTCAGGGATGGATAAATTATGTTGTGAGAGCCATCTATGGGCTTTTTTAATCTGGTCCTCCATGGAACTTTCCAGTGAATCAACCCCGGTCTTATTCTTTACCGGGGAAAACTCTTCCCGCCGGTCAGCTTCCAGAATTAATGGATTTTTAGCCATTGGCAGGGCATCGAAAACAAAGGTTTCAAATTTCACTGCGTTTGGTTCATGCGGCTCGATCAGCTCACCCTTCTCATTGATGAAAGAGACCTTTTTTTCAGCCCGATGGTAAGGCAGTTTATTTTCGCCACGGGCAAATTGCTCAATGAAGTCGCACCGCAGAACATGAATAGCCGGACTTCCCGCCCGGTATTTGATACGGCCATCGTCTTCCGTCTCAAGTGCTTTTTCCTCCGGGAGATCTGAGTATTCGATTATGGTAACCCGATCGCCGATCGAAACGAAGTTGCCCAATTTTTCAAACGGCCCGGTTTTGGTCAGGGACCGGCTCGACATATCTGATTTTTGAAGGTCATGCAGTCCGATAAATAAAGGGTTGAGTATGGTCACCAATGGATTATCGACCTGAAAATAGGAGACATGCTCAATACCTCTTTTTGCCATGTCGGCAATGGATCCGGAATCAATCAAAGCCTTGAGGGAACCGCCATGTCCATTGGGGGATAGGGCGAGACTATCCATCGAAGCCAGGAGCAGGTTACCCTCGAAATCAGTGGCGGGCATGACGCCTTGAGCAAAAAAGCGGAGATTTTCTTCACCAAGTCCGTAAAAATTGTTTTCCCTGAAGTGGGTGACCGTGGCATGCAAATTTAAAGGACTGCACATGATATACCATGGAATGATTATCTCATATTTTTCAGAGAGCCCGAGAATTTGCTCCGCAAATAGTTGAAAGAGTGTCTTCTTTTTGATGGGGGTGACCGGTAAGGTTCCTTTGGGCCCATCATAGCCAAGTCGGGTACCCTGTCCGCCTGCCACGGTGAATGCAGCCGTTTTACCCGCCCGAATCAGGCTTTCGCCATGCTGGTAAGCTTTTTTATAGAGCTCGTTCTGTTCGGTAGATTCCGGAAGCAGCGGGAAATAAGTAGCGGGGCCATAATCCTTGGGCAATCCAATTTCGTTTTTGTTAAAAATGCATTCCTCCAAGGCTGATTCTAGCTCGCTCCAGTCCAACTCCTCAACTTGTTTGGCAAGATGGGGGCTTTGGGAAGAGAGCTTAAACATCCGTTGCTTATTCTTTTCAATTATGTCCATAGTGATAACCTACCCATACTGCTTGCCAGACGCACTGGCAAATGCATCTAATTCAAAATATGGTGATCGTTTTTCGAAAAATACCCGTAACCTGAGTGGCAATTATTCATCAAACTAGGCAAGTAGGTTCAGCTGGGGTTTTCCCTTATGAGCGACGGTGAAAGGTCGTACGGTTGGGCTATACATAACATAGTCTGTTGGAATTCCCAAGGCATGGGCAATGGTTGCATTAAAATCAGGAATTGTCATCGAACCTTCCAAAACCTCCTCTGCTCCTTCGGAAGTCTTTCCGTGAACATAACCTCCCTTGAATCCTCCTCCAGCCAAGACGCTGGTGAATGCCTGGGGGTAATGATCTCGCCCCACATTTTGATTGATTTTGGGAGTCCTTCCAAACTCGGTGGTTAAGACAACCACTGTATCTTTCAACTTACCTATTTTCTCCAGGTCATCGAGCAATGCAGCCACTGCCTGATCCATGGTATGGCACAACTCCGGAAGGGTGGTGAAATTATTTTGATGAGTGTCCCATCCGCCATAACTGACTTCCACGGTGCGGACATTTCTTTCCACCAGCCTACGGGCAAGCAGGCATCCCTGTCCAAAAGGCTCCGTGCCATAGCGCTCTTTGGTTTTTGTGTCTTCTTTATGAATATTAAATGCTTCAAGATCCGGGCTTTCCATTAAGCGCACTGCATCCGCATACATATGACCATAGGCACGGATAGGTTTCGAATGGTACCGTTTGAGAAATTCCGCATCAATGTCCGTGGTTAAATTAAGCCTCCTCTCGAAGCGTGATTTGTTGACCATGGCTCTTGCGTACTTAAGCCCGGATTGAGGTTCATTGATGGCCAAGGGTTCAAATTCGGGCTCAAAAAATCCTCCGCTTCCATGGAAGCGGCTCTCTTTTCCTACAAATACGGAAGCGGGTAAAGTGGGATTAAGTTTGCCACTGAATTTATGATACCAAGCCCCTATTCCGGGATGCCTTATGGTTGCCCGCTGTTGGTAGCTCGTATGCATGAAATAATTACCTTTTTCGTGGTCACCGGCGGTAGAAGTGAGGGAATTCACGATGCAAAGTTTATCGGTATGCCTAGCTAGATTGGGTAAATGACTTGATATTTGAATGCCATCGACATTGGTGTCTACTGGGCGCGTGGATCCTTGGTTTTCATGACCAGTTTTTAAATCAAAAGTATCAATATGGCTCATGCCCCCTTCCATGTAGAGATAGATGAGTTGTTTATCTGAACTTGCGAGAGGCGGACTTGACTCTTTGGTTCCAACTGATCCAAAGCAGTTACTGGCGGAGACACCAAGAAAGGTACCTGCAGCTAATTCCATGAAGCGACGTCGATTGTAATCTGATTTTATCATTGTATAAAAATAAACTGTCGGGAATTTAGTAAAGCCCAAACCAAATCTTCGGTGGTTTCCTCCCCGTGCGTTTCATATTCGGATAGAATTCGTTCCATTTCACGACTGGTTGGCTCTCGAGTAAGCATGCTCCGGTAGATCAGGCTGATTTTTTCCTTCGGGTCATCTAATTTATTTAACTGCCGCCCGAGAACCGAGTTTGCGTTGTGAATTGCGATATCTAGAGGGCTGTTGAGCAAATATAAGGCTTGCGGAACCGATGCGTGGGAGGAGGCATTTTCAATCACCTCCCGGTCTGACTGGCCAAAGTCACGTAAAAAATGACCCCGTTTGGCTGGCGATTCCAATTCCACAGCACGAGCCATTAATCGGACGACTTCTCGAAAGTGCCGCAGGGACAAACGTTCCTTATCCTCCCATTGCCTGCGTTCTTTTGGTTGCAAGCCGTCGGGTGCTTTTCTTGGCCTTGCACTGGATATCTGTTCATTGACCTGAGAGGTATCTTCGCTCATAGGGCCTGTCATCATTGACGAACCCATCATCATGGAGGGGATGGCCTGATTGTCCTTAAGATCGACGAAAACCAACTCCCGATTACGGTTTTCCATATTTCGCACTTTTTGCTTTAATTCACTCGTGAGTTGTTTCGCAAGTTCATGGTTGGATTGAGCATAAGCGGAAGAGATTTGTTTTTCGAATGACTCCTGTTCCGACCGAATTGCACGGCGAAGGGCGCCGGCTTCCCGTATTCTGGGTAGCACTTCCGCTATGGGTCTTCCTTCAAGGCTGTGATAAATTGCTTTGGTTCGGGCAATGCGTTCCAATGTGCGCTTTCGGTTTGGTGCATAGGTATCGACCTGGGGAAGGATGAGGGTGGTAATTGAGTCCCAAATCTGTTCTGCACTCATCCTTTTAAGAAGTGGACCCGAGAAGTAAAATTTCATGCCAGCTGAATGATCTTCCAAGTGCATTTCACGGCGAAAAAGTTGAGTATGAAAGAGAACATTTTGAAACGCCCGAATATTGAAATTGAGATCCTGCATCAAGCTTTCAAGAAAATCGAGCAACTCAGGATGACTTATTTCCGTTCGATCCGTCAGGTTATCCACAGGTTCAAAAAGGCCGTGGCCAAAAGTGCGTTTCCAGATCCGGTTCACAATCACCCGGGTGAAGCGGGGGTTCTCGGGAGAAGTCAGCCAATTAGCATAGGCCTTTTTTCGCTCAGTCTGATCTTCAAGATAGGGAATCTCCGGTCCAAACATGGTCCCGGGTTGAACGATATCATGGGGAGATCCGTTTTCATACTGATAATCATGGGGAAGTTTGAGGGGCTTATCTTGGTGATGTTGGACCTGAACATTTGAAATATGGCCGTATAACATGTTGACGGTCTGCGAGACAGGGTTGTCAAAATCAGAAGCTTTTTTCCGTGCCGCCAGCCCTTTCAAGGCGGCTTCCCTAAATTCCTCTTTTGTTAAATTGTTACGTTCCAGATAACCAGGAGCATAGTGCTGACTCAGCCAGTCATTAATCTTAGACTCATCATGAATGTGGGGAAAATCTTCGAATCCAGCCGCATTTTTATAAGCCTCAGTTTTTCTTTTTCCAAAATCCTGATAAATCCGTTGTCGATTTGACTCTTTGGTCACGCCCATTCGCACATCAAAATCATAGGTGTAAGCGGCCATCTTGAAATAGTCCATCTGTGTCCACTTATCAAAGGGATGGTCATGGCATTGGGCGCACTCCAATCGGGTGCCTAGAAAAATCCGGACGGAATTGGACATATTATCGAGTGCCATGCCTGCATCGCGCAAGTAGTAGGCAGCAGCTGGGTTGTCAAAGATCAAGCCGTGTCCGCTGACTAGTTTGTGGGCAAGTTTGTCGTAGGGGGTGTTTTCCCTTATTTGATCCTTGATCCATTCGCGGTAATAAAGAGTGTAGTCGACATTTGTGGGGATGCGCAGAAGATCAGCCCAAAACTGATAGTGGTGAGCGACATATCCTGCATCATTGGATAGTAACTGCTGGGCAAGCAGGGAATGTTTGTTTTTTGAGTTGGAGTTGAGGAAATCATTTGCTTCCGGGATGGTGGGAATCCGGCCAATAATGGAGAGATAGATTCGGCGTACAAATTGTTCATCCGTAATCGTGGGGTTGGGTTGCAAATTTTCTTTTTCAAGGCGGTCAAAAAGAAATTCGTCGATTTTTTGGGCTGCGGGCCTAGGGTCCAAATTGCCAAATTTTGAGCCTGTTAGATGAACAAATTCCGTCTTTCCCGAGGATGGATCCTGGCTTAGGCTCCCAAAAAAATAAAAACCGAGACCCAGAGCCGTAATCACAAATGAAGGAACACCTGCAAATAGGAGGATTTTCCATGGTATTTTTTTATCCTTCGACTTGGGTGTTGCATTCTTCTCTATTTCCGCAATTTGTGGTTTTTTAGGGGGTAAAGGCTTTTCGAGTGAAACAGGTTTTCTGGCTGGATTAAAAATACCAGGCACATCGGATAGTTTGATCCATTCCTTTCCGTCGTGGCAGGCTAAATCCGACCTCAATACCTTACCTTCCTGAAGATATCGATTGAGTTGATTGATCGAATAGGGGCCGAAAGTTTTGCCGCTTCGATAAATAAACACTTTCATGGATTACGGAGAATTTAAAATTTTTTTAAGTTTTGTTATTCTTTTATCTTTTTTGTGAAGATAATCAAGACTTGCTGAATGAGCGGCTCGTCGATCTTTCATAAGCTTCTGGAAGAGCGGATCTTCCCTCAGTAATTTCTCTCGCAAATCTTGCCTCTTTTGACTCAATTCCCTGCTTGAAGAAAAAACTTCCGGGAATCGTTTTATTTTCTCATTTTCCAGTAGATTCACTTTTTCGACCAATGCCCGATAAGCCGGGTCAGTCATGTGTAATTGTGCATGAAGATTCTGTTTAAGAATTCTATATTCTTCTTTTGGCGTTTTTTGGAGAGGAAACTTTCCGATGCAAGATAGTATATGAGACAGGTTTTCATCCATTTCGGGGTGCCTTCCCACTTGAAAAATCTGTACATTATCAAAAGAGGCACCCGCTTGATCCACTTGAAAGGCAAAATAAGTTCTTTCTTGCCGGATAATCGGATGTTTTGCGAATGCGATGTGATGGTGATCAAGGTGAGCGATAACTTGATCATCCAAGAACTCAAGGGTCATGACATACCATTCACCGTCCTTAAAATCATAAGCACATTCGCCGTGTCTCAGGGGATAAGGGGGGCTTGCCTGATCATGAGTAGTCTTAATAAAAAAGTGATCTTTACGAATATGAATCACGGTGTTGTATCCTCCATCGGGTCCCGTAACCAAACGAATTTCGTTTGCCCCCTCAAAGCGAAACTCAAACCGAACCAGGGCATCCTTGAAATTCGGATTCGTATAAATAAGTCGAGCATTTTCTAACTTTACTTGGTTTCTTCGAAGAATTCCATGCTTCACATCCCATTCTTTTTGAAAAGACCAATGGGGACTTATTTGCCCCTCTGAAAAATGTTCTCCCCAAACAAGGTTCCTGGTTTCGCTAAGCATGGGTCGTGACGGGATCTTTGCTCCAATGCGGTTACGCCATCCGGTAAGTGTGTCGTACAAATCTTTAACAATGTTCTTACGGGCATCCGCTAGGTTCTTTTTTTCGGAAGGATCCTTCTCCAAATTGAAGAGTTCGAATTGATTGGGGCTCTTGGGATTGAAATATTCGATTAATTTCCAGCAGCCTTTACGAATTGCCCCAGCTGAAACTCCCCCGAGGAAGTGAGGTTTGTCCAAAGGGTAATGCCAATAGAGGGAATCGCGGTTTGGCTGGGTGGAAGGGTTTTGCCAGGTGGCTAAAGTCGACACACCATCGAACTTTTGTGCTGGGTTTGGCTTTATTCCGGCTGCATCCAACAAGGTGGGGTAGAAGTCGTGGTTGACCACAGGTTGCGAACAAATTTTGCCTGATGGAACCAAACCTGCGGGCCAGCGAATGATCAGGGGGACCCGGATTCCACCCTCGTATAACTGACTTTTTCCTCCTCTCAGCGGTTCGTTGCTCGTGACATTCGTTTCTCCCCCATTATCACTTGAAAAAATAAAAATGGTATTTTCAAGAAGACCGAGTGAACCGAGCTTTTTCATCAACTGTCCAACTCCATCGTCGATACTTTCAAGCATGGCAGCAAGATGAGGGTTATGATCCTGGGCCCAATATTCACAGTTTTCTCCACTTACACTGGCATCATCGCAGAGATAGCATTTCGTCCTGCTAGCCTTCCCGGGAGGGTGTTTTTTGCGATACTTCTCAACCAAGGCAGGTCGACCATTCAGTATGGTATGAGGAGCATAATGGCTTAGGTATAAGAAGAAAGGCTTATCCTGATTCCTTTCAACGAAATCAACGGCTTCCAAATTCAAACGATCGGTTAAGTATTCTTTTCCCCCCAATCTGTTTTTTGGAAGATCGATCCACGAGATCGGTTGAGTACGAAACACATAAGGCCAAAAATTGGCTCCATTCCCAACCCCTTTGATTTCGCTCCCGATATTCCAATCGAAACCATGATCACTGGGCCTTACCTCAAATTGAGCATCCTGGTATTTGTACCCGGTCAGGTGCCATTTGCCGACCATACCGGTCGCATATCCATTTTCGCGAAGAATTTTGGGAAGGGTGAGCTGGCTTACCGGCAATGCATTGGAAGAGTTGGGCCGGAGGTAGTCCAAAATCCCAATGCGGGCAGGGTGTTGACCAGTTAACAAAGCAGCCCGGTAGGGGGAACAAACGGGAGCGGCGGCGTAGGCATTGGTAAAGCGGAGGCCTTCCTTGGCCATTCGATCAAGGTGGGGTGTTTCGTTGAAGGTATTCCCGTAACAGCCCAGCTCAGCCCAGCCAAGATCATCGGCGAGAATAAAGATAATATTGGGCTTTTTTCCCTTGGTTGGAATTTGAAAAAGACAAACGGAAAGAACAAAGAATAGAAGATGGAATTTCATTCTAGGGGAATGGAAACAGAGCATGAACGAGAAGTGCCCGCAGAGGAAAACCGGAGAGAGTTGGGCCGATTGGAGTCAACCTGGACAAATTTGGCTCCTTGAAAAGAAGGGCTACCGGAAGTATTTTTTTGGTCAAGCCAAACCTCAATGCTGACAGGCATGGGGCTTCCCTTCACTAATATGTTCTTACGCATACCTCCAAAGAGATCTTTTGTTCGTTCCATTTTTATGCTGGTCCATCCCGGATGGTCAGCCACGGGAACTTCCACTTCCATCCAGTCCCAACTAAGGGGTAGAGAATCCTGAACGGTGAAAATATTTCCAGGCACGGAGTAAGAAAGTCCAGCCAATCCTTCCAGAAAAAGAAGAATTTTTCCAGCATTGAAATTTGAATACTGGTCGCCAAAAAGCTGAAGGTCCCTGCGATATGCTTCAGGGGCGACGGGGATTCCCCAGGCTTCGTGAAAGTTGTAATTTTCAAGGTGATTTAGGGTTAATTCGGATGCAATTTTAGGAAAGCCTTGTTTGAACATTCCGTCCAAAGTAAAATAAGCGGTGTCCGGGGTGTAGCCAAAAGCGAGGTCATCAGGTGATGTAAATTGTTTCATAGATTGCTTTGCCATGGCTAAGGGAAAAAACTCCCCGTAAAAACCTCGAGTCCTGTCCAAGGCCCATGCATGAATCATGCTTTCAGCATAATGACGTGGAAAGCATTGAGAACGCATGGCCCAAAAAGCATTGGTGTGAAGCTTTCCGTCTTTGGGACCCGCGAAAAAATTTTCGTGCCCATGGGTCTCCCATCTTTCGGCGAATGTGAATCGGATATGATCGGGGTCCTGCCTGACCAAATTTTTCCAGTGGTCAACATCATCGGGAAATCCAGTCATTTTAGCCATTTTTTGCAGCACGGAAACTACCTCGAAATCGTTCATCGAAAATCCGAGAAAGCTTTTCCAAAAAACTTTTCGGAAATAACCATCGTAGCAATCCCGTAGAAATTTCAAATCATTAGTGTGTTCATAAATTTGCCAAGCTCCTAATACATGTTCGGCAAGTTCTCCACCATAAGAACCTGAGTGCCAGGTGGTGCCCTTGTTGTCCGAAAGCAAGATAAGACCGTTTGGTAACTGACGATAGCGATTATTCCTGACGAGATGTTTCCAGGTGAGAACATTACCATAAGCGAAACGAGCTTTGTCTCGGGTCCAGGCACCCACTTTAATTTGAAAACAGGAATCATACCTGTGAATGCCCAGGAAGTTGTTCACTGCGGTTTGGGTATGATTTTCCATTTCCCAGCCTTTTTGCACATCAATGTAATACATCAAGTAGAGGGACCAGAGATAGTAATAAATCTCTTCAAATTTTGGGTCACTGCAACGAAACTGCGGGATGCCGTTGCGTAAGAGCTGGTTCATCTCCTTTGTTTTGGATTCAAGTGATTGCTCAGCTTGCAAAACAATTTGCCTGGTCTTGGTCAGAGCCGTTTGTCGGTCATCATCCATTGCCCAGGAGACGGTAACACCATTTTTATCGCAGGGAATTTCAAATTCGTATTTTTGCTCGCCATGCTGGCCAATTTGCGAGCTAAAGGTTTCCGAAAAGTCTTCGGAGGCAGAAAGTGCGGTAGTCATTCCTTCATAAACGCACGGACCGGTCCTCACCGGACCATCCGGATCTGGCTTGGTCCTTACACTGCCACCTTCATGAATAAGGATGGTGTTGGTCTGTTTCTGATAGGATATTTTGGCGGTCGAAGAAACGCTATGGCGAACAAAGAAACTGTGTCCCTCGAAGCGTAGGGTTACAGGTTTGGATGAAGTGATAATGGATGCGGCGGCATCATTCTTACCGATGAATTTTTCCTCCCTAACCAGAATATCATCCAGTTCGTATTCACAAATCATCTTATCAGGTCGCCAAAGCATTCGGGATGGAACCGGGTTTTTGAATTCTCTATCTCCAACAAACACGCTTCCATAAAGCACCCGTGTATCCTTGTAAAATTCCCAACCCATATAATCGTTGCCCACGCCCGTATTTTCAATACCTGAAACCTCGCTTCCAAGAAGTCCTGCCCCTCGACTTCGAAGGTCGTGAAAGAAAGGGTGGGTTAAGCCTATGGTTTCATCTTCGACAGGTTCCCAACTGGCATGAAAGCCACCAACATAATAGGCAAGATTACCTGCCAAAAATCCATGCTTTTTTCCCTGAATCGACTGTTCCAGTCTTTGGCAAAAGTCCTCCGACTTTGAGGATAATTTCGGAGAAAATAAAATAAAATTTATTCCAGCAAGAACAAGGCAGACCAGATTTCCTTTGATCACCGTCTGTTCATGAAACTTAATTTTCAAATGCCACCTTAACCTCCAAAATGCCAACAGCAGAATTTTCTTTGGGGATCATATTTATTCGAATGGCGTCGCAGGTAAGAGGCGAAGCTGGATGTACCACATTATACTGATTGGCCCGGTTGTCGTATCGATCGGTAACATAAAGTTCAAAGGGCTTCCATTGGCCATCGTTCCTGACTTCAAGCGACCATTCCTCAGGAAACTTTACATCCTGTTGGTCTTGCATCCAATAAACTCCGATGTCACGCACTTTTTTGGGTTCGGTAAATGACGCTTCAACCCACTGGCGTGTTCCCAGTTGAGGACGACTCGTCCAGCGGGGCACATCTTTTCCACTGGACCATCTTGGCTCCTTTCCATCACCAATAGCTGATTCGGTGTCGAGATCGGAAGTGTGAGATGCTTTTATGTTAGAAAAAATGCTTTCTTTGGGAAGTTTGTGGGGATCAAATACAGCAAGTTTGGAATTGCTTGGAAACCAGATGGTCATGGAACCGGGTTTACGGTTGTTCCAGGCATAATAAGGAATAAGGGAAAGATTTCTTTTTTCAGAATTTCCATCTTCAGTAAGGGCATTCGTTAGGGTTGTGGTTTTGAGAAAAGAGCCGGCTGGCAGGGTTACTTTGGAAAAACTGGCTTTTTTTATCGAAGGTTTTGAATCAAGATAAAATCGCTGGGTGGCCCCATCGTTATCGATTGATTCAGCACAGAGTACAAAGGGGCCTCTGGTGAATGCCAAACGGTTATGGTTTTCCTCCACTCTTGAATCACACTGGTTCAGTCTCAAAGGCATGGGTAATTCCAGCAGGACCTTGTCGCCTTTTTTCCACTTTCGCTCGATGGTCGCAAAACCAAATTCGGTGTTGGTGGAAATGCTTTTTCCATTTACTGAAAGTTTCCAAGTATCTTGAGACTTGGTAAGGTATTGATAAAGCTTGCCGGGTACGAACTGATTACCTGCCCAAGTGGGGATTCGCAGATGAAGCTTAAAGGAGGTGGGCTTCTGTGGATTGAGGAAAACTTCTATTCTCCCGTCGTTTGGATATTCAGTGGTTTGGGAAATTTCCAATGGAGTGCCGGCGATTTCAAGCTTGGTGGAAGTTTCGGCATACATGGCGAGGTAGAGATTTTTTTCGTCATGAGCATAGGTCATACCCTGAACTTGTGGCAGAAGCCGTGCCATGTTGCTTGGACAACAGGCAGTCCCAAACCATGGAGCCCGGCCCGCAGTTCCGTGATTAAAAGGATATTTACCATCGGCTTCCAATGGATTGACATAAAAGAAACGATTGCCTTCCAAATTTACGGCGGCCAAAACATTATTTAGGAGGGAAACCTCGGCCACGTCGAGATACTTTGCATCTTTGTGGGCAAGGAACATTCTAAAGTTAAAGAGCACATTTCCCACTGCGGCACAGGTTTCATTAAAAGCGTCAGCGTTGGGAAGAAGATATTTGGGACCGAACCCCTCAATGCCGTGGACGGCTCCAAGACCACCGGTTATATGCATACGGGTATCAGTAATGTTGGCCCAAATTCGCTGAAGAGCCGCGGTGTAGGATTTTTTTTGTTTTAAACCGGCAATATCTGCCATGGCCGAGTAGAGGTAAGTTGCACGCACAGCGTGTCCAACGGCTTCGGATTGATCTTCGACCGGCGCATGTTGCTGAGCGTATGTAGGTGACATCACGCCCTCCCCATCGGGTACATAAGTCTTTCCGCGAACCTCGAGAAATTTTTCTGCCATATTAAGATATAATTCCTTACCAGTAATTTGATAAAGCTTGACTAAGGCTAACTCCATCTCCTGATGACCGGGTGCCTGACGGATCGGTTTGCCTTTGTTGTATTTGGGGTCACCTTCAAAGAAAACTTTGTTCACGTGCTGGGCGTTTTTTTCAGCGACTTTGAGTAGTTTATCTTTACCTGTTGCAAGGTAGTAGGCAATGGCTGCCTCGTAAAGGTGACCCATATTATACAGTTCATGGCTGTGTACCACGAAAGTGTAGGGCTGGTTGCCCATCATATTTTTGTCGGAGCCAACTTTAGTGGTATGAGAAGGATAGAGGTATCCGTCTGTCTCCTGAGCCGAGGCGATTACATCCACAATTTGGTCAAATTGTGCCTCGAGTTCCGGATCATCCTGTAATTGAGCCAGATAGGCCGCTCCCTCCATCACTTTGTATAAATCAGAATCGATAAATCGATGGGGGCGGTGATCCGGAACTTCTTTGCCGTTTAAGTAATCAGCAGCAGCTTGTAAGTGGTCTACCCCCGGCTTAGTTTTTTCAAAGGCAAAGGGAACAAGCACTTTTCTTTGGGTGACTAGACGCGGCCGCCAAAAATCACTTGTCATTTCTACTTTGTGAAAAGGTACTGCCCTGATCTTTGCACCAACATTATTAATGCAAGCAGAAGCTAAAATGAACAGAATAATTAAAGGGAAAATTTTCATAATTGGATGAGTAGTGGCTAAAATTTTATATATCATCTATTTTGGATATATAAAATAATTTTAAGATAAAGACTTATTGAAATCGTAAAGTTGGACCAACCGGTAGTCTATGAAGTGTATAATCAGGGTGAAGATCGGCAAAGGAAGGTATCGGGAAAATCTGAGAGGGGTTATCTTTTTTTATAAGCACGCTTCTCACTATTGTGACGAGGGGATTTACCAGGGGAGATAATCCATCGAATGCCACATCGTCATGGAAGTGATCACCATCATCAGTACAAGTTGTCATTGTAAGCATGTAGAGATGATTATTGAAAAGTTGGACAGGTTTTTTTAATTCGAAATAGCGGAATTCATGGTCAAGCAGTCCAGGTTTTTCTGGGGTAAGCACAACGGAGGAAAGCTCTTCAGTTAAACTATGGTTGATTTTCCAAAGAGTGATTTCATGGTCATTCTCAAGGGATCTAGGTCTGGCTCCCGTTCGGCTGGGTTGGTCGGAGATGAGTTCTGTGGGAAGTCCGCGTGCATCTCGGACAGGCAGTTCACGGTCATGATCATCCCACATGCCGAGGTGGCTTACTATTTGGTCAATGTTGAGCTTAAACTGAAAGCCAATCAAGCCTGTGACATCATTTCTCAAATTATGCCAACCATCATCAACAATTAAGTTCTTGCTTTGAGAGTCATTTAAATCACGAGAGTATCCTTGGTTGTGGATTTTAATTAGTTTGGTAACCATTCGCTGGGTTTCATCATCTATTTTGGAAAAGTCTGCATTTTCATATGGATCTTGATTAAGATCATAACAGGCAACGGAGGTTGCAGTGCCTTGCGTACCCTTTGGGGTCCAAGCTTGAGCAAGACCACCTTGCACGATTACCTTTTTCGATTTCTGTCTGATGGCAATTGCATCATTTTCATAGGGTGGACCCAAATGACAAAAGAAGTATCGCGGCCGTGGGTCTTCCAGTTTCGGGTCAACCCAGTAGGTAAAAGATTGCAAACTATCCAGGGCTTCAGAGGGCCCTAAGTCATCGCCTATGATTTCGGCCAAGGTGGCGAAAAGATCGGTAAGAGAAAAAAGATTTCGGTTGGTAAGGCCCTGATCAAACCTGTTTTTCCAGGAGAGAATGAAGGGAACTCGATGCCCACCTTCCCAAATTTTGGCTTTTTTACCTCTTAGTCCGCCGCTCTCTTCATTTGTTCCAGAGTTGTCACCCACATTGGGTCCGTTATCGCTTGTGAAAATGATCAGGGTGTTATCGATGAGTGGGTGACCGGGATTTCTGGGATCGTCAGTCTCTTGAAGTATTCTTAATAGTGCACCGAAAGCGATATCATTTTCAAGAATCATGTCTCCTCTCTCGCCCCCTCCTGCACCATCCGTAAAACGACTTTCTCCCTTAACAGACTTATCATCAATGGTTTGGGGCACGGCATAATCTCCATCCACATTTCTCTGATAATGATTGGCCGCGGGTACATAATATAAAAAGAATGGAGATTTCTTCGCCGCGGCTTTACGGATAAATTGAAGTCCATTTTTTAGAAACTCCGGACCAATTTCACTTAAATTCCAATCAGGTCCATATAAAACCTGACCTTCTCGGTGAATTATTCCGCCCCATTGCATTTTCGAACGGTCCGCAAAAGTCCATTTATCATCCCGAATGAAAATTCTTGGCTCCGTATCAAGTGAATCCTCGGTGTTACCCGGAACACCGAAAAACTCCATAAATCCATGATGGGTAGGCCCGTCTAAAATGGGCCTGGTGAAATCGACATCTTTATAATCAAATTCATCCGCAGGTTTTCCGTGCCCATCATCGAAGTCCATGCCCACATGATATTTACCCACGGCTCCGGTGTAATAGCCATTACGTTGAAGCATTTCAGGCAAGGTAATCAACGATTTATGAATCATGGGTCTGTTTGGCCCGTGCGGAAGCCAACCTTGTTTTTTGAGATAAGATCTGTGAGCAAGTCGACCTGTCAGAAGAGAATATCGGGTGGAACTGCACATCGACGCGGGTGCATGGGCATCGGTAAAAATCATTCCTCGTTTTGAAAACTTTTCTATATTTGGGGTCTTTAGGGTTTTTGAAATGGGTGCTGCGTTCTTGAGCAATGAAAAGCCCAGGTATGCACTGGTGTCTCCAATACCCATGTCGTCGGCCATAAAGAATAAGATGTTTGGTTTGGGCGATTCCGCCAAAATGGCAAAACTAGAAACGAAAAAAAAGCTGACCCAGTAGACATAAGATCTCATCAAAATAATACATGACCTGTAGCCGATGCGTTTGCTTGGGTTTCTCAACATAAATTAGACAAACAAGGTTTACTAGTATCAAAGTCAATTTGATATATCAACTTGTATTCATATATCAAAATCCTGATTTAGGACACTTTCATTTTTTGGAAATCGAATAAAGCCAATTCCATAGCTTATCCGAACTCCAGCAATCTAGCCATGAATTATGACCCCGATCCTTGATTTCAGAATATTTTGGTGTGCCCCCTGCCTTTTCTATGGCATCAATCATCTCACGAGACCTAGATGGCTTGATCACCTTGTCTTGATCTCCATGCCATGCCCAAATGGGAATTTTCGTAAGTTTATGGGCCAGCGAAACATCACCTCCGCCACAGATGGGAACAGCGGCGGCAAAGAAATTGGGTTTTCTTTGAATGGCGTCCCAGGTTCCATAGCCGCCCATGGAAAGGCCCATCACATAAATTCGATTACGGTCGACCTGATTTTTCTGATCATTAATGTAAGTATCTACCATCTGTAAAGCCATGCTCATAGAATCCGAGATTTTGGGCATACTATGGCCGAGGAGCGACCAGTGGACATTAACCCATCTTTCATCCTTTGGCACCTGCCCTGCAAATAAATGGGATTTAAATTTTGTTCGCACGCCTGCTTTTTCAAAAGCCGCCAACCCTCCTGCATCGAGAAGTTGATCCTTGTTGTTGTTACCACGACCCCCTGCTCCGTGAAAAAAAACGAGAAGAGGGTATTTTTTGCCTTTTTCCATTTTTTCCGGGGTAGCTGTTCGGTATAGAAAAGTTTTTTCTTCATCTTTTTCAAATAGATGTGGGATGTAGAAGTTGAGCATTGTATCGATTGATTTCGAAGAAGCTGATTGAAAAAAAATAAAGCAGAAGCTGAAAGCCCAAATATTAATGTTCATTTTTATGGTGCTAGCCTGTGCAAAGATTTGCATCAACAAGAAAAGATGGTTGCGGAAGATGCTTTCTATTTATTTGATCGGAGAAGTTTCATCAAATTAAGAGTCAAATGTCAGATCCAATCACAAAAGCGATTTCTGTTCTTCGAGAAAAAGGTTTACGGATTACCGAGCAAAGAAAAGCCATTCTGGAGGTATTGTCCAAAGCTGATTCTCCTATTTCTGCCGAAGAAAACCATGCAATGCTGGTAGCCAGTCAGTGTGACCTGGTAACGGTTTATCGCTCCTTGGAGCAATTTGTCAAAGCAGGTGTGGTTGAACTTGGAGTAAGGGAAAATGGGACTAAGGTATATTGTTTCGGTCACGGCCATGGACATCACCATCATCTAACCTGTAGAATGTGCGGTGATTCAGAACGGGTTGATGTGTGTATGAAAAATGAACTGGAAGAAATTGCACGAGGGTATGGCTATCAGGAAGTAACTCATGTGATGGAAGTTTTTGGAGTCTGCCCATCATGTAGCTGAAGTGGTGAAGACAGTCTAACTTATTTCTAAAATTCCCTTGGACATAGACATCGTCCTTGCAAGATTTGATTCTTCTTGTCGGTCAAACAACTCCTTAGAAAAAATTCCACCTTAATAATTACCCCATTTATTATGGTTTTTATGGTTTTACTTTTCGAAAATTAAAGAATCTGCCACTGTAATCTTGGCCAAAATAAATTCTCATGGTGGACTCTCTTTATGTTGCAACATTTTCTCCTCGGAATAATATTAAAACACCTAATCTCGATAGACCTTCGGCAGAACTTCCCCTTACAAAACAAACCCTTATGCTCTAATTAAGTAACATCAAAAAAATATGAACGAAAAAGATATCGTAACCCGCAGAAAATTTATCGGAACTTCGGCTCTTGCCGGAGCAGCCGCGAGTTTCCCTTATGTTGCTCGTGGAGAAGACCTCAAGAGCGACACGATCCGTGTGGCTGCCATCGGTCTTGGAGGAAGGGGCTCAGGTGCTGTGTCTCAGATTTTAGACGCACCGAAGGACCTTGAAAAAGAGAAAGGAATTCGTTGCAACACCAAGTTGGTTGCGGTTGCGGATGCGTTTCCCGAAAAAGCCACCCGAAAGATTGATGGTTTTAAAAAGAAATATGGTGAGGAACGCATCGATGTTGAAGGCAAAATCTTTGGTGGGATTGATGGCTACAAACAAGCAATCAATGAAGATGTGGATATGGTAGTGATTGCCACTCCTCCAGGATTTAAGCCCCAGCAGTTTGAATATGCGATCAATCAGGGCAAAAAAGTTTTTATGGAGAAACCTGTTGCCAGTGACGTGGCGGGCGTACGCCGAGTTCTTGAAGCCTCGAAGAAGGCAAAAGAAAAGGGATTGAATGTTGGTATTGGTTTACAGAGAAGGCACGAGGAAAGATATATCAATACGGTTAAGCAACTGCAGGATGGTGCGATTGGGGACATCAACCTCCTTCGTGTTTATTGGAATGGGGGCGGAATTTGGCATCGTGCCAAACAGGAAGGCATGACCGAGATGGAATATCAGGTAAATAACTGGTATCACTTCACCTGGGCATCTGGTGATCAAATTTGTGAACAACACATTCATAACCTTGACATCGGTTGTTGGATAAAAGGAATGTATCCAATCAAAGCCAACGGGATGGGTGGTAGCGAGATGCGTATGGGTGGGGATCGTAAGCTTTCCCAAATCTTTGACCATACTTTTGTGGAATACACCTTTGAGGATGGCACCAAAATGTACAGCCAAGGGAGACACTTAAAAGGGGGATGGTCGAATGTGTCAGAGTCAGCCCATGGTTCCAAGGGCACCTGTGATGTAGCCCGAGCGATTTTTCCATTTGAGGGAGATCCAACCCGTATCACCGGTGCAGCGGGCGGTCATTACCAAGAGCAAAAAAACTTAATTGAAGCAATGCACAAGGGACAGTATTATAATGAAGCAGATTACGGGGCGATGAGTACCTTTACCGCTGTCCTAGGAAGAGAAGCTTGTTATTCCGGAAAGGAAATCATTGCGGATGAACTTATGAAAAAAGGTAGGGACTACGCTCCGGGTATAGATGATTACACCTTTAATACCACGCCACCTGTGGTGCCGGATGATAACGGTGAATATCCCGTGCCTGCTCCAGGGATATACAGGCCGTTCGCCTAAAATTAGATAACTTCAGGGTTTATCAAAAAGACTCCTTACAGACAGGGAGGCTTTTTGATTACACGCATCGGTTAAAAGGAAAATTGCAATCCAGTCTTGGGAATTTTAAGTCTTTTGTTTTATGATTCTATCCGACCGATCTATATTGGAAGCTATTAGCACCCATGACATTGTGATTGATCCTTACGACCGTGATTGCCTTGGGACCAATAGTTACGATGTGCATTTATCAAAGTTTTTAGCTTGTTATATTGACGATATTATTGATGCCAAAAAACACAACCAGGTGGAGCACTTTGAGCTATCCGGGGAAGGCATGATTTTATATCCGGGGAAGACATACCTGGGATCGACTGAGGAATACACTGAGACCCGAAAGTATGTTCCTTTTCTTGAAGGCAAATCCAGCGTTGGAAGGCTAGGTATTGATATCCACGCGACGGCAGGAAAGGGGGATGTTGGGTTTTGTAATCACTGGACTCTGGAGATCTCCGTTTCTCAACCAGTGAGGGTCTATGCAGGCATGCCCATTGGTCAATTAATTTATTTCAGGGTGGATGGCGAGGTGGAGGTTGATTACGCCATGAAGTCATCTGCTAAATATAATCAGCGGACTCCAAAGCCAGTTGAATCCATGATGTGGAAAAACATCTTCTGAGTGGCGGAAGACAGCTTACATCGCGAGATTCTCGAAGAGCATGCGAGAAATCCACAATTTGATCATCCGATCACTGATCCTACCCATAAGGCTGATTTTAAAAGTACCAAAACTGGCAATATCTGCAATCTCACCGTTAAGGTGGAAGAAGGAAGACTTGTTAAAATCGGTATGAAGGTGCAAGGGTCAGCCTTAGCTACTGCGAGTGCATCCCTACTTTTTTCAGAATTGAATGAACTAACCCTTGAGGAGGCCCAACATATACATCAGGGAATTTTCAAAATTCTTCTGAATGGTGAAATAAACGAACTACCGGGTGATCTATGTGTTTACCAGTCAATTTTGCATTTACCGGAGCGACATGATTGTGCTCTGCTGGCATGGAAAGCACTGGGAGAAGCTCTTGCTTTTCAATAAGAACGACGACCGTGCCTTCCCCCATAACCTCCCGATCCGTACTGATTCCAACCAGAAGATTTTGAGTAGGCTCGGCCAAAGGACGAATGAGTGTTCAAGAGTTGGTATTTTGTTTCAGGCAATTCCTTAAGAAAACGACTTTGCATTAGCCGTACGGGGGTTCCTTTTTGGGATGAAAGCATCGGATAAATCATATGAAGAGATTTTTCTGCCCGGGTAGTGGCAACGTAAAAGAGCCTGCGCTCTTCTTCCAAGTCACTCTCTCCATCAATCGCCCGTTTACCGGGGAACAATCCGTCGGCCAATCCAATGATGAAAACATGAGGGTACTCGAGACCCTTTGATTGATGAATGGTGGAAAGACGGAGGTATTTTTCGCCTGGGCGAACCACCCGGTCACCTGATTCTGAACTTAGAAGAACAAGTTGCGAAAGCATTTCTGCGAGATTTTGGTGCTTGGAGGCAAAATCGACCAGGCTTTCCAGGTCCTCTTCCCGTCTGGGCCAGTTTTCATAGGTTCTTCTCAGGTAATCCTGATACCACCCGCAAATGGCCCCTTCCACCACCTGAGCAGGGGTTGCCGATTGGGCAAGAGTATGGATATTTTGTAGGGTTTCCGTAACCTCTGACCAATCGTCTTTGGCATCGGCGGGTACCTTTGAATAAACAACCGGGTCGGCCAGGGTATCAAAAATACTTTTTTGAAGGCTATTTCCCTGCTTTTCGGCATGGAGCAGGAGTTTGGCTGCGGTTTTTTCTCCCACTTTTGGAAGCAGGCAGATAAATCGGTAAAAAGCCGTGCGATCTCTGGGGTTGATCACGAACCGCAGCTGTGCCACCAGATCCTTAACATGGGCCTGTTCAAAAAACCTGAGTCCGCTGGTAATGACGAAGGGCATTCCCCGGCGGGAAAGTTCGATCTGTAATTCCATCGCATGAAAGTGAGCACGGTAAAGGATAGCGATTTGATCATAATCGATGCCCTGATCGTAGAGTTGTTCGACTTTCGAAAGGACAAAATCGGCTTGTTGATAGGTGTCCATGGTCGGCACCAGCACGGGCAAGTCCTGATGGGGGCGTGAGGGTTTTAGTATCTTGGAATAACTGGTTTCGACAGCCCGTCTTTGAAGAATTCCATTGGCAAGTTCAAGAATTTCGGGCGAGCTCCGGTAGTTGGTCTCGATTTTAAAAATTTTGGTGCCGGGGTGCCGTTCGGGAAAACTCATGATTTGATCGAGATCGGCACCACGCCAGGTGTAGATACATTGGGCATCGTCGCCTACCGCCATGATCTGGTGGTTGGAGGCAATTTTATCAACGATGCGGGCTTGAAGTGAATTAACATCCTGATATTCATCCACCAATACATGCGAAAATCTCTGTTGATAATATTCCGCCGCCTCTTGGTTATTTTCCATAACTTCCAGCCAGTAAACCAAAAGGTCATCATAATCCGCCAATCCTCTTTCGAGTTTGGTTTGTTGGTATATCCGGGCAAATGAATCGATCTTCGAACAAAGCTCCATGTTGCTAGGATAACGACCTTTAGCCACTTCCTCAAAGGATGCACCGATGTTTCTGGAGAAGCTTAGTAATCCCTTGATCGGTTTGGCTTTAGGGTTTTCTTTGGATTTGAAAAAGCCAGGATCCAAGTCGCGAATCACTTCATTGAGCAGAGAGTCTGAATCTCCGTCATCAAGAATGGTAAAACTTTTTGTCAAGCCTATGCTGTCACCAAATGAACGCAATACCTGACCTCCAACATGGTGAAATGTACCGCCAAGAAAACGGTGGGCACCCATGTCAGTCAGTTCTTCAACCCGTTCAAGCATCTGTTTGGATGCTTTGTTGGTGAAAGTAAGCAAAAGGATGGATTCCGGGGTGACACCGTTTTGTAATAGATAAGCCACCCGGTAGGTGAGTGTTCTTGTTTTTCCTGAACCGGCACCGGCCAGTACCAAGGCGGGTCCGTCTTCCGCGGTCACCGCGGCCAGTTGGTCGGCATTGAGTTCTCTAGTGAAATCAATGGCCGACTGGGTATTGCGGGGTACGGATGGGGGAGGGCCAAACACATCGTCATCATCATCTTCATAATCGTACACGGAATTAGCTTTCGCTCAATTGATCCTTCCGTTCAAGCGTATTCAATTCACATCTCAAAGATGGGGAGCAAGATGATCGCGGTGAATCACTTCAGCCCGGGTTTTCCCGGGGAATTTTGCCAAAATTTCCTGATTATTCATGCCTTTAATCAAGAGCAGTTCTTCGGAATCAAACTTGGATACTCCCCTGGCAATAGTTTCTCCCCGCAGGTTAATTAACGAAACGACATCTGCCCGGCAGAATGATCCATCTATTTGAGTAATGCCGCTGGCAAGGAGGCTTCCCCCGTCTTCCAGAATTGCTGTCGAGGCACCTTCATCTATATGAATGGTGCCTTTTGGCTTGGGAAAAAAGGCGAGCCATTTTTTCCTTTGATTTAAGTCCAGTCCGTGAGGGGGAAAAAAGGTACCTTCCGCATTATTTTCGATGATGCTTGATAAATCGGTTTTACCTTCACCACTACCGATAAAAACAGCACACCCTGACTTAGTAGCAATTTTAGCAGCTTCAATCTTGGTACTCATTCCACCCACCGCGGTTGAACTTGTGGTTCCTTTTGCCATATCTTCGATGGCAGGGGTGATTTCAGCGACAAAGGGAATGAGCTCGCCTGCAGTGGGATGAGTCATCAAGCCCTTGGCGGTTGAGAGAATTACCAGCAAGTGTGCACTGGTGAGGGATGCGAGTAAAGCTGATAAAACATCGTTGTCACCGAATTTGATTTCTTCATCACTAACGGAATCATTCTCATTGACCACGGGTATGATTTTATTCCGGGATAGACTGGTTAAGGTTTCCTTAACCTTTTGAGATCTTTGATTATCTTCAAAATCCTCCCTGGTGAGAAGGACTTGCCCAGGCAACAAACCGACTCGATCAAAGGCACTCGTCCATGCATTCATCAAGCGGCATTGCCCAATGGCTGCACATGCCCGGAGATCGGACAATCCGGTTGGCCTTTCTGTTAATCTGAGCTTCCCCATTCCCAAGCCAACTGCACCAGAGCTGACAAGAATGGTCCGGGTAGCATCTTTTTGGCAAAGGTCATGAATACCTTCAGCAATGGCGTTCAATCTTTCTTGATGAATTTTTCCAGATCCCGCGGAAAGAATTCCGGTTCCAAGCTTGATTACAACTGTTCGGGAGTTCATGCAACAATTACAACCGCTCGGGGATATAAATTCTCAAGAAATCAGATGACTCAGCTAAACTTGACGAAGATCCTTTTCCTTTCCGGCTAAAGATTGGTTGATCTTGTCAACCGCATCATCGGTTTCTTTCTGCACATTTTTTTCAGCTCTTTTAAATTCGTCCTCTGGAAGACCATTTTTTTGGGCATCCTTAAGGGCGTCCATGGCATCTTTACGGGATGCTCGAATACCGATCCTGCCTTGTTCGGAAAAACCTTGCGCCATTTTGCATAATTCTTCCCGCCTCTCACCACTTAGCTCGGGGATGGGAAGCCTGATGATCTCTCCGGTAACCACGGGGCTGATCCCTAGTTTTGCTTCAATCAGTGCTTTTTCAATGGGAGCCGTGGTGGATTTGTCCCAGGGTTGGATTTGAATGGTGCGAGCATCGGGGGTGGTGATAGCGGCTACATCCCTCAATTTCATACTTGAGCCATAGACATCGACCGTCACGCTTTCGACCATTGAGGAATTGGCTTTTCCCGTGTGCAGGGTATTAAATTCATTGATTACATGCTCCACGGACTTCTGCATGTCCTGTTTCATGATGGAGAAGATATCTTCAGTTTCCATGGTATTGGGTTTTTGTGTCGTTTGGTTATTTGATTGAAATTTAAGGATTGGTCCTATGATACGATAGTACCGATATTTTCTCCGCAGACTGCTTGTCGAATGGAGTTCTTTTGTTGCAAATCAAAGACCAGAATAGGCATTTCATTATCCATGCAGAGCGAAAAAGCAGTTGAATCCATCACGGACAGTCTCTTTTTCAGGCAGTCCATATAGGTAAGGGAATCAAATTTTTGGGCATCGCTAAATCGGTGGGGGTCCTTGTCGTAGATGCCGTCGACTTTAGTAGCTTTCAAGATGACATCAGCGGAAATTTCACTTGCCCGTAAAGCAGCGGCTGTGTCAGTGGAAAAGTATGGATTTCCCGTACCGGAAACAAAAATCACGACACGTCCGCGTTCCAAGTGTCGAATGGCTCTTCTTTGGATGTAGGGCTCAGCAAGTTTATCCATGGGAATCGCACTTTGAACTCGGACAACAACGCCTATTTTTTCGAGGCGGTCCATTAACGCCAAACCATTGATGACCGTGGCAAGCATACCCATGGAATCGCCAGTTGTACGATCGATTCCCTTATCACTGCCCTGAAGACCACGAAAGATGTTTCCTCCTCCCACGACCAGACCAATTTCAACTCCCATATCCGCAACTGCCTTAATTTCCTCGCAGATATTTTCCAAGGACTTTGCATGGATGGGTTCGCTTTCCTCACGGCTTCCAAGGATTTCTCCACTTATTTTTAGAATGATTCGTTTGTATTTAGTTTGAGTCATCATCAATTAAAAGTGGATCCAACTCACTTGACTTTGTCGGTCTCCCTTTCATACTTTATATAAATAGCCTGGTGGTGTAATGGTAGCACAGAGGTTTTTGGTACCTTTAGTTGGGGTTCGAGTCCCTGCCGGGCTGCCACTTTGATATGAAAATAAGAAAAAGTGGCGGTTACCTTATTCTTTCACAGGCAAGTCGAATGGATTGAAATTGTCCGCTGGAAAGGATTCAGCTGGTGGGATCGTAAATATATTTTCTAAAGGTACGGAAGACTGGTTGCCGTCCATAGAAGAGGATTCAAAAGGATTATTGGGGACATTGGATGGCTGTAGAGAATTACCTAAACCTTGCGGGGGAGGCGGAAGCGGATCATTGTCAAATGGATTAAAAGTGGATGCAGGTGGAGGAGGCGGAGGTGGGGGAATATCCAGATTGCCATCCTGTAAGCCAGGATTTTGGTTTTCCAGCATGTCGTCAGAGCCACTAAACGGGTTAAAAGTTGGAGGCGGAGGAGCAGGTGGGGGAGGCGTAATTGTGTCAGCTTGAGGGATAGGCTCAGGCGTGGATTGGGCATCGGGCTTCTCTTCTGGCATGGAAGGTAATGGATTGTTCTCGAAGGGATTAAAAGAAGGTGGCGGTGGCGACGGAGCGACAACGGCAGGTGCAGGAGGTTGTTCGGCTTTTATTTCAGGAGTTTCCGACGGCACCACTGGAGGTACGGGCTCAGTTGCAAAAGGATCAAAGCTTTGAGCTGGAGGAGGTGGAAGTGGAGGCGGAGGTGGGGGCATCGTTTCGGGAATACCGAGATTTTTCTCAGTAGCCGAGTCTTCGGACTCGTTGAATGCACTGAAAGGATCAAAGGCTGGGGGAGTGGGATTTGTAAGGTTTCCTTCCTGAGATTTAGCAGAGGTAACAGGGGAGCCTTCAGTTAATGGATCCGAGTCTGTTACCTCCCTAGACACAGCAGTCTCTGCTGGGGTGCTATTTTTTTCAACCGTAGAGATTTCCTCTTGGACAACCGTTGGCGGTGTGAGTTTTTCTGTTTCAGGTAATGGCTCTTCGCTGGATGGAGTAGGCGGTTTTGGAATTTCCACTGAATCGGATTTTTCGACCGACTTGAGGGATCTACCTGTGAGGAGGTCTTGGATCGGTTCTCCGTCAATGAATTGAAGTTCAGAAATTTTCTGACCGACATCATTCCATTCTGTGCATACGCCATGTTCAAGGTTGTTTTTGAAATTATAGTCGAATTGTTGTTGTCCGTTAGGAAACCAGCCTTTTGAATTTCCTTCCATTTTATCATCAACAAACTGGGCGGTGAGTCTTTTTTTACCGTTGTCATACCAAATAGTACGGAGGCCATGTTGCTTGTCTTTCTGATAGAAAAGGCCAAGCTTTTGCTGCCCAGTCAGGTACCACTCGGAGGAAGGTCCTTCGCGCAAACCATGACGATAAATTGTCGATGATTTTTTTGTTCCATCCGGGTACCATTCAGTGACCGTGCCATGGGGTTTGCCGTCTTTCATTTGGACTTCCATGGCCTTCTTTTCATTGGGATGCCATTCGGTTTTGGGTCCGTTGAGTTTGCTATCAGAGTAGGTTTCTTCCACAAGCAATTCGCCGGTAATTCTAAACTCTCGCGAGATGCCATCCCTTTCACCGTCTTTATAAGTAATGATACGGCGTTTTCGGCCATTGTAAAAATACTCCGTGGTTTTTCCGTGACGCTTGCCTTTTTTCCAAGAAGAAACTGATTTAGTGGGACTTTGTTCAAAAGTTTCGATTGCTTTGCCGGAAAATAAGGAATCACTACTGCTTGCGTTTTTATCATCTATGGTATGGCGGACTAGTCCATCCTGATCCATATCCAACCAATGAAGCATTACGGTATCATCGCTATCAGAACTTATGGATGGAATTGATTGAATGCACGAAGAAAAGAAGGATGCTACAAGTAGACAAAACAAAAAAATTAGCGACTTTTTCATGATTGAAAGGATGACTTTACCTTAGATTTCTGGCAAGAGGTTTTTATAAGTTCCATGAAGGTAAGGTTTTTACAGACCAGGGCAAAGAGGTTGTCTATCACCCAACAGGATAAAGGTTATGTCCAGTTTGTGTTTTATTAGATTAATCAACGAACAAGCCTTAAGAATCACCGTCAGGGTCATAAAAAAACTCTTCCAATTCTCGGCGTTCTTTTTTCGAGGGCCGTCCTTTGGAGACTCTTTGTCCAAAAGAGTGGGATGGAAGAGACCGTCTCTTTTTCTCGGCTCTAATATAAACGGCTTCGGGCGTTAAATCCTGCATGTACTTATCCACCAACTTGGCAGCCACCCGTTTTTCCAATAATTGCAGGACCTTAACCTCTTTCTTAAGAGGTCCAATGATGTAAGTCACAAGGTCCCCGCACCTTAATTCCCGCGAAGGTTTGACAGGTTGCCCGTTCACATAAACCCAGTTCTTTTTACACGCATCGGTTGCCAAAGATCTCGTTTTGTAGGCACGAACTGACCATAACCACCGGTCGATCCTTGCTTTAGGAAAGGACACGGGCCTGAATTATTTGACTGGAGAAAGCCGGATTTCCATAGCCATGGCCCTTCCGTTCTCGAGAACTATCTGAAATCTTTTATCTTCCTTGGTAGGTAGGATTATTTTTTTTACCATTTTGGGTCCAATTCCGGATTTTTGAAAGACAAAGGGTAAATAATTTAGAACTTCAAGAGGATAACCTGAAAAATCAGGGATGAGGAAATCTCGTTTGGAAAGAGACAAGCCCTCCATGATGAATGTAAACCTTTCCTCATCCGAGAGATTTAATCCATGGGCTATTCGATCGAGGGTTTTGCCGCCTGCGTTCCGAATTCCGTTCTCTATATCATTGACAATGGAAGTGGCAACACCACTTGAACCCGCGAGCTGGGGTTGGGTAAGGTTGGCTCGTTTACGATATTCCTTAAGAAGTTTTCCAATCTGGTTTGGGGTTTTTTTCACACGACAATTTCTGATGGTTGTTCCCCGAAATGCAAGCAAATCAGATTACGGTTCTGAATCGATTATCTTAGCCCGGTAAAGACCTTTCTGGGGAAGGCTCAAGTTGCTATCTTTAATGGGGAGTAGTTGGATGAGCAAAGTAAGATTGTCATCGACAAGCACATTAGCTTTAGGACTTGGAGATCCGCCGGTGTGGTTACTCTCGACCAAGTCCATTCCCATTTCTGTCCGTTCAGAATCAAACCATGCCAGAGAATTTTTAATTTCATCCTGAAATTTCCAGACAAGGAAAACCACTCCGCCTACCGCAAGAATAGCAACAGAGAGAAACAAAAGGGAAAATTTATCCGTTTTGGGCTTTTCAGGACGAGTACCCTGAATACTTTCATCCCAAGCATTCCACTCCCGCAGTGCTTTGTTTCTTTCAATAAATGATCCGAATAGAATGGCAAATTCGTAAAGAATGTAAAGTGGTATGGTCAGGATACACAGGCTTACAGGATCACCGCCAGGGGTAATCAGGGCTGCAGACACCATCAGGATTACAAGAACAAGTCTGCGACTCTCACTGAGTTTTTTAACGGACAGGATTCCAATTCGGATGAGTAAAATCAGGACGAGGGGAAATTGAAAAGCAATACCTACAGCAAAGGTCATCCAAATCACGGTACTGTAATAATTTCCAGCCTCGGGCCGGTAGACATCTAAACCCAAAACATTGAAAGAAAATTCGATCGTGAAGGCAAGGGATAGGGGAAGAATGAAAAAATAGGTCATTGAGGCACCCGCCAGGAATAAAAATGTGGCGGCAATACATCCGGGGAAAAAGACTTTTTTTTCTTGAGATGTGAGTCCTGGGACCACGAAACTTCCCACAAAATATAGGATCATGGGCAAGGAGAGGCCAATCCCCCCAAGAAAGCATATTTTCATGGCGATAAAGATTGGTGAATATGATCGGATTACCTGGAGTAGGTTTCGATTACTCCCCTTGGCAAAATGATTGATGATTCGGTTTTGATGATGAGGATCGGTGATACCCCAACTGGTAAGGTCTTGTTCCTTCGCAATGCGTAATTCACCCAGACCAACTTCCCTTTTTTCCAAAGATTTTGTATACTGCTCTAGGCCAATCGACTGAAGATCGATACCAATCTCACCAAAATCTTCCACTGCTTTGATGAGCGGCATTTGCAGAAGTTTAACCGAGTCCTGCATGAAAATGGCCACCCCGATACACCCAACCAGAAAGGCAATCACCGATTTAAGGATTACCCAGCGCAGTTCCTCCAGGTGTTCAAGGAAGTGCATTTCATTTGGATCCGACTTGGATTTCTTGGGTTTTTTGGTGAGAATTCCGCTCAGGCCTTCATCGCGAAATCGGTCACCGAAACTTACGGGTCGCTGGTCTTTGGATGATGACATCGGTTGAATCTAATATATCTAAGTGGACTAAAAATGAATTCATTAGTAAGAAGAATTTATTTATATTGGTCGATGCAGAAATCTTTTTTTGGGCTAAGTTCAAAAGATAAGAATTCAAAGTCATCCATTGACAAAACCCCACAAAAATAAGAGAAAGTCTCTTCATTTTAACAGCCCGTAACGATAATTTTGTTACTCATCTTAAAGAAATAGCAAACCTCAACCTCATATGGCACAGAAAAAAAAGGCGAAAGCACCCAACCAAAAAGGAAAAGCCAAGGCTGCACCCAAGCGAGCCCCCTCCATTTCCTCCAAGAAAGAAGTCAAATATGTTTATGACTTTGGAAAAAAGACCGATGGAGACGCAAAACAAAGAGAACTGCTTGGAGGTAAGGGAGCCAATTTAGCGGAGATGGCGAGAATCGGTCTACCAGTTCCACCAGGGTTTACCATCACCACCGAGGTTTGCACCTATTTTTATAAAAACAAAAGAACCTACCCGAAATCATTAGACAGCCAAATGCGATCTTCCGTCGCTCTAATGGAAAAACAGCTCGGAAAAAATCTTGGAGATAATGAAAAGCCTCTACTTTTGTCTGTCAGATCAGGTGCCCGTGATTCAATGCCAGGGATGATGGATACAATCCTCAACTTAGGCTTAAATGACGAGACGGTTGAAGCGTTGGCAACTGCCTCCGGTAATCCCCGCTTTGCCTGGGATTGTTATCGCCGCTTTATACAAATGTATGGGGATGTGGTCATGGGTGTACAAAAACTACCAAGCGAAGATCATGATCCTTTCGAAGCAATCATCGAAGATTTCAAAAAGGAAATTTTCCCCAAGGAAAAAGGAGAAGTGGATGATTCACGCATCACAACCGAACAAATGAAAGAGTTGGTCGGTCGATTCAAAACCCTTGTCAAAAAACGTTCCGGTCAGGACTTTCCCACCTGTCCATGGGAGCAACTTGAAGGTTCCGTGGGTGCGGTTTTCAGCTCATGGATGAATGACCGTGCGATCGTCTATCGTCGAAAATACGGCATCCCCGCAGAGTGGGGTACGGCCGTGAATGTTCAGGCAATGGTTTTTGGAAATACTGGAAAAAAGTCAGGTTCAGGGGTAGGTTTCACCCGCGACCCCGCATCGGGCAAGAAAGTTCTTTACGGCGAATTCCTGACGGATGCACAGGGGGAAGATGTCGTTGCTGGCGTTCGAACACCCCAGCCCGTATCCAAGTTGAATAGGGTGCTACCCAAACCTTTTAAAGAACTTGTTTTAGTTCAAAAGAAACTCGAAAAGCATTTCAAGGATATGCAGGACTTCGAGTTTACCATCGAAGATGAGAAATTGTACATGCTACAAACCCGTAATGGTAAACGAACCGGCCTGGCTGCGGTGCGTATTGCGACCGAGATGGTCAAGGAGAAGCTGATCGATTGGAAAACCGCCATTAAGCGTGTTCCTGCCGAGCAACTCGATCAGGTTCTGGCTCCCGTGTTTGACACCGCGGCCCAAAGGTCCGCAAAAAAACTTTGTAAGGGTCTGCCCGCCGGTCCGGGTGCTGCTTCCGGAAAGATTTGCATGAATGCGGAGCGGGCTGTGGAAGCTGCCAAGAAAGGTCCTGTTTTGTTGGTTCGTCAGGAAACATCGCCGGAGGATCTTCGTGGAATGATCGCCGCGGAAGGGATTCTAACTGCACGCGGTGGAGTCTCCTCCCACGCTGCCCTCGTCGCCCGACAAATGGGGAAGGTTTGCGTTTGCGGAGCCGCTGAATTGGACATTGATTATAAAAGCCGCACTATAAAAGTGGATGGGTCAACCTACAAAGAAGGTGACTACCTTTCCATTAACGGAACTACGGGGGAAATTTTTGCCGATGAATTAAAAACCGCTCCATCTGAAATCATTCAAGTCTTAGTTGACAAGAAGTTGGATCCGAAAAAGAGCCGTGACTACAAAAATTTCTCTCAATTGATGGATTGGTGTGAGAAAGCTACAAAAATGAATGTTCGTACCAACGCGGACTCACCTTCACAGGTTGCCAACGCCATTGCCTTTGGAGCTTCCGGAATTGGACTTTGCCGAACAGAGCATATGTTTTTTGAAGGAAATCGGATCGATGCCATGCGACAAATGATTCTTGCAGATAATGAAGTTGATCGTCGAAAGGCACTTAAAAAATTACTGCCCTATCAGAGAAAAGACTTCCAAGGCATTTTCAAAACCTTGGAGGGACGTCCTGCCACAATCCGTTTATTGGATCCACCCTTGCACGAGTTTTTACCCCATGATCAAGTGGCTCAGCGAGACCTGGCCAAGAAATTAGGGGTAACACTTGCCTCCGTTAAGAAGCGGGTGGAAGACCTTCATGAATTCAATCCCATGCTTGGTCATCGCGGATGCCGTCTCGGTATTTCCTATTCTGAAATCACCGAGATGCAGGCACAAGCGATCTTGGAGGCTGCAATTCTCGTTCAAAAAAGCGGCATTGAGGTAAACCCTGAAATCATGGTTCCACTGGTTGGCTTTCCCAAGGAATTGGAAATTCAAGTGGATGTTATCCACGAGACTGCCCAGAAAGTTTTCGCGGCCAAAGGTGAAAAGGTAAAATATCTTGTGGGTACAATGATCGAGATTCCTCGTGCCGCACTGGTCGCTGATGAAATCGCAAAGACCGCCCAGTTTTTCAGCTTTGGCACCAATGATCTTACCCAGACCACTATGGGTATGAGTCGAGATGATTCCGGAAGTTTCCTTCCAAATTACACAGAACTCGACATTATCGACGCCAACCCATTTGCCAGCGTTGATCAAAGCGGGGTAGGAGAGCTTATGGAAATAGGTGTGCAAAAAGGGAAATCTACACGTCGTGGAATTAAGTTAGGAATATGCGGTGAACACGGAGGGGATCCAAAGAGTGTGGAGTTCTGTCACAAGATTGGGCTTAATTATGTCAGTTGTTCGCCATTCCGTGTGCCAACAGCCAGGCTGGCAGCTGCCCAGGCAGCAGTCAGTTGATTATTGAAGATTTAATAGGTTTTATATTACGGGTTCGGGCTTTTACCTAGCCCGAACCCTTTTTATTTTGAATGTTTGAGGTAAAAGAAAAACCGCGACTGGTCGAAAGAGCATTCCTTTTGGCGGTCATCTTGAGGGAAGAGGAACGGGCAAGTGCTGAAAACCTGTTGGATGAACTGGATGAGCTTGTATCCAACCTCGGAATTAAAATTTTTGGCAAGAGAGTTATCCGAGTTCGAAAAACTTATCCAGGGTATTTACTCGGCAAAGGAAAATTCATTGAAATCTCCGAGGTAGTCCGAGAACTTGGTTGCGATGTAATCATTTTTGATAATGAACTGTCTCCCAGTCAGCAGCGAAATTGGGAAGCCGAGTCAAAGGTGTTAGTAATTGATCGTCAGGAAATTATTTTGGATGTTTTTGCTACCCGAGCACAGACGAAGGAAGCAGTCCTGCAGGTAAAGTTGGCCCGTTTGGAGTACTCACTTCCCCGACTTAGAAGAGCATGGTCACATTTGGGAAGGCAAAGAGGAGGTGGAGTGACTCAGCGAGGGGAGGGAGAAGCACAAATTGAACTTGATCAAAGGTTGGTGAGAGATCAGATCAGTGCGACTAAAAAAGAAATTAAGCAGGTTGCAAAGACTCGAAAAACCAGCCGAAAAAAAAGACTGAGAATACCCCTGCCAACGGTTGCTTTGGTAGGTTACACCAATGCAGGGAAATCCACTCTACTTAATCAGGTATGTGATTCGGATATTTTAGCAGCAGACAAATTATTTGCCACGCTTGACCCAACCAGTAGGCAGGCTCGGCTACCAAATGGGGAGAAAATCATTCTTACCGATACGGTTGGTTTTATTCGTAAACTACCACATCGGCTGGTTGATGCATTTCGTGCAACTTTGGAAGAGACTTTAGTTGCGAATTTACTCTTGCATGTTGTGGACTTGTCAAATCCACAATTTGAGGAGCATATGCAAACGACGCTTGCAGTTTTGGGGGAATTGGGTGCCGAGGAAAAAGAGATTCTAACCGTCTTCAACAAGATTGATCTTTTGGCAGAAGACGAATTAGGAAACCTTAAAGTGAGTCAAAATCATAAAAGTGGAAATGCAGTCTTCCTCAGTTGTCGCTCCGGTCTAGGAATACCTGATCTGTTACAGGTTATTGAAATAAAACTTGGGCTACAAAGGAAGGCCAAAGAATATTTCATTCCTCATGAAGAGTACAAACTAATTGTAAAAATGAGAAAAGAAGGTTGTTTAGCAGACGAAACTCCTGCTGATACAGGGACGATTGTACGGGCATACCCAAGAGACAGGATGTTGGACGACCTTAAGCAATATGAAACTTAATATATCAGTTTTTTTTCCTTTGCTTGTAATCGACCAAGGTCACAAGGAACATATTAGATGCTATCCAAAAGACACCTGTCATGCAAAATGAAGTTATCGAAGATATGATCAAAACAGTGTAGAAGTCTTGAGACGGAACATGGGGTGCGAGCACCCAAAGCATAAACAAAAAGAAAAGAACTGAAAGAATCAGAACCGTTATAACCCCTGTTTTCGAGAAGAAAGATTGTTCAGCGTCTTTGCTCATACCAATCTTTATGGTTGTATATGGAAAATGGTCAATTCAAACCTTGAAAGTCTTTGGCTAATTTTAACAATTTCTCCTTAATTTCACAGATTTCCAATCGCATTAGTTCGCTTGGACTAATTCGATTGTGCGGAAGCGGGGGCAGCCGATCGAGAGGTTCATTTAACCGAAGATTTCGGTTCGCACCCACTTCATCAACGCGGTCTATGGGAGTGAAATGGGGAGCACTTTTCAAGACAAAAGGAGTTTCTTCAATGATATCTTTGATGGCGAGAACTGCTTCCACAAAACGATCCAATTCTTTTTTTGTGTAGCTTTCTGTCGGTTCAATCATTAACCCAAAAACCTCAGGAAACGCGACGGTGGGTGCATGAAATCCAAAATCAAGGAATAACTTGCCAATTTGAGGAATGGCCTGATTTTTAGGTATCCCATGGCTTTCTAAGTTTTCAAAATCTTTATCACTTAGAGTGAGTATAAATTCATGCATTCTCGGGGCATCTTGTGCATTTTCCGGTAAAGTTTGGTAGCGAGTCTTTAGTTTCTCAAAGAGATACCTGGCAGAAAGGACAGCTACGGACGACATTCTGGGAATACCTTCGTATCCTAATCGAATCAGATAAGTGTAAGCCCTTACCTTGTGACCAAAATTTCCCCAGTTTCGATGGAAAGAACCAATTGAATATTTAGGGGTTTCGACATCGTATGTACCATCTTCAAGCTTGCGAATTTGTTTTCCTGGAAGGAAGTTAACAAGCTTTTCCGAAACGGCCACAATTGCGTCACCAGGCCCTCCACCGCCGTGGGGGATGGTCCAGGTCTTGTGAAGATTATTATGAACCGCATCAACGCCAAGTTCATTAAGATCAACCAGCCCTGCGATGGCATTCATATTGGCACCATCCATATAAACGAGACCACCAGCCTGGTGTACTTTGTCTGCTATCCTCTTAAAATCGGTTTCAAAGATACCAGATGTATTAGGGTTGGTTATCATGACCCCGCAGAGTTGCTCGCCGTATTTTTCTAATTTATCTTCAAAATCGGCGATATCGATTTTACCATCAGGATTGGCCTCTAGATATACAATCCCGTCTGGATAGCCAGCCATCGCGGCAGTGGCAAAATTTGTTCCGTGTGCCGATCTTGGTATCATGATTATTGTTCGGTTCTTGTCATTATTATGGCGATGGTAAGCCTGGAAAAGTTTTATACCCACAAGTTCACCCTGTGCACCGGCCACAGGTTGAGTGGTTACACCTGCGAGACCTGTAATGCCTTTAAACCACACTTGAATCTCGTGCAGTACTTTGAGGGGTCCCTGAATATCTTCTCTCGGGGCTTGTGGGTGAACTTTGGCAAAACCATCCAGTCCAGCAGCCCAGTCGTTCAGCAAAGGGTTGTATTTCATTGTGCATGATCCCAAGGGATAACACCCGTCATCCGGGGAAACATTTAGTTCTGCGAGTTTGCTATAATACTCATGTAGCTCATCGTCTGAATAGGAAGGAATACGAACAGATTCATTGCGTAAAAACCTTTTATCTAATTTGTGAACTGTATGGTGTACCTTATCGGCAGTTGATGGAAATTCATCCCTGAAAAATGAGATTAAGTCATCAATATCCTTGGGGGTATGTGAGTCAGAGAAAGAAATCTTGAGCAAACCGGCTTTCCTTGCTCCTGCATGGCAGCGATTTGTAATATCTACCCCTAAATTAATGTTTTTAGATCTTGCATTGTGAATAAGCGTGGCAGGAGATTTATCAGTGCGAAGTGTAAGTTCAGTCGGAGAGAGGTTTTCAGAAAATGCTGGTTCGATCCCTTTCAATGGTTGGATGGCCTCGATAACTTTTTGTTGATTTCGATTAGCTAACTCAACCGATGCACCCAAGCCCTTGGATCCTTTTGACAAAATGCTCGCTCCTGCTAAGGTCGCGAGGAAGGCCTGATTGGAACAGACATTTGAGGTGGCCTTTTCTTTGCGAATATGCTGCTCGCGGGTGGATAGAACCATGACATGGCAGTCACGACCATTTAAATCTTTGGCTTGTCCAATGTAGCGCCCCGGTGTATTCCTTAAATCAGCTTTGTTGTTGGAATTGTGTCGGCATCCAAAAATCCCGAGTCCAGGTCCGCCAAAATTTGGAGGTATGGCAAGATGTTGAGCGTCGCCCGCAATAAAATCAGCCCCATTTCTGCCAAATTCAACCGGAGGTTTTAAGCCATCTTCTCCCAGTAAATAAGGGTCTATACAAGCTATGGAGCGTATTCTGTTGTCCTTGCAAAAGTTGGTCAGCAGATCAACCTCTTCGAGAACTCCAAGGGAATTAATCTGGGGGAAAACAAAGGCTGAGTATTGACTGACTTCATCAATTTTAAGGGAAGACAATCTTTGATAATTACATCTTCCTGAGGAGGGATCTAGGTCAAGCAAATCGAATATAATTCCTGTATCCTTGGCGAGGGTTTCCAGAACTTCAATCTCCTGTGGGAATAAGGTTGACGCTAAGAGAATTCTCGGAGGATTCTTACTTGTGCGAATTGCACATGTGATCGCTTCATAAATTGCGAAAGAACGGTCATACAAAGAGGTATTTATAGCTTCGAAACCGGTCAGTGCGGACATAGCACATTGGTATATCCAATGAGAAATGAGAGTGCCTTGGCTTCTTTCCGGTTGATAGGGTGTGTATGAAGTGGATAAGTTTCGTAAACTGGAAACAAAGCTGACGATGCTTGGGGTTTCCCATACAGGAAGCTGGTCACCAATGAAGGAAGTCTTATGGTTTGAAAGACTCGCTACAGAGTCCATTGCAATGGCAGCACCCCGATATGATTGTTCCTGAGGGAGGGGAAGGGGTTGAGGGAAAAGAAAGGTCGGGTTTATGTGGGCGAAAAGTTGGCTTAGACTCGCAAGTCCCACTGAAGATAGCATTTTTTGAATGTCATCATCCGTGGCACTGATATAATGCCTGTGTGTTTCACGAGGAAACTCTTCCGGATCAAAGGGCAATTTTTCTGTATCAACAGAATAAGATGGTGTGTGTGAAATAGCTTCTTTAAAATTTCCCATGAATAAAATCTATTCGAAAATGAATAAAAGGAAATAATCTATTGTTCACATGCTGAAAAAGGCATGCAAATTGACAATTATAAAGCCCTTTTAGTTAACGGGCAGATTGCGGATGAATTTTCCGTTTTCCCAAAGATTTTTCTCAACTAACTTACCATTTTCGAAATAAAGCTCTTCCCCGTGCATCTGGCCATTCCGCAATTCGAGTTCACCATTTATCTTACCATTAAGATCTAAGATTCTCATTTTACCGGAGAATCTTTTGTTGGAGTTCCTTACGAAGATTGTATCAATGCCATCTATGAGTGTTGTTGTGAATATATTTTCAACTTCATCGACCGTACCAATCCAAGTGTCTTCATCTTCCGATAGAGAATCATTGATGGAGGAAAGAGCGGTTTCTTTTTTCGGGATATTCTTCTCAATGGAAACATCCTGATTGATCAAAGGATCTGAGTTTTGGGGTGATTGAGTAGTAGCGGAATTTTTTTCAGCAATAGAAACGGGAGGTATATCAATTGTTTTCTCTTCACCAGTTTCCGACAATGAACGGGATGAGGGTAATGTGCCTGTAATGTATTCACGCCCGTCATTCCCAGAGGCGATTTTTGGAGGATCAGGTTTCTCCAGAGCAGTTTCGTTGGCTTCATAGATTACGGCGGTGTCCAGCGTAATATCTGGTTTTGTTGTGGGGCTTGGCAAATCCATAGGTTTTGTGAGCAATTTGCCATTTTGCCAAATTCCCCTGATTATGCGTCCATCGGAGTCGAAAAGAGTTCCCTGGCCATGTCTCAAATCATCAAACCATTCACCTTCGTATTTTGCTCCAGTTGAAGAGGTGAAAACTCCAGTTCCGTGTCTCTTTCCGTTTAGAAAAGACCCCTCATAAAAGGAACCATCCGGCCAAGTGTAGATGCCTAGACCTGTTCGTTGGTCTTTCAGGTAATCCCCCTTGTATTTTTCCCTATTTGACCAAGTAAACTGTCCTGTTCCGTGTCTTAAGTCATTGTCGAAATCTCCTTCGTAGATTGAGCCGTCCAGCCAACTGTAGGTGCCTTTACCCTGTTTCAGTCCTTTTTCATCGACTTCACCCATGTATGATCCGTCATGAAAATCAATCGAGGTGACTTTTTTGGAAGAATTGCAGGAGCTGAAAATTAAAAGGAGTACAATCGAGGCAATCCATGAAATAAAAGACTTCATAGCTACAGAAAAGATTAGAATCGAGTTTCGGGCAAGTTCGTAAATCTATTCATATTTGATTTTGCCAATGGGTGTAAAAAAGAATAACCCATTTGTCTGGACGGAGAGGTGGCAGAGTGGTCGAATGTGTCCGACTCGAAATCGGGTGTGCCGCAAGGTACCGCGGGTTCGAATCCCGCCCTCTCCGCCACTACAATTTGTCCTGATTATAAAAGGCGTTGATTTTATCTGCTACATCGCGAAAAGAAATATCTGCTGAATACACCAATTTAAATTCTTCCATTGCTTTTTCATTTTTATTCATCGATGCATAGCAGCACCCCAATTCGTAAATAGCTTCTTTTTTACGGTCGTCCATAATTTGAATTTCCGACTTCAAAAGGTTGAATTGTTCAATGGCTAAATCGTAAAAATTCTTTCGACTGTATGCACGACCAAGATAAAGAATGGCGTCCAGGCGAACTTTTGCATTCTTTTGTGCCAGTTGAAAATGTGCCAGGCAGCTTTCAAAATCTTCATCTTCAAACAAAAGTACTCCTAATTCATACCGATAGCCAAAATCATTCGGATATCTCTTAACAAGGGATTCGAGCTGGGTTTTTTGATAAACTTTTCGGTTTTTGACAGCTTCCTCCCAAGAGACCTTGGTGGTCTCATCATTTGGATTTTGATGGTATAATTTTTCCCACTGATCAATGACATCATCGTAGTATTCCAAAGTGAGATTTCGTTCTTTCTCCTCAAGGGAGACATCCGCCTTTCCAGCTTCTTGTTTTCGAGCCTCTTGAATCCAGGCAATCGCATTTTCCAGATCTCCATAACGCTGATAATATTCACTAAGCTGACGATAGTGATTAAGGTTGTCTGGTTCCTCTTCCCATTTCGCATAGGCTTGCCTGATAAGCTCTTCGAGACCTTTCGCATCATTGACTGTTTTAGAAGCTTGCTCAAGAGATTGAGCTTGTGCTTCATCTTTGAGTTGGGTCCGGAAATCTTCAGACTCCTCCCATTTTCCCTTATTCATTGCGACCGCGACGGAAGCTCTTTTCATAAGGTCTTCAGCATCTCCATCACTTGGGTTTATTTTTTGAATGTCATTTCCAATTGCGATGGTTTTTTCTGTGTCACCAACCTCGAGATAAGCATTCCCGAGTTGTTTTAAATTTTTTAAATCTTTGGTGTTTATTTTTCTGATTGTTTCCAGGCCAAAAACCACGGTATGTTTCAAGCCTAAATCTCTAGCCGCATCAATTAACATCTGGTGAGCCATGATATTACCCACTGACTTTTCAATTAATTCTTCTGCTTTTGCTAAAGATTGAACAGGGTCCTTATCGTTTTTTCCCCGCAGCATAAAAGGGGCAGCCGTAACTTTGCCAAAGAGGCTGGAAAGGCCTTTTGTTGATTTATGAGCCATTCTAAGCTGTAGTGCCCGCAATTTCTTTCGCAGTTCCAGACATCCGGGGCTCAATTTCAGGATAGCAGAGTAGATTTCAACAGAGTAACTTGGATTGGTACTGACAGCTTTATCGGCAGCTTCCAATTGCTTGATTTGTCGAGGATCAAGTTCTGAAATGGTTGATTCTTGAATCATTGGGGCAATCATCCTTGGATAAGGTCAAATCTCGTAAAAGCGAACATAATCTAAATATGTTCCGAGACAAGTTTCATAACATTGAAAAACACTTTTTCGATTAAATTTTCTTCTTCAGCTTCGACTAGTATTCGCAACTTTGGCTCCGTCCCGGAATATCTAATCAAAACTCGTACCTTCTTGCCAAGTTCAAGATTAATTTGTTTGAGGTATCGATTGAGGTTTTCAAATGAGGAGACAGGTTTTTTGGTATAAGTCTCTAATCCAACCGACCTGGATGGCCAAAGTTTGATCTGATCCGTTAAGATGGAGATGTCAGATTGAAATTCCGTGATGCATTTTAAAACCGACAGGGCAGAGAAAAGCCCGTCTCCGGTGTTTAAATAATCAGAGCAAATAATATGTCCTGACGACTCACCCCCCCAATTGTAATTTTTTTTCTGCATAAGGGCGAAAACATTGCGGTCGCCAACATCTGATCTGCTAAGTTTGATGGAGTTGTCAGCCAGGAATTGCTCTAAGCCAGAATTGCTATAAATAGTGGCAACAAATCCGTCTGATTGCAGGGAGCCATTTTTTTGGGCGTGTACGGCTAGGATTCCTAAAATCTTATCACCGTCTATTTTGAAACCACTTTTGTCCACGAAAACGATACGATCTCCATCTCCGTCATGAGCTAGTCCCAGGTCAGCATTCTCCTCAGTGACTCTTTGGGACAGACCGTCTGTAAATTCTGAGCCAGCGAGGTCATTGATCATTCCGTTTCCCTGGTTTATACAAATTACTTCGGCCCCAAAAGATTCAAGAGCCAGGGGGGAGATTCCCAAAGTAGCACCGTTAGCCAAGTCGATGACGATTCTCTGACCTGCTAAAAATTGGGGCGCAAACCATTTAGAGAGGTTTTGAATGTAGGCATTTATGTATGGTGTGTTTTCGATTGTTTGGGCCGTCAGATCTTGAGGCAAAACTACCTGTTCTGAAATGTAACTCTCGATGCTTCTTTCCTCATCCATCGTCAGTTTTCCACCCTCATGGGAAATAATCTTAAGGCCATTATCGCTGTGTGGATTATGAGATGCAGTCACCATAATCCCGCCCAATGCATGCTGATTAATTATTGAAAAAGCAAGGGTAGGGGTGGGTAAAACTCCTAGATTCAATGCCCTAAAGTTTTTCTCCTTCAACCCGTGCAAGCAACTTATAAGAAGTTTGTCTCCTGATGGTCGGGTGTCTCGCGCAAGCAGTATAGGTTTGGATTTATCACATTTTTTTTCTTCAAGGAACCTTGCAAATGCAACGCCCAGAGAATAGGAAAACTTTTCATTAATAATTTCACCACCATATGGCCCCCGAATTCCGTCCGTACCAAAGTATCGTAAGGTTTCGGACATTACTTGAAAAAACTACTTACTTTTTCCAACCACTGCTTGACGGTTCCGTTCACCAGGAGAGATTCAGCTAATTCCATTCCTTCTCCCATAGAGCAGCATCTACCCTGAATCCAAAAAGCGGTCGCGGCGTTCATGAGTACGGTAATTCGCAATGTATCTGGAGCATTTCCGTCGAGAAGGCTCTTCATAATTTTAAGGTTTTCTGCAAGATTGCCTCCGCTCAAGTCAGAGTAATTACCAGTTTCAACCTTCCATCTTTCTGGAAGCCATTTTTCGATTCGTTCCGTAGCAAGCTCACCAATTCCAAAAACCTGATTTGCTCCGCAAGAGGTTAATTCATCCACCCCTGTGATCTGAGAATCCCTGACCTCTCCATGCACAACCAACCCGGACCTTACATTGTTTGAAGTGAGAGCTTTTCCAATCCTTGATAAATAAATAGGGTCGAATACTCCAAGAAGTTGATTGCGAGGCTTTGCGGGATTGATGGTAGGACCTAGCAGGTTGAAAATCGTAATAATTCCCGCATTTGCCAGCGATTTCCTGACTGGAGCAATGTGCTTGAAAGCAGGATGAAAATGGGGAGCAAAGAGAAAAGTGAAGTTTAATGATTTCATACATTCACGAATCTTTTCGATTGGGGGATCCAGGGGAATTCCAATGGCTTCGATTAGGTCGGCACTCCCACATTTGGAGGATATCGAGCGATTCCCGTGCTTGATAACAGGTACTCCCGCACTTGCGACGACAAAGGAGACAAAACTGGAGATGTTAAAACTTTGGGCTTTGTCCCCACCAGTTCCGCAAAGATCAATCGCATGAGGGGCAAACTCCTGTAATTGCGGATCAACCGACATTTTACGAAATTCCCTGATGAAAATAGAAAATTCTTCGTATGTTTCCCCCTTCTGTGCGAGTGCTTTAAGAAAATTCTGCTTATGCAGAGGAGAGATCGATTCCCGGGTTAACTCACGAATACATAAGGAAAGTTCCTCCTCGGGGAGATCAAGCCCCATTTTTAGGTTTTCGGTGCAGACAGAAAGTTGATCCTTATCATTCATTGACTATGCAATTGATTCTGGAATAATGATGTTTTTGTTTGATTTCTCTTTTAGAAGTATTCATGCCAATTCGCCAAACCTTTTTCTGTCTTTTTCTGTTTTCTTCCATGCTTTTTTCCGAAGAAGTTGGTTTAAATCAAGAAATGAAAGTAGAAACAGAGGG
>CACMBV010000010.1 GCA_902612125.1 uncultured Verrucomicrobiota bacterium
TCTACGGAATGGAATTGGGTGGAGTATCGACCTATCATCTTTTTGGGTATGAAATAATAGCCGCTGTAGTCGACCAACAAGCCAAGGTTTTCGGGTATCTTTTCCACATTGCAGCCTTGGTTGCCGGAATTTATTCATTTCATTTGAGGGATCCTTGGCAGGTGTCCATGGCTTTGTTTTATGCGGCGTCCGCGGTGGGTGTTGCCTTTGCCGGTGATATGTTATCGCTTTTTTTATGGTGGGAAGGTCTGGCGGTGACCTCTGTTTTTCAAATATGGGGGCGGAAGACAAAAAGGGCGGAGGATTCAGGTTTCCGCTACCTGTTTTTTCATATCTCATCGGGTTTACTCCTTCTGTTTGGGATTCTTCTGCGTTACCACGGTGAGGGGGCAAATGCCTTGGCATTAAATTCTTTGACCGATGCCCTGGAGAGTGGAGATACCGGGTCCCAGTTGATTTTATTGGCCATAGGGATCAAAGCGGCTTTTCCCGGGTTGCATGTCTGGTTGAAGGACGGGTATGCGGAAGCCACCCATACGGGTCCAGTCTGGTTATGTGCATTCACCACAAAATGTGCGGTTTGTATGTTGGCCCGTTTGTTTCCCGGGGCTGAGATCCTGATCACAGTGGGTGCGGTGATGGCTGTGTTTCCGATCTTCTATGCGGTTATCGAAAATGACCTGAGACGGGTTCTTTGCTACAGCAAAATAAACCAGATTGGATTCATGGTGGTTGGTATTGGGATCGGTACGGAACTGGCCATCGATGGGGCGATTGCCCACGCTTTCACCCACGTTATTTACAAGGGACTTCTCTTTATGACTTTAGGAGCGGTGATGTTCAGGACCGGGGAAGTGCGGGCTTCCCATTTGGGTGGGTTGTATAAGTCCATGCCCTGGACGACCGCTTTTTGCATAGTCGGGGCTGCATCGATCTCTGCCTTTCCCTTGTTTAGTGGTTTCATCAGTAAATCCATCATCATTACGGAAACGGCTCGCCACGGTCATACCCTGGTCTGGATATGCTTGCTTTTCGCTTCGGCGGGAGTTTTCCATAAGGCGGGGATAAAAGTGCCTTTTTTCGCTTTTTTTGCCAAAGACTCGGGGTTGCGTCCAAGGGAAGCCCCGCCCCATATGCTAGCGGCCATGGCGGTTTCCGCCTTTCTTTGTATATTCCTAGGTTGCAATCCCCAATGGCTTTACAATTTACTTCCAAACGCAGCAATGGGTTATCATCCTTATGACGGAACCCATGTGATCACCCAGCTGGAAATCCTGCTGTTTTCAGCCCTCACCTTTATTCTGCTAAATCTTTGGGATAAATATCCCAAGGAGATGCCGTCCGTGAACCTCGATGCCGATTGGATATACCGAAAGCTGGGGCGGGGGTTTCTGCGGTTTGGTGCCTTTTTCTGGAATGGACTCAATGACCTGGCCCACGCTTTGCTTTTGGCCGGTTTGACCCACAGGGTTTGTTTGTTTGCTAAGCAGGCTCAGGTTAACTGTGGAATTTTTATATCCGTTGTTCATCGGGGACTGGGCTTTTCAGGCTTTTTGGGCTCTAAGAGTGAGCAGATGATGAAAAGAAGAATAAAATTGGGAATCTACCCCATCGGACTGACCGCCCTTTTTGTGCTCTTTCTGGTGCTCGCCTTTCTTTTTGCTTCGTTCCAAGCCTGATTCCATTGCCAATGTTTCTTGCCAAGGGCAAGAGACATGACTTATTCTAACTCCGTGATGGTTGGAAATGAAGTTTTGTGGCTTGGGTTTACCCGTGCCTGGATGCCCGTGTTTTTTTTATTGGCGGGAGGGTGTAAACTTTTCGACCGGGATGGCCGATATATACCCGAGGAGCGGGTATGGAAAAAGATCATCAAGGAAGCTCCAAGTTACGGCTTGGAACCAACCTTTGTCTACGCCATATGCCATGCGGAAAGCAGTCTGGACGCCAATGCGGAGTCCTCTGTGGCCAAAGGGATGATGCAATTAACCGAGGCGGCCTGGTCAGATGTCACCAAACTCCACTATCGTCAGGCATTTGAATGGGAAACCAATGTGGAAATTGGCATGCTTTATCTACAAAGACTCAAGGAAATGCTCGAAAGTCAGGCTCTTTTTTCTTATCCCCGGCTTGCTGCTAGTTACCGCTATGGGTATGGTGCCTTGCGTAGAGAGAAATTTATGGTGAGCCGTTTAAAAACGCCGCTCAATCGAATTTACCGGAAGCTATTTGCCGGTCATTTAAAACCGGTGGAGCCTCCCCAATTGTAACCACCCAGGATGGTACAAGAGGAGCCAGAGATTCAGCCATCCATCCGTCTTATGGCACCTCCCGCTTTTGAGGCATGGATCAATGGATTTCTTGCCTGGGTGCAGCTGGAAAAGGGTCTTTCGAACAACACGATTGAATCTTACGAAACCGACTTGAATCAGTGTGCCCTGTTTTTAGATGCTCGGGGGGTTGGCCATTGGAAGGAGGCCGAGCTCGATGATTATTCCGCGTGGATGATATCGCTGACTGACGATCAATATGCCGTGGCCAGCCTGGCAAGAAAACTATCCGCGTTGCGCATGATGATCGGTTACTTTGTGGGGGAGGGGGAATTGGATGTGAATCCTACGGAACTTTTGGGCAATCCCAAAAAAAGACGCAGCCTGCCTCATTGCCTGACCATTCCTGAAGTGGAGAAAATGCTGGAAGCTCCTGATCTCAGCACGCCCCTAGGTAAAAGGGATCGTGCCTTACTCGAATTGATGTACGGAAGCGGGCTGCGGGTTTCTGAGATTTGCTCGATCCCGGTTAATGCTTTCGATCCGGATGAAGGGTTTGCCCGCGTCTTTGGAAAGGGAGCGAAGGAACGAGTGGTTCCAGTGGGCCGTTTTGCGGTGGAAGCGGTCAGGAATTATCTTCATGGCGGCCGCCCTTTTTTAAGCAAAGAAGGGACAGGGAGTGAACTTTTTCTCAGTATCCGGGGGAAAGCCATCTCCCGAAAAATGGTCTGGGTGCTAGTCAGGCAATACGCCCAAAAAGCGGGGATCGAAAAAAAAGTGAGTCCCCATGGCTTGCGTCATTCCTTTGCTTCCCATCTTCTGATGGGAGGAGCCGATGTCCGCTCCGTACAGGAGATGCTGGGGCATGCTGATATCGGAACCACCCAAATTTATACCCATGTGGGGTCGGAAAGATTGCTGGATGAACATGCTAATTTTCATCCTTTGGCACAGGAATAAAGGTAATTCGCAAAGTTTTTTCAAACGTGCGCAAAATAAGGTTGAAAGAAAGTCGAAGGAATCGTTTCAAGGTTACCGATGAAGGTTACTGTTTTTGTATCTCCCAAGATTACGGTCTTGGATCCGCAAGGAGCGGCGGTCGAACAGGCAATGAAAAGTCTTGGCTACGAATCAGTGGAGGGTGTGCGTGTAGGCAAAACCATCACTTTCGAAATGGAGGGCTCCGACTCTCCGGACTCGCGGGAAAAACTGGATAAATTGTGTGACGGCTTGCTTAGTAATCCAGTCATCGAAGACTTTCGCTACGAAATCGAGGAGGGGTGAGGATATTCCGATATCTTGACCAGTCCGGAAAAATGGGATTTGGTCGCTTTGACCAAGAAGGAAACACCTTTCTTATTTTGCAAAAGGGTGATGGTGATTTTGAGGCAACCGATGAGCGGATCACACCCTTTCAATTTCTCACCCCTATTGATTTTCGCTGTATTTATGCGATTGGTTTGAATTATCGTGCCCATGCCAGGGAAACCGGTCTTGAGATTCCGAAATATCCCATGGTTTTCATGAAAGCACCCACGGCAACCCAAAATCCGGGAGACCCCATCGTTCTTCCCCGCTATTTACGAAGTGATAAGGTTGATTTTGAAGGTGAACTTGGCCTAGTGATCGGCCGGCCCTGTAAAAATGTTGAGCCTGAGGAGGCACTTTCCTATGTGCTTGGTTATGTATGTGCCAATGATGTAAGTGCGAGGGATTGGCAGAAAGAAAAGGGCGGGGGTCAGTTTTGCCGTGGAAAGACTTTTGATACTTTTTGTCCCGTCGGTCCTTGCCTGACCACGGCGGACGAGATTCCCGACCCATCTAATCTGACGGTCCGTTCCTTCGTTAATGATCAGAAAATGCAGGAGTCTGGGACGGATGATATGATTTTCGATGTGCCTACCCTTATTTCCTTCCTGAGTGGAAGCACTACCTTACTGCCTGGAACTCTTATTCTGACCGGGACCCCTTCCGGGGTTGGCGAGGCCCGTGATCCCCAAAGATATTTGGTGCCCGGGGATGAAGTCACCGTGGAAATAGATGGAGTTGGGATTCTTTCAAACCCGGTCGTGGAGGAAGTTTTCAAAGAGGAGGAAGAAAAGGCATGAGGGTGGCGATTCTTCAATTCCCCGGATCTAATTGCGATTGGGATTCCGAGCACGCAATCCGGGATGTGCTCGGAGTTTCTGCACACCGGGTTTGGCACAAGGCACGGCTGCCTTCGGAAACGGAAGCAGTGATAGTACCCGGCGGGTTTTCGTTTGGCGATTATTTGCGCTGTGGGGCTATTGCCCGCTTCTCACCGATTATGCATGACCTTAAGGAATTTGCTGAAAGAGGAGGACAAGTTCTGGGAATATGTAACGGTTTTCAGATATTGTGTGAATCGGGTTTGTTGCCAGGAGCCCTGATCAGAAATGATTGCCTGGATTTTAGATGCTTGAATCAAAACCTTACGGTCGAAAATTCAAATGAACGATTCAATCAAAATACCCTGGGCGGTTCGCTTGTTCTACCCATCGCCCATGGGGAGGGGAATTTCCGGGCGGATGAATCCGTTCTTTCTTCCTTGGAAGAAAATCAGCAAGTCCTGATTCGATACGATGGGAACCCAAACGGATCAGTGAACGCCATTGCCGGAATCCGTAACTCTGCCGGAAATGTGTACGGAATGATGCCTCATCCGGAAAGGGCGGTGTGTTCTCATCATCCGTGCCTGGATGGACTGCCCGTTTTGAAAGCTTTTCTTGAACCCCTTTTAGGCTCCATTCCTGTGGAGGTGAACAGCGGATGAGTCAAATATCCTCCACTTCACTTCCCCTGAATCCGGACCCGGTTCTGAATGTCGAAATTACCGATGATTTGATTGAGCGGCACGGAATTCTGCCGCAAGAGTACCAAGAAATACTCGCGATGTTGGGCCGTGAACCCAACTTGACCGAGCTTGGTATCTTTTCCGTAATGTGGTCCGAACACTGTGCCTATAAAAATACCCGTAAGCTGCTCCGCTTGTTTCCCACCGAGAAAAAAGACAAGCAAGCCATCGGGCAGGTTTTGGTAAAAGCAGGGGAAGAAAATGCGGGAGTGATTGATGTGGGTGATGGGTGGGGTGTAGCCTTCAAGATAGAATCTCACAACCATCCAAGTGCCATTGAGCCTTTCGAGGGTGCCGCCACGGGGGTGGGTGGAATTGTACGTGATATTTTTACAATGGGTGCCCGTCCGATTCTTCTCACTAATTCTCTTCGTTTTGGTGACCTCAATGATCCCCATGTAAAAAGACTCTTTCGCGGTGTGGTCAGCGGAATTTCCCATTATGGAAATTGCCTGGGTATTCCTAATATGGGGGGAGATATTTATTTTGATCAGTGTTACGAGGGTAACCCGTTGGTGAATGCTCTTTGTGCTGGTATTCTACGTCACGAAGATATTCAAAAAGGGGCCGCTACGGGTGTGGGAAATCCGGTTTACTATGTTGGGCCAGGCACAGGTCGGGACGGCTTGGGCGGTGCGAGCTTTGCTTCCCGGGAGCTAACGGCAGAGAGTACCGAAGATCGCCCGGCCGTGCAAAAAGGTGATCCGTTTATGGAAAAGCTCCTACTGGAAGCCTGCCTCGAAATGATGGCTATTCCCGGACTGGTCGTCGGAATTCAGGATATGGGAGCGGCCGGTCTCACCTGCTCAACCTGTGAGACCGCATCCCGTGGCAATTCGGGAATTGAAATTGATTTGGATTCAGTCCCTCAGCGTGAGACTGGAATGAATTCCTATGAGATCATGCTTTCGGAGAGTCAGGAAAGAATGCTGGTCATCGTACAAAAGGGGAGGGAAAAGGAACTCGAGGAAGTTTTCGAGAAGTGGGATCTTCATGCCGCTCACATTGGTGAGGTTAAGCAGGGAGACCGCATGGTCGTTCGTCATAAAGGAGTGGTGGTTGCTGATTTGCCTGCCAAATCGCTGACCGATGAGGCTCCCGTTTACGATCAACCTGCCTCCGAGCCAGCCCATGTGGTAAAAGCGAGAAATTGGTCGGTCGAAAGCATTCCAGATATTTCTGTAAAGGAGATAGAGAGCGGATTGAAAAATTTACTTAACCACCCAACCATTGCGTCAAAGCGTTGGGTTTGGCAGCAATATGATCACATGGTTATGTCGGGTTGTAAAGTTGAGCCCGGAAGCGATGCGGGAGTGGTAAGATTAAGTATTGCAGAAATTGACAAGTACTTGGCGATCGCCAATGACTGTAATAATCGTTTCTGTAATCTTGATCCCTATAAAGGTGCTCAAATCGCCTTTGTAGAATGTATGCGTAACCTGGCTTGTTCGGGGGCAAAAGCGTTGGCGGTCACCGATAACTTGAATTTCGGTAACCCAAACAAGCCAGAAGCATACCACATGCTCAAAGAGTGCGTGAAAGGACTGGCCGATGCCTGTGCCTTTTTTGATGTTCCCGTGGTCGGGGGAAATGTCAGCCTGTACAATGAGCATGGAGATGGAGCGATTGATCCGACTCCCGTCGTTTCCATGGTTGGATTGATTGACAATCAGGAACATGTGACAAAGGCTCATCTTGAACATGCCGGCCTGGAACTTATTCTCCTGGGTGGATGGCCAACTGAGTTGGGAGGGAGTTATTACTTACAGACCCAACATGCGAAAAAAGAGGGGGCTGTGCCTGAAGTCTCCCTCGAAAATGAGAAAAAAGTTCAGGACCTTCTTATTGGACAAATCAAAGAAGGGAGATTAGTGGCGGCTCATGATCTTTCCGAGGGTGGTCTGTTGGTTTGCCTAGCAGAAATGCTCTTCGGTAAAAACAAGATCGGCGTTTCAGTTTCAATTCCCGCAAACGGGAGGATAGATGCCACGCTCTTTGGAGAGAGTCAGGGACGGGTGATCGTTGCCGTCAGTTCGTCAGATTCTAATGCATTTATTTCCTGTTCGAAAACTGCCGGTGTGCAGGCTAATTTTTTGGGTCGAACCAGTGACTCAGGCATGATGCAGATTAAGATGGGTGAAAAAGTGGTGCTTTCGACTTCCATTGCTGATTTACATTCGGTGTGGGAAAATGCCATCCCTGACTGCATGGAGTCATCCCGGAGTTAGTCCATGAGTGAGGAAATCGGACATTTTTGTGGTATTGCCCTGATTCGATTAAAAAAGCCTCTCTCGTTCTATGCCGAAAAATACGGCACTCCTTTATGGGGATTTAATCAGCTTTTTCTTTTAATGGAAAAGCAGCACAACCGGGGACAGGACGGGGCAGGTATCGGATCAATGAAATTGAATGTGGATGCCGGGCAGGCATTCATGTTCAGGGAAAGAAGTACCAGCAGTAAGGCCCTGGCGAAAATCTTTGAACAGCAAAATAAAACCCTTACCAAACTTTTTAAGAAAGGGATAGCCTTCCCCGAGTTTCCGGAAACAATCAAGGAATATTTCGATTATGGCGGGGAATTGCTCCTGGGCCATCTCAGGTATGGAACATCAGGTTCCTACGGCTCCACTTCCTGCCATCCCTACTTTAGAAAAAGTAATTGGCCGGGTAAAAACCTAATGGTTGTGGGTAATTTTAATTTGACCAATGTGGAAGAGTTAAACTCCAAGCTGGTTGATCGTGGTCAGCATCCAGTTTTTGATACGGACACCCAGGCGATTCTTGAAGAGACTGGTTATCATCTTGACGCGATGAATGATCTGCTGGCCAAGGAGGCGGAGTTGGAAAACATATCCGGTCAGGACCACTCCCGATGGATTGGTGAACGGGTTGATCTGCCCGAAGTATTTCGAAAGGCATCCGTTAACTGGGATGGCGGGTACGCCCTCGCAGGCATAGTTGGCAATGGGGATGCCTTTGCCATGAGGGATCCTCATGGAATCCGCCCGGGTTTTTACTTTGAGGATGAAGAAGTTGTGGCGGTTGCGTCCGAACGGGCACCCTTGATGACCGTTTTTGAGAAAAAGATAGAGGAAGTTTCGGAAATCGAACCCGGTTCGATTCTGGTGGTTCGATCGAATGGTGTTGTAATCAAGGAACGTTTTGCGGAGGATCCAGCAAGGAGGGCCGCCTGTTCGTTCGAAAGAATTTATTTTTCCAGGGGGAATGATCCAGATATCTACGCGGAAAGAAAAACGCTCGGGGCTTTGCTTGTTCCGCAAGTGCTCGAAGTTGTGGGGAAAGATTTCTCCAAGAGCGTCTTCAGTTATGTACCCAATACCGCGGAGAGTGCATATTATGGTTTCATGGAGCAGTTGAGGCTGGTTCGTCGGGCGGAAGTGAAACAAAAATTGCTCGTTGCAAACCAAGCGGGTGAATTGACAGATAAACTCATTGACGACTTGGTGATGGATAACTGGCCCAAGGGCGAGAAAATTGCGAACAAAGATATCAAACTACGCACTTTTATCAGTCAGGAATCCGGTCGTGATCAGTTGGTTTCGCATGTTTATGATATTACTTACGGAGTCATTCGGGCCGGGGAAGATGCCTTGGTATGTATCGATGATTCGATTGTTCGGGGCACCACCCTGAAACGAAGCATTTTACAAATTCTAGGGCGTTCCAACCCCAACAAGTTGCTGATCGCCTCAACCGCTCCGCAGATCCGCTATCCGGATTGTTATGGGATTGACATGTCAGAACTTGGAAAATTTATCGCCTTTCAGGCAGCCGTCGCCCTGATTAAGGAGCGTGGGTACGATGGGCTTCTCTCAGAGGTGGCAATTAAGTGTAAAGAAGCTCTGAGAGAACCAAAAGCAAAGCTGAAAAATCATGTTAAGCGGGTCTACGAAAATTTTACTGCCTCCGAAATTTCGTCAAAAGTCGCGGAATTGGTCAAGCCGGACTGCTTAAATGGCACAACGGAGGTGAAGGTCGTTTACCAAAGTATTGAGAACTTACATGAAGCGTTGCCCGATCATTCGGGAGACTGGTATTTCACTGGAGATTATCCAACTCCGGGTGGGTATCGTGTAGTACATAAGGCATTTCTGAATTACTACGAAAAAAAGGACGGCCGTAGTTATTAATTGGGGTGGAATTGTTTGAACTCCAAGGTGGATCACCCATTGCAGACTGGCTATTTTACAAACGCAATAGTGTTGTTACCAAAAAATTGACAAAAATCCTTTGACATAGGTACTGGTCATTTCGTTATAACGGATACAGGATGGACACAAATTATCAGACCCTCGTGTTAAATCGCCTTTGGCAAGCAGTCAATGTTGTGGGGGTAGAGCGGGCTTTTAGTCTGCTTTCCCTCGATCACGCACAAGTGATTTACGCCGAAGACGGGAGCTTTCGGGTCTTTAATGGCCCGTCTTGGTTTGTGCATTGTAGGGAATTGAAAGACATCCCTACGGTACGGGTCATTCGTACGGTTAACCAGCAAGTTGTGGTGCCATCCGTTCTCTTGTTACGATCCTATGACCGGATGTTGATGCAGGAAATAAAATTTAACCGGCAAAATCTTTTGGAAAGGGATGATTACAAATGCCAGTATTGTGGTAAAATTCTGCCTCCCAAGGAACTGAATATGGATCATGTTATTCCTCGCGACCGAGGAGGGGCGACTTGTTGGGAAAATGTGGTGATCTCCTGTATACGTTGCAACAGTAAGAAGAGCAATCGTTTGCCAAGAGAGGCAGGAATGAGACTTTTGAAAGAACCAAAACGTCCGCCGCGACGTCCTTTTATGACTTCATTGTACGGAAAGCCGATGGAAGATACCTGGAGTCATTTTGTGCAGGGCAAGTAGTTTACATTTTTGAATGTTTCTCGCTTCAGGCGGGAAACTTGCTAATCGTCAAATTATGGAACCGATCACTTCAGGTAAAGAGTCTGAACGAAAAGCAATTGATGTTCTTTATCGGATCAGCACCCTTGCCGGAAAGGAAAGAAATCCATTGCTGGCTTTGGAAGGTATTCTGGACGAGGTTATGAACACCTTTGGAGCAAGCAGTGCATCAATCAGTTTGCTTAATGCAGATTCTGATAAGCTCGTGATTGAAGTGGAACGGGGTTTGACCAAATCCAGCAAAGGGTTTGAATTGCCCCGAGGAATTGGAGTGACCGGGTGGGTTGCGATGCACGGGGAGCCTTTACTATGCCCGGATGTTTCCTTGGAAGAAAGATATTTTCAATTGGATGATAAAATCCGCTGTGAAATGGCGGCACCGCTCAGTGAGGGGAATCGTACGGTGGGGGCTCTCAATGTTGATGCGACTGAAACTTATGCTTTCACTCCTGCTGATTTAAGGCTGCTCGTTCTTATGGCCAATGAAGCAAGCCGTGTGCTTGAAAATATGTGGATGATCCAACAATTGCGGAGAAAAGCAGAGCAGTTGCAAACTTTGGTTCTGGTTGGACAGGATATGGCAGGAACCCGAAAGGTTGAAGAGGTTTTGGAATCAATTACCAGGGAAGCACTTTTGCTTCTCGATTGCAGTATGTCTGCTTTTTTTCTTTATGAATCTGAGACGGATGAGTTAAAACTGAACTCCCTTCAGGATAAATCCGGATCGTTATATCATGAAGAAACTCTCAATCCGGCTGACAGTCTTTTGGGTACTTCTCTAAGAGGACACCGGCAGGTTCAAACCCGTGATCTTTTCCGGACTGAAGAGCACCATTTTACTGATTTAATTAGAGAGAAGAACCTCCACTCCATGCTTGTGACACCGGTGGTATATGAAGAGGAACCCATCGGTCTTTTAACTTTATATGTGGATCGTTCACATCGTTACAATGACGATGAGCGCTTGATCGCTCGTGCTTTGGCAGACCTCGGTGCTATTGCGATCCAAAATGCTTTTCTCTATGACCGTGTGTTCTCTTCGGAGGAAATTCTAAGAAAAAGTGAACGGCTTACCACTCTGGGTACCTTGGCTGCCGAGATTGCCCATGAGATTCGGAATCCTCTGATGGTTGTCCGGCTTTTGTTTGATTCTTTGGAATTGAGTGAGCAGGCGGATTCCCATCAGGAGAAAGATCTTCTCATTATCCGTGAAAAACTAAATGACCTTGATCAAATCGCTGGACGAATTTTGGATTTTGGAAAGAGCCGAGAGGCCTTCCGGGTGAAATGTCCGATGCGAGAGATCATGACCGAGGCTGCCCTTTTGGTACGGTTGAAATTGGAACAGTCAAAAGTTACCCTTACCATGAATGAGCCGGGGGCCGATTATTTGGTTTTTGTGGATAAGGGACAAATTCAGCAAGCTCTGCTCAATCTGATCCTCAATGCACTGGGAGCGATGCCCAATGGGGGACATCTAACTTTGGAAACGGCGGTTGAAGAAAATAGGTGGGTCCGGGTATTGGTTAAAGATACGGGTAGGGGAATACCCGAAGAATTTAAAAATCGAATTTTTGATTCTTTTCTTACTGCCAGGGTTGGAGGCACCGGACTCGGCCTGGCTATTTCCAAGCGCATTATGCGGGCACATGACGGGGATTTGGAATTGATGGAGTCCACAGCACAGGGAACCGTCTTCCGCCTCAGTCTGCCAATCGTGGAATAAGTTCTAAACTTCGTGAAAAAACTTTTCTCTGTTCAAGGCCTGCGAAAGTTTTTCCCTAAGTTCAAGAAACTGGATAGGTTTAGTTTTTCCTTCGCCCCCACCTTTTGATACAATGTGAAAAATATCGGTGGCAATCCTTTGCTCCGTGGAAATTCGGGCAAATTCAATGCCAAATCCGCATTCTGAAATTGTTTTCGCAAGAAGGTGGAGTAAACCCACCCGATCCGGTGCTTTAACTTCCACGATCGTTCTTCCTAGGTTCATGTCTCGATAAACATCCACTTGGGAAGGAATTCTTTCGCCCAGTTTTTCTCGATTCGAAAATAATCGACTTCCATCAATCTTCTTTCGAAATTCAGAAATTTTCCTTTCGGGCGAGATTTGATTGCGAAGAAAAGTGCGGATTGAATTCTCGCAGGAATCTTTAGTTTCTTCGTCCTCCACAAATCCACTTTTCTCCATTTCCACATAGAAGGCATCAATGGCAATCCCATCCTCCCGGGTGACCGCCCTTGCTCCCAATATGTTTAAGCCTGAAACAGAAATAGCCCCTGTTACTTTTTCAAATAAGCCGACCTGATCCTTTGTGATGATGTCGATTACGGTGAGCGTTCGTCTTAGGTCATTTCGCCAATGGATGACAGCGGATTCCTCTAATGAATTCTTGGCAAGGAATTCACTGAGCATTGAAACATGCAAGGCCACTTCTTCCCTGCCTGAATGAGAGAAATATCTCATGGGTACCTGATCCAAATGTTCCCTGAGTTCAGATTTGTTTACACCTTTAACAACTAAATCCATGTAAGATTCTTTTATGGTCTCAGGATTGGTTGGTGCCCGTTTACCTTCGAGCACGGCAATTGTATTGGTATAAAGTTGGGTATGCAGTTCTTCTTTATGAGCACTCCATAAATCGGGTGCGGTGGCATTCGCATCGCAATAAGTGTGAGCATACAGGAAGCGAAGTCTCTGCTCACCTTCCACAAACTTGGCAAAGACATCGATGGATTTGGGATCTTCCAAGTCAAATTTGTTTGCAAAACGGACCATTTCTAAATGATTCCGGATGACAAATAAGATTCGATCGTGCATCTCTTCTGAGATTCCAAGTCTTTTGAGCAGAGGAATGGCAATGTCCACCCCACGCTCGCAATGGCCTTTCGGTCCCTCGTCTTTTCCCAGATCGTGCAGGAATAAAATCAGGTAAAGTAAGCCGGGAACTTCATTTTTTCGAATTGCATCCAGGTATTGTTGAGAATCTGATCTTTTCCCCTGAAAAACTTCGTCCAAAACTGTTATGCAATGCAGGATATGAACATCCGCAGTAAATCGGTGATAGAGATCATGCTGAACTTTGCAGTTTAATTTTCCAAACTCTGGGATAAAGCGCCCCAACACCCCAAGTTCATGCATTTCACATAGGGTCGGGCTGACATTTCCAATTTCTTGCAAAATAGAACGAAAGCTAACATTGGCGGAGACAGAATTAATCAGGAAGGAATCAATCAAAGAGAGACGGTTACGGACCAATGAACGTAAATCGGGAGATAAGGTTGCAGATAATCGTTGGGAATGACGAAAAAGTCGTAGAATCCTCTCTGGGTCTTCATCGAAAATTTGGGGGTTGGATGAACTTAATTGGTTGTTGAGAAGCTCGAAACCATCAACAGATTTTCTCGGTTCTGCACGATAGGCAGAGAGAACTTTACGAAAGCTGAGCTTTGCAGTGGAACCTGAGTTGGCATACACCAATCTTTGTTCGAGGACCCCGGTAATTTGGCTGATCGTTCTTGCATGCGAATAATAATCCCCCATGAACATTTCGACTCTCCGAAATATATCCTTCTCCCCATATCCGAGTCCCAGTGCCACTTCGGGTTGTTTTTCTAGATGAAGAATATTTACGGGTCGCTTGCTTAGAAAATGTAACTCGTTGCGCACCCGGAGAAGAAATGAATATGCATCGGAATAGGATTTGGCTTCCTGTTCAGAGAGATATTTTCTTCGGATGAGTTCATCCAACCCGTGGTTTCCGAATTTTACCTTTATCATCCAGAGAATACCCTGATAATCCCGCAACCCGCCAGCACCGCTTTTTACATCGGGGGCTTGTAGGTAAACGGTGCTTTGTTTTTCCAGTCTTCTTTCTTTTTGATGAGCCTGAAGTTCTTGGAAGTATTTTTCCGGCTCATGACTGCGGCAGTGTTTGAGAAACTTTTGCATGAACCGTTCGCTCATCTTACGGTCACCGCATATGAACCTGGCTTCCAACATGGAGTTTTTGTTACGAATATCACTCTGAGATTCAATGATTGCCTCCTTCATGTCGCGGGATGCATGGCCAACCTTCAAAGCTGAGTCCCACAAGGGGTAGAGGATTTCCCGGGTCATGGTCTCCTTGAGAGCCTCCTGCTTTTTTCCTCCCAGTGATTTTGAATATAAGAACATTAAATCGATATCACTTTGGGGGCATAATTCACCGCGACCATAACCTCCTGTGGCCAAAATGCAAAGGGGACGGAGCTTGCCCACAACTGCAACGGCAATCTCATGTGCGTATTTAAAAAGACATTGTATCAGCACATCCACAATGACTGCCCGGGCTCTAGTGAGCCGTAAACCTGAGTCACCCTTACGATGATAGCGCAGGAGCATTTCTTTTTCCAGCCGCAGGAATTCTTTTATATCTTTAAGCCTTTGTTTATCCGATTTTGCACCATTAAAGACCAGCCTTTTTTCGGCGTGTTGTCTGGTTCTTCTAAATAATGGATCGTCTTCCATGGTAACGGATTTGCAACAGATAAGTTTAATCATTCAAATGAGCGAGATTAAACCATTGTGGATTGGAATTGCCTCCTTAATGAATTTAAAATAGCAAACAGACTAATGTATCTATTCCCATCTGGTCTTAGGAAGAACTTACACTTTCTGTTTTTCTTGAAGTTGACACTTTTTACTTTTGGTGAACCGTTTTTGACCCCCAATGATCCATTTATTCGTCACGAGATTCGATTGCTGAGTGATGAAGGGGGCTTCAATGGTTTGCAAAATAGCTGGCCTTTGGATTTGGGTAGAATTAATCTGGGCTTACAGGAATCTGAATACAACAGCGAACTTCTCGACAATCTTCTTTCGGATGAGTCGAATTCCGGATGGTCTTCCATATTTACAACAATTGGCTTGGCTGATGATCGAGTTATTGCACGCGGGTTTAGCTCGAAACCAAGATCCAGTTTTGCCACCAATGCATCAGTCTCGTGGATGAATGATCGTTTTGCAGCGAAGTTATCCCTCAACGCATTCTATGGCATGGAAAGTGACTGGAAGGGAAGGGCGGATGAAGGTTTTGCTCTAGATGGATCCTACATTGCCGCCAGATTGGGAAATTGGTCGGCGAGTTTTGGTCAGCAGGAACGCTGGTGGGGGCCGGGTTGGGATGGTAGTTTGATTCTTTCCACCAATGCCCGCCCTATTCCCGCCATTTCCATCGATCGCCGTATCGCTGAGCCTTTTGAGACCAAATGGTTGTCTTGGATTGGCCCCTGGAGCTTTCACTCCTTTATTGGTAGGATGGAGGAAGAGAGGACGGTACCGAAACCCTACCTTTGGGGAATGCGGGGGGAAGTTAAGCCAACTATCTTGGGTGGTCTTGAGATTGGCTTCTTTCGGATGATGCAATTAGGCGGAGATGGTCGCCCGGAAGGATTTAACACATGGGTCGATGCTTTTTTAAGTCAGGACAACTATGGTGCAAACACAGGAAACAATGACCGATCAAAGGAACCAGGCAATCAATTAGCAGGCATTGATCTCAGGTGGCAACCATTCGATTCTACATTTGCTCTTTACGGACAAGTAGTCGGGGAAGACGAAGACAAGTTCCTTCCGAATTGTCTGATGTTCCAGTACGGAATTGAAGCATGGACAAATCTAGAAGATTCCACTCTGAGAGTATTTGCGGAATTTGTAGACCTTACCTCTTACTGGTGGACCGATGATTCCCGAACACGGAACATCACCTATGGCCATCACATTTATAACGACGGCTATCGCTATCGGGGTCGACCTGTTGGACACTGGGCCGACCAAGATTCCCAAATTCTAAGCATTGGGGTTCTTCTTCATCAAGTTGACGGGATCGGGTGGGCGGCAATTGGGCGTATTGGAGATTTAAATGAAGACGGTATCGGAGAAAGCACTGTCGCTAATGGTACCACCTCTGAATATTTCTCCTTCGATATTTTGAACTCACGAGAATATCCAAACTACAATTTATCAGTTAGTACCTCAATAGGATGGGAGAGCATAGAACCGATGGGCAGAGGCACCGAAGATGGATTGGCGGGATATTTGACTTTAACAAGAATGTTTTAAATTTTCTCACTTTCATATGAATTCACTATCCAAGTTTCTACCTATCCTGATTGGAATTTTCTCCCTAAACTTTTTGTACGCTCAGTTTGATCCTTCGGTTATGTCATCTCTTTCTAAATTACCCCGAGAAGAAAGGGAAAGACTGATCAAAAAATATGGGAGTGGGAATGTTCAACCGATCAATTTTTTGCAAAAGTCGAATCAGAAGGAAGACATAATTGAAGACGATGAAGCAGTAAAATCATCAAACGATCAAGACAATCTAAACAATCCTTCTGAAAATCTGAGAGAAATGGAGCAGCAGATCTCCGAGGATATTGTAAGATTGGAAGTTTCCATTGCTAATGAAATTTCTGAAAATGAGAAAAGTGCAACTCAGGATGTGCTGAGAAAAAGCAAAGTGCTTCTGGCGAAAATAAAAGAACTGCAGCGATTGGAAATTCAAAAATACACCAAAGAATTGGAATCGGTTTCTTCTTCATCCAACTTATTTCCGTTTGGTTATGATATTTTTTCCTCACTTGCAACTGATACTGATAATTATGGAGCCCCCATCCCATCTGATTATCGCGTTGGACCTGGAGACTTAATTGAGATTCAACTATTTGGACAAAAGAACCAATCCTACAGTTTGGAAATCTCAAGGGAAGGAATTATGCGATTTCCTGATATTGGCCCAATCAATGCCTTTGAAAGAGGGACTTCATTCATCGATCTCAAAAATCTATTGAAGGAAAAGATTCGCGAAAATCTTGGAGAAGGAGTACAAAGCTCGATTACATTGGGGGCTTTTCGAAGCATCCGAATTTTTCTTTTCGGAGAGGTCGAGAAGCAGGGGGCTGTGAATGTGAGTGCTTACACATCTTTGATTAACGCTCTCCTAAGCTGTGGTGGAATCAAAGAAACGGGAAGTTTACGCAATGTTCAATTAAAACGCTCTGGGGAAACCGTTGCTACTCTGGATCTCTATGATCTCTTACTTCGAGGCGATACAAGTGGGGATTTGGTGCTGCAACCAGGTGATGTTATTTTTGTTCCAGTCATTAAAAACCAGATAGCAGTCAGCGGAGCTGTTCGACGTCCTGCTAAATATGAGACTTTAGAGGAAGAAACCTTGCAGAATGTAGTCGATCTTGCTGGTGGCACAACAGATCGTTCTATGTTAAGCAGAATACGAGTCGAACGACTAAATAACAATTTTCAACCTGAAGTTAGAAACTTTAACTATCAAGAAAACAAAGAAGCAAAAATCCTGTCAGGCGATCGTATTTCAGTCGGTGTTGCAAGTGTCAACATTAGAAATGTTGTTACCATCGTCGGACCTGTAGAAAATAATGGAGAATATGAGTGGAGAGAGGAACTCTTATTATCTGATTTAGTTGTTAGTTCGGATAGTCTACTTCCGGAAATTGATCTGGATTATGGTTTAATACAAAGAAAAAAGATCGACGGTACCTTTCATTGCCTGTCTTTTCGGCCGAGTTGTCTGTTTGATTCTAAAATACAGATACCGTTGAAAGAGCAAGATATTGTTTACTTTTTTAAGAGAGAACCACGTGGTGACGCGTTAAAGAACTTGTTATCCGACATTCGCAAGCAAAGCAGTGCTGGAGAAAATTCAAGATTGATTAAAGTTTCTGGGGCAGTTCATTTTCCGGGTGAATATCCGTTTACTGATTCTATGATGCTTGCTGATTTAATCCGTGCCGCGGGAGGCACCAAAGATTCTGCGTATTTGATGGATGCAGAGATTACCCGTCTAGGCATAGATGAGGAACAAAAAGCCTTTGTTGAGCACCTGAAAATAGACCAGAGTGTGCTGATAGATAGTAACCGATCACAAGACTATCTTCTTAAGCCATATGACTCACTCTCTATTAAGCCGATACCTTTATGGCGAGAAGGGGAAAGTATTGAAATTAGCGGTGAAGTTAATTTCCCTGGCACTTACTCCATCAAGCTGGGGGAAACTCTCTTCGATGTGATTCAGCGAGCTGGAGGATTGACGGATCGAGCTTTTCCAGATGGGACGATTTTTTCCCGTGAAAATCTTCGAGTTAAGGAGGATGAACAAAGAGAAAGGTTGATCAAACAACTGGAATCTGATCTTGCCACGGCAACTCTCTCCGCAACTGATTCAGAGGAAGCAGCAAAAGCTCAGTCAGCGGCTCGGGCTATGTTGTCTAGGCTTCAAAATACTGAATCTCAGGGAAGATTAGTCATTGATTTAAATAAAATCTTAAAGGATGCAGAGCGTTCAGATTTATTAGTTAAGGATCAGGATAATCTTCTAATACCTTCAGCTCCTTACGCAGTCAGTGTATCTGGCGAGGTTCAGTTCCCTACATCTCATTTACATGATGAAAAGCTGGACTTAGATGACTATCTCAACCGGAGTGGTGGTTACACTCAAAATGCCGATAAAGATCGTACCTTTGTGGTCAAAGCAAATGGTGCTGTTACGAGTAAAGGGGGAAACGGTTGGTTTGGCAAAGGTTCCGGTGGAAACAACATTTCTCCGGGGGATGTCATCGTGGTTCCGATTGATGTTCAACAAACCCGTTTTCTTGAAAACCTGACTTACAGCACCCAAATTATATACCAATTGGCAGTTGCCGCTGCTGCTGTTAATTCGTTTTAGATACCAACGTCAAATTTTTACAATATGAGAATTGAATTCTTATATTGTAAAAAAGGAGAGCGATTGGAAATATTTGGTTATTTGATCCACGAAGGCACCTGATCAAACAGAATAGTCAGGTATCCGATGCTTCTTGTAATGGATTTTTTTAAAAACCTAAGTCACTTTGTTCAAAAAAACTTGAACAAACGAATTTTTAATGCCAAAAAGAAACTGCATGACCGCTTTTTCAGTAGCAGATGTTTCAACGCCCGATCAGAAAGACATTCTTGATGAATGGGAAATTGCGGTCATCGATCTTTTCCTGAACGCCGCAAGTTCTTTTGGTTTACCTAAATCTTATGGCCAGATTTATGGACTTCTTTTTTGCAGGGATCAATCCCTCCCCATGAATGAAGTAATGAAACTCCTTCAAATTAGCAAGGGATCAGCCAGTCAGGGCTTGCGAGCATTACGGCAATTAGGTGCGGTTTCATCTGTTTTTGAACCGGGGGATCGAAAAGAGAGATTTGTTGCTGAAATTCGTCTTCGAAAGTTAGTCGGTGGCTTTTTGCGAGAACAGGCAGATCCACATTTGGATAAAGGTGTGGGTCGTCTCAAACAAATTGAAGCCCTTTTAGGAAATTTGGATAACACAGACTCCTTGAAAAGAGGAATCCGAAAGCATGAAATTTTATCGGGTTGGCACCGACAAATGAGCCGGCTGCTTCCCTGGGTAAAAATGATCGTGGGAAAGAGCGATCGTTTACCCAAAAAAAGTTCTTATTAAACAAAAAGTAATGGTTTCCACCGATTGGCTTTGCTTGTCGCAAACGGCCAACAGCGGTAGCGTGTAAAAATAAATTATATGAGCGAAGACCCCAAATCATCAACCAAATATGTCATGGTCGAATCCGGTCCCTCATCCGATGAGGACGAGATCGATCTTCTCGAACTAATCCGCACCCTCCTACAGGCATGGAAAAGCGTTGTGGGCGTTACCATCCTTTGCCTTGGCTTTGCGTTTGCCTATGCCCTGTATGCCCCCGAGGTCTTTAAGGCTGAAACTTTATTGGCTCCAGCTCAGGAAGAGAAATCCGGAACATCCTCTGCCCTAAGTCAATTTGGTGGACTCGCTGCCATGGCGGGTGTCACTATTCCCGCTGATTCAAATATTGAGAGAGTATTGGCTACGCTTAAGACTAGAGTTTTTCTTAAAAAATTTATTGAGGAAAAAAAACTCCTTCCTGTTATTTTTGAGGATTTTTGGGATGCAACTTCTAGCTCATGGAAATCACCGGCAGATCAACAGGCTTTTATCACGGAAGATGGAATTATTCCACTCCGAGGAGCCATTGATGTGAATCAAGAAAAATCAGGTCTGATCAATCTTGCGATTTCCTGGAAAGATCCGGAAGTGGCTGCCCAATGGGCAAATGATTTGGTCAAGCAGTTGAATGAGCAACTCCGCGAGCAGGCAATTGCCGATTCTAAAAAACGGGTAGGGTACCTTGAGCAGGAATTGGCCAAGACCACTTTGCAGGACATGCGTGCCGTTCTCTACAACCTGCTCGAATCCGAGAAGCAAAAAGCAATGCTGGCCAATGTAAACGAGGACTTTGCTTTGGAAGTTATCGATCCTGCCGTTGCCCCGGAAACCTGCGAAAAGCCAAAACGTAAACTCATTGTCGCCCTTGGTGGGGTAGGTGGAGGATTTCTTGGAATCTTTGCCGTCTTCTTTGCTCAGTTCCTAAAAAAATTAAAAGCCACCAATTCTGAACCTACAATTAATTCTTGAGTAAAAAGTTTTCCAAAATATCGGTCATTGGACTTGGTTATGTCGGTCTTCCTCTGTCTTTGCAATTTGCCCGATCTGGGGTTTCCGTCCTTGGGTTTGATCTCGATAAACAAAAAGTCAATTCGATCAATGCCGGACAAACTTATCTCAAGCATTTTCGGTCGGAAACCATTGCCGAACAGGTGGATGAAAATCGTCTGGAAGCTACTACAAATCCCTCCCGACTGTCTGAAGTCGAAGCCATTCTTATTTGTGTGCCCACTCCCCTGGATGATCATCGCGAGCCCGATCTTTCTTTTGTTTTGGATACCGCAAAAACGATAGCTCCACACTTCGCAAAAGGAGTGCTGGTTACCTTAGAATCTACGACCTATCCCGGTACCACAGAGGACGAACTTCGTATCGTTCTGGAAGAAGGGTCAGGAATGAAGGCAGGCACAGACTTCCATTTGGCTTATTCCCCTGAACGGGAAGACCCAGGCCGGGATGATGCATCAGTCAAAACCATACCCAAGGTGGTCGGTGGATACACTAAAAATTGTGCTGAACTGGCTGAAGCTTTATATGGACAGGCTTTGGACAAAATCCATCGGGTATCTTCCTGCCGGGCAGCGGAGGCTACGAAACTTTTGGAAAATATTTTTCGCAGTGTAAACATTGCCTTGGTCAATGAGCTCAAGGTTGTTTACGAAGCCATGGGCATCGATGTGCATGAGGTAATCGAAGCCGCCGCAACCAAGCCCTTTGGTTTTATGGCATTCCGTCCCGGACCGGGTTTGGGTGGGCACTGCATCCCGATTGACCCTTTTTACTTAACCTGGAAGGCAAGAGAGTTTGACAAGCATACCCGCTTTATTGAACTCGCAGGCGAAATCAATACCGCCATGCCTGATTATGTAATATCCAAGGTTGCGGATGCTCTGAACGAGGAGGGTAAAGCAATCAAAGGGTCCAATATTTTAATTCTTGGTCTGGCTTACAAGGCAAATGTCGATGACTGCCGGGAATCCCCCAGTTTTGTATTGATGGAGAAATTGGAAGCCAAGGGAGCAATGGTAGAATACAATGATTCATTTGTTCCGGTTGTCCCGCCCACCAGAGAACATGCTCATTTTACAGGTAAACAATCCGTGGAAATTGAAGATAGGTATGATCTCATTTTGGTGTCCACCGATCATTCCGAATATAAAACTTTTAATTTCATTAGTTATGCCTGCCCACTTGTGGATTCCCGAAACTGTATCAGTAAAAAGCCGCAAAAATATTATCACGCTTGAGTAAAAAATACTTACTCACTGGTGTCGCAGGTTTTATTGCCTCCCAAGTCAGTAAACAATTACTGGATAAGGGTGACCATGTTGTGGGCGTCGATAACCTCAACGATTACTACAATGTTAAAATCAAGAACTGGCGTCTCGAACAACTCAAAGCTCACCCCAATGCAGAGAATTTTTCCTTTTCTGATCTAGATATCGAAGATCAAGCCAAGTTAGCCAATCTTTTTCAGGCAGAGGGCATATTTGATGCCGTGCTCAACTTGGCTGCCCGTGCAGGGGTTCGCTACAGCATGGAGAATCCCCATATTTATCTTTCCACCAATGCCGAAGGTACGCTTAACTTACTCGAGTGCATGCGGGCACAAGGATGCAAAAAACTCGTCTTCGCTTCCACATCCTCCCTCTATGCGGGACAAAAGATGCCCTTTACTGAAGACCTTGCGGTAAATGAGCCCCTCTCCCCCTATGCCGCCTCCAAGAAAGCGGGTGAACTCATGGCTTACAGTTATCACAAACTTTATCAAATGGATGTATCCGTGGTGAGGTATTTTACGGTTTTTGGACCCGCGGGTCGTCCTGACATGTCTCCCTACCGATTCATTAAATGGATCGCCGAGGATGAAACCATAGAAATTTTTGGGGATGGTTCTCAATCCCGTGATTTCACATATGTCGACGATATCGCAAGGGGAACCGTTGCAGCTATCCAAGATGTTGGGTATGAGATTTTTAATCTTGGCGGTGGGCGAAACCCAGTTTCCTTAAATACCATTATTTCCAAGTTAGAAGAGTTAATAGGCAAAAAAGCGAAGATTAATTACAAACCATTTCATGTGGCAGACCTCATGGAAACTTGGGCAGATATTTCTAAGACAAAAAGATTACTTGATTGGAAACCGCAGGTTTCTCTTGATGAAGGCCTCGAAAAATCAGTTCAGTGGTACATGGTCAACCGTCATTGGCTCAAGGAGGCACAGGTCTGAGTGCCACACCACAGATTGCCCTGATTGGCTGCGGGTACTGGGGCAAAAACCTTTGTCGCAACTTTTTCGCCTTAGATTCCCTTAAATCCGTTGTCGATACTACGGAGAGTGGACAAGCCACTGCCCGAACCCTTGCTCCAGATGCCCAAATAACTGATAGCTTGGATGATGTGCTTCGGAATGATCAAATTCAGGGCGTTGCTCTTGCTACACCTGCAGAGACCCATCCTGAGTTAGCGATCCAAGCGATGCAGGCAGGCAAAGATGTCTTTGTCGAAAAACCCATGGCCATGACCTTCGAGGATGCCGAAAAGATGAAAAAGGTGGCAGAAGAAACCAAATGTATTTTAATGGTAGGGCATCTCCTTGAATACCACCCTGCGGTTCTCAAACTTCGAGAAATGATTGATTTTGGAGAGTTGGGCAAAATCAACTACATTTATTCGAATCGTCTGAACTTTGGGAAGGTGCGGACCGAGGAAAATGCCCTCTGGAGTTTCGCTCCCCATGATGTGGCGGTCATTCTTCGTTTGATGGGACAGGCACCGGTAGACGTTTCCACCTGCGGAGGATCTTACCTGACCAATGGAATTGCAGATACCACCATGTCCAATATGAGGTTCGTAAACGAATCCCGGGCTCATGTTTTTGTCAGTTGGTTGCATCCATTCAAAGAGCAGCGACTCGTAGTTGTGGGAGATAAAAAGATGGCGATCTTCAATGATGTTGCTCCCTTTGGTGAAAAACTTCAACTATACCCACAAAATGTCGAGTTCGATGGGTTAATGCCCATTCTCAAAAAAGAAGATGCAGAATTTGTAGATCATGCAAACACCGAGCCGTTGCGTGAGGAATGCAACCATTTCCTGGATTGCATCCAATCCAGAAACCAACCTTTAACCAATGCCCAATCCGGTATTGATGTATTACAAGTTCTGCATGCCTGCCAGCAGAGCATTGAGCAAAATGGAGCACCAGTTTCACTATGAGTGACTCCAGTCCAATAAAAATTCATCCATCTGCTGTTGTGGATGAGGGTGCAGTCATTGGTGACGGCACGGCCATCTGGCATTTTTCTCATATTTGTTCAGGTGTAGTTATTGGAAATAGTTGTTCGCTCGGTCAAAATGTTTTGGTAGCGGACAATGCCTCCCTCGGAAACAATGTGAAGGTACAAAATAATGTGGCGATTTACGGAGGTATAACCGTAGACGACGATGTCTTCCTCGGACCTTCCTGTGTGCTCACCAATGTGACTAATCCCCGTTCGCAGGTGAGTCGAAAATCACTTTACGAAAAAACCCTGATCAAGAGAGGGGCAACGATTGGAGCCAATGCCACGGTAGTCTGTGGAATTACTCTCGGTCGCTACTGTTTTGTCGGTGCTGGTGCCGTAGTTACAAAAGATATTCCAGATTACGGGTTGGTATTGGGCAACCCCGGTAAATTGTCTGGCTACATGAGCCGTCACGGGCACAAGCTTACTTTTAACAAGTCGGTTAGGGCAACCTGCCCTGAATCAAAGTTCGTATACGAAAAAATAGAGAATCAGGTACGCTGCCTGGATTTGGGTGAAGATGATCCGTTGCCATCCGAGCTTGCTTTTGTATCAAAGAATTATGATTCTTTTAAGAAATAGATTTTGAGTTTCTTCGACTTAACATGCCCGTAGCCATCATCACCGGAATTACCGGACAAGACGGTTCTTATCTTACGGAATTACTCTTGGAGAAAGGTTACTCAGTTCATGGTATTGTTCGTAGGTCTAGTTCGATGAACCGTTGGCGGATCGACCACCTAGTCCAAGATGAAAGTATTTATGGGAAGTCACTGTTTTTACATTATGCCGATTTGTCCGATGATGCATCCCTCCGCCGAATTTTCTCCAAATTACATCCCGATGAGGTCTATCACTTGGCAGGCCAAAGCCATGTGGCTTTGAGCTTTGAGATACCTGAGCTTACTATGCATGAAATCTCCAATGCTACCCTCAAACTTTTGGAGATTTGCCGGGATCAGACAAAATCGCCCAAAATCTACCTCGCGGGCTCCTCAGAAATCTTTGGTCATGCACAAGAATCGATGCAGACAGAAGAGACACCGTTTAACCCAACCTCTCCCTACGGGGTCAGCAAAGCATTCTGTGTGCAAATGGGAAAGGTCTACCGAACTGGATATGGTATGCATGTATCCAATGGCATTCTCTATAATCACGAATCTCCCCGTCGTGGAGAAAACTTTGTTACCCAAAAAATTGTTCGGGGTGCGGCATCGATCGCTCAAGGAAAGACTGAATTTCTAGAACTTGGTAACCTGGACATTAAACGGGACTGGGGATATGCACCGGATTATGTTTTGGGGATGTGGATGATGCTTCAGCAGGAACAAGGGGCTGATTATATTTTAGCGACTGGAAAAACTCATAAGCTTTCCGATTTCCTCCAAATGGCTTTCGAATATTTTGGGCTCGATCACCAGAAACATATCCGGATTAATCCGAAGTTTGTTCGCCCAATTGAACCCACTCAACTATGTGGAGATTCATCCAAGGCTCAAAATGTACTAGGATGGAAACCATCTATTACATTTGAACAAATGGTAAAGAGTATGTGCGAAGCTGCCGAAAAAAGCAATTAATCCTGGAAATCTTAAATATAAGTTATGCAATTCATTGATCTAAAATCACGTCACCAACTCATAGGTGATAAGATTAATGCCCGTATTCAAAAGGTGATGGCACATGGCCAGTTTATATTAGGTCCAGAAGTTCGGGAGGTGGAGCAAAAACTTGCTCAATACACAGGTTCCAAACATTGCGTAACTGTATCCAGCGGTACCGATTCGTTGCTTATCGCACTCATGGCATTGGGCGTTGGGGCAGGGGACGAGGTAATCACTGTTCCCTACACTTGGATCTCCACCGCAGAGGTCATTTCACTTTTGGGGGCAAAACCCGTATTTGTAGATATTCGTCCAGATACCTGGAATATAGATGAGACTCTATTGGAGGCCGCTATTGCAGATAAGACCAAAGCAATTATGCCAGTTTCCATTTATGGCCAATGCCCGGATATGGATGCCATCAACGAGGTCGCAAAGAAATACCACTTACCTGTAATCGAAGATGCTGCACAAAGCTTTGGTGCTACTTACAAAGGAAAAAAATCCTGTAATCTATCAACCATCGGCAGCGCATCCTTTTTCCCATCCAAACCACTCGGTTGCTATGGTGACGGGGGTGCCTTATTCACCAACGATGATGAACTGGCCGAAAAGTTCCGTTGGATTCGTGTACACGGACAGGAACGCAAGCACCACCATCCCATTTTAGGCATTAATGGACGTATGGACACCCTTCAGGCAGCAATCTTATTGGAAATTTTGGAAGTTTTTCCCGATGAAGTCCAAAAGCGGGGGCAACTTGGCCAAACTTACTCAGAAGGCTTAGCCCATCTCGATGGTCTGGAAACCCCGAGAATTGGAGAGCATAACACCTCGGTCTATGCTCAGTATACGATTCTAGCTGAGCAAAGAGAGGAGATTCAACAATCCCTGAAAGAAAAAGATATTCCTTCGGTTGCCTATTACGCTGTTCCTCTTCACCTACAGCCCGTTTTCAATCATCTTGGTCATCAACCAGGGAATTTTCCTGTAGCCGAACAAGTGGCAAATCAATGTCTCAGCTTACCCATGAGTCCTTACCTCACTCAGAAAGATCAGTCAAAGGTGATTGATGCGATCTCCAAAATAGAAAAATCCTAATCTCACGATATATCTTCTAATTCTTTCATGTCTAAAATAACCCTCAATCTTGAAGACCGCATTCTTGAGTCATTGAAGCTCAAAGCGACAGGAACGAAGCAGTCCATTTCAGAACTTGTAAATGATGCTCTCAAGGCTAGCCTGCAGGAAGACCTAGAAGACTTAAAATCTTGGGAAGAGCGTAAAGGTGAAGATGCTTACAGTTACAAAAATTTTCTTGGATTACTCAAGAAAGAGCAGGTAATTTAGAAAATGCTAAACTTAATTAATCCCCTTAAAACCTTATTTAAGTCGACCTATTAGTTTTTCTAAGACTACAATTACAATAGATCAAAGAAAATTTATCTGTCCAAGCGACCCCGGAGATTACTGGCATATGGTGAACGACTTCCCACTCGAGACTCTTTATTCGATCGCACCAACTAACCTGCGTTCTTCCGCATACTAAGATTTCGTGAAAAAAAGATATTCATCTCAGGAACATTGCAATCGCTCGCATATTCCTGACAAAAAAACCATTGAAGCAATAGCATTGGCGGATCATGGACATGAGTTGGAAAGCTTTGATAATTTGGAAGACTTATTTATGAGTTGGGAAGATTCCACTTACAAAGATGAGGAATTCGATTCAAGCATTAAACATCATTCTTTAGACAGAAAAACGAAAGAAAAAATTCTTTCCAGATTATTAAATGAATCTGCAGGTAAGTTCTATCGAGATACCGATGCGGCACATAGCCAAGATTTTCTTTATGGTGAAGATGGTATGCCTAATTGAGTCCTTGTTAGATTAATTTATGATTCCAGATTTTATAAATTACAAATTAGATGAAATTAAGGAAATCTGTAAGAATTACCGAATTAATGCAGCATATGTATTTGTATCTGTATTAACCGATAAATTTTCGGATAAAAGTGATATTGATTTAGTTGTAGATTTTGATGATTAAATCCTTCAAAGAAAAAAATATTCCATCCGTTTCCTATTATTCAGTCCCTCATCACCTACAGCCTGTCTTTGAAAATCTTGGACATAATGAAGGGGATTTCCCAGTTGCAGAAAAAGTTGCAAATAAATGTCTAAACTTGCCGATAAGTCCTTATTTGACTTCTCAGGAGCAAAGTCAGGTGATTGATGCGATTTCATAATGGGTAAACCGTATTGAAAAAGTTTTGAAGTCCGAATTAAAAATAAATAAAATACTAAAATCAATTGGTAAGAACAGTTTGATTTACGGAACCTCAACCGCACTTCAACCTCTTGGAGGGTTTATACTTTTACCTCTTTATTCTGATTATTTCGAAAAATCTGAGTTTGGAATTTATACCCTTATTTTACTTATTTCTACTATATTTAGCACAGTATTTCATTTAGGTATAAATTCTGCGTTTATTCGCTCTTATTATGATTATGATTTGGAAGAAGACCGTGTCAAAGTGTTCAACACTTCCTTGTTTATTTTGTTAATTGGACTTTTCCTACAAATACTTACATGTTTTCTTGCTAAAAATATTCTTTCAGTATCGATCTTGAAGGATGAAAGTTATGTCAAGATTTTAACTATTTCTGTAATAACATCTGGTGTTGGCTTTGTTAATACGGGTCTTTTGAATTACTTAAGAGTTAAGGAGAAAGCGCTAAAATATACACTTGTGAGTTCTTTTTCATTAGTTATAAATATTACCTTAACCTTATATCTTTTCGAATATTTTAGTAAGAGTATTAATTCGCCAATATATTCTGCTTTATTCAGCCAATTTTTAACACTACTTTTGCTGATATTAATACATATTAAAGACATAAACTTATTTAATATAAATAAGTCGGAAATTAAAACCTTACTGCATTTTGGTTTGCCTTCAATTTTAGCAGGCAGTGCTATTATGATTGGGGAGTGGGGTGATAAGTTATTAATAAATGAATTTCTTCATAAGGATGAACTCGGAATTTTTTCTATGGGATTTAGAATTGCGATGATTTACAATGTAATTGTAGCTATGCCATTTGCTCTAGTTTGGAATCCATTAATGATGAAAATTCGAGCACATAGCAATGCCAAGTACATTTTTAGCCGAGTAGCATATCTTTATTTCGCGTTTAGTTTAATTTTTATTTTTGCAACCTATGTTATTCTTGAACCTATTCTTACGCTTTTGGGATTTCACTCAAAATTCTATGACTCATTAAATTATGTTCCCTTATTGATGATGGCACTTGCATTGGGTAGTTTGCAAAACATTTATTCTGCTGGTATTACATTCGCCAGAAAGCCAATAATTTTCGCTTTCATTTACTCGGTTGTTGGCTGTGCAAATTTCTTGATATCTTATTATGCTATCATCAAATATGGAATTTACGGGATAGTCATTACCTTTATTTTGTTCAAATTTATTATTTCTATTACAATCTATTATTTTTCTTCTAAACATTTCAGCTTTCATATTTTTGACTTTGGATATGTAAAGCTAATTACTTTACTTTTTGCAGGTATTTTTCTTTATATGAATTATTTCACTTACTATAACTCCTTTGTTTTTTTATTTTTTTATGTACTTATTTACTTTTTATTTTTATTTAAAGAAGAAATTTTACATATTATTACTCGCCTTATAAAGGTATCTAGATCTAATACATGACATATACTTTAGGATTATCTGCATACTATCATGATAGTGCAGCTTGTATATTGAAAAATTCAGAAATTGTTGCAGCTGCACAAGAGGAAAGATTTACCAGAATTAAACACGACGCAGGTTTTCCTCTTGAGGCTATTAGATATTGCTGCCAAGAAGCGGGAATCACTTTTTCAGATATCAATTTAGTCGGATATTATGAAATCCCTAAACTTAAATTGGATCGATTGACAAAAACATTTGAACACTATGTTCCTTTGGGTTTTGATGCTTTTTCCAATGCGATCTCTAAGTGGGTTGGCGGAAAAGGTGATGTTAGAAATGAAATCCGTAATCTTTTCCCCAATGCATCGATTCATTTCAATGAGCATCATCAATCTCATGCGATGTCAGCTTATTATCCTTCCCCTTTTGATGATTCCGCTATTTTAACAATCGATGGGGTTGGAGAATGGGCAACTACAACCGTTTCACATGGCATCGGAAATGAATTAAAAATTTTAAAGGAGCTTCATTTTCCGCATTCTTTGGGACTCCTTTATTCAGCATTTACCGCGTTTACAGGTTTCAGAGTTAACTCTGGTGAATATAAGGTTATGGGTTTGGCTCCTTACGGTGAAGCTAAGTATGCTCAAAAAATCTTTGATGAATTAATCGATATTAAAGAAGATGGATCGTTAAGGCTGAACATGCAATACTTCTCTTTTCCTTATTGCACTGAAATGACAAACGATAAATTTGCTAATTTATTCGGTGGTCCCGGAAGACAGGCTGAATCAGATTTGACCCAAAGGGAAATGGACTTAGCTAGGTCAGTACAGGTTGTAGTGGAGGAGGTCGTTCAGCGAATGGCTGGTCATGCATTTGAAATCACAAAAAGCCAAAACTTATGTCTTGCTGGTGGGGTTGCTCTTAATTGTGTTTCCAATGGTAAATTACTAAAATCTAAAATATTTAAAAACATTTGGATTCAACCTGCCTCTGGTGATGCTGGAGGAGCTTTGGGGGCTGCCTTTGGAGCATACTTTAAAAATAATCAACGAAAGCGTTCTGCTGAAAAAAATGATTCTATGAAAGGATCTTTTCTTGGTCCTAAATTTTCTGCAAGAGAGATTTCTGAATTTTTACGAGTAAGGTCCATAAAACACATACATCTAGATGATTCTAATTTATTTTCGAAGGTAGCAGAAATCATTTCTGCAGAAAATGTAGTTGGATGGTTTCAAGGCAGGATGGAATTTGGGCCACGAGCATTGGGTAATCGTTCAATTTTGGGTGATCCCAGATCTTGCCGCATGCAAGAGGTAATGAATTTAAAAATAAAATACAGAGAAAGTTTCAGGCCTTTCGCTCCGGCCGTTCTTGCTCATAAGCAGGCTGAATGGTTTGATTTTGATTCTGAAAGTCCCTACATGCTTTTGGTTGGAGACATCCTTAAGAAACATCACATTGATGTAGCTTCCGGTAAAGATCTTTTTGGAATCGAAAAACTCAAAGTTCCTAGATCCAGCATTCCTGCAGTTACGCATGTTGATTATTCAGCTAGAGTTCAAAGCGTTGACGAAAAAAGAAATCCGCTTTTTTATAAGTTAATATCTGAGTTCGAAAACCTAACTGGTGTCCCAATTTTAATTAACACATCATTTAATGTTCGAGGAGAACCTCCAGTATGTTCGATTGAAGATGCATATACTTGTTTTATGCGTACTGAAATGGATTTTTTAGTTATGGGAAATTTTATACTGGATAAGAAAGAAATGAATATGGAAGATGTTGATCATGATTGGAGAAAGGAGTTCGCTCTTGATTAGGATAGTTTGGGCAATTTTTTATTTTTTAATTTTTTGGCCTACTGCTTGGGTAAAGAGATTTTTTTCTACTGTGAATTCGTTCGGCATAACAAAAGATGAAAAGACTTATTGGATAAGTAAAAAATCTAAATGAATTTAAGATACAAAATAACGCCCCAAATCAAAGATTATGATTTAATTGGGGAATCATTTCGACCTCATTTGATGCGTTTTGATAATCCAAATAAAAGCTTTCGCTCAGTATCAACAAATGAGCATGGTTTCCGGAATTCCATTGACATGAATGGCAATGTTATTGACCACTCGAAAATTTTTTTAGATCCAAATAATAATTTTAGTATCATGCTTGGATCGAGTTCTGTTTTTGGAGTTGGGGCTACATCTGATGCTACATCAATGCCAAGTCTTTTGAGTAAACTAAGATCTGAGAATTGGCTAAATTTTGGTGGAAGAGCTTATAATTCAACTCAAGAACTCTTACTGCTTAGTCTGCATTTACATGCTAAACCAAAAAAAATAATAATTTTTTCGGGTGTTAATAACCTTACTCTTGCCTATCTTTCAGAAAAAACATCAGACATTTATAATTCATTTTATGGGGAAAGTTCTTTTCGTAACGCTCTTTCTACCACACAAAATAAGAAAATTGGTGTTCGTCGTTCATTTTTAAACCTAATGGATGAAATTTATACTAAATTCCGTTCTCATAAAAATATGGCTTCAACTAGGACCAGCAAAGATATTTCAAGGGATTACAACAACATTCTCAAATGCTTCCAGCGAGATTTATTTTGTGCGAAGGCGATCGCTGATGGTCATGGGAGTCAAATTACATTTGTACTTCAACCCCTAGCCACTTGGATAGATAAGAAATTGTGTAATGAAGAATTTCGCCTTTTTGAATTTCTTGATTCACTAAATAATGATTGGAAAGTTCTCTCTGAATATCTCGGTCTGTGGAAAGATAAGTATTTTGAAGATCTTGAAAGAATTTGTACAAAATTGGGTGTCCCTTTTATCAACTTGAATTGCGAAGAATTTAGATCTTCTGATTGGCTTTTTGTTGATAGAGTGCACTTAACTGACAATGGATATAAAATGGCAGTTAATCTTATCAACGATAAAATATAGTCATGAAATTCTTACTTTCTGCTCTTGTTAAAATAATTTCTTTTTTCAAAAAAGGTAATAAACAGAAGGATAAAATTGATGTACCTAAGGATAATTATCCTTTGTTTTAGAATCACTTTCTTACAAAATGTTACTTGGTTCATGGATACAGTTTAGCCAACAGGCTCATGCGGAAATTTTAGCGAAAGCCGGATTTGATTGGCTTGCAGTCGATCTTGAGCACAGTGTTATAAGCATAAAAGAAGCTGAAGATCTGGTGCGAATCATTGAGCTTTGCGGTGTAGTTCCTTTTGTGAGAATGTCCTCGAACAACCCTGTGCAGATTGCCAGGATTATGGATGCTGGTGCTCACGGAGTTATCGTTCCGATGGTTAACACTAAACAAGAAGCACTAAAAGCAGTAGAATCAGTTTTTTATCCTCCAAAGGGCAAGAGAGGGGTGGGGTTAGCCAGAGCACATGAATATGGTGCAAGATTTGAAGATTACCGGCAATGGCTGAAGGAAAATGGAAAGGTAATCGTACAAATTGAAAATATCGAGGGAGTTAAAAATCTCTCAGAGATTTTCTCTGTCGAAGGCGTTTTCGGTTTTATTGTAGGACCTTATGATTTATCCTCTTCATTAGGAATTTCTGGACAATTAGACCACCCCATTATGATAGATACTCTTAGGGAAATTAATGAAGTTGCATCACAATTTCCTCACATTAAGAAAGGGGTGCATAAAATTTCGATAAATCCACAACCAGTTTTGGATGCTATTGAAGATGGTTACGATTTGATCGCTTATTCTACAGATATGCTATTCTTGGGAGACTCGTGCAGGAATGGCATACAAGAAATAAAAAAAGTTCTCAGCAATAGAAGTTTATAATATTTATATGAAACAATGGATTTCTAATTATATCAATGAGTACAAACGTGTGCTTGATGCAATACCTGCTGATCAAGTTGAAGCGATTATCTATAAATTTAAGAATTGTTTAAGCAATGATTCACAAATTTTTGTTATCGGAAATGGTGGTAGTGCTGCAAATGCATCGCATTTTGTAACTGATTTAGGCAAAGGCTCGTCTGATGCAGTTGGCAAAAGATTTCGCTGCATGTCATTGAACGATAATGTCGCATGGATGACCGCATTGGGGAATGACTACTCCTACGCGGATGTTTTTCAAAAACAGATATCCAATTTTGCGAGACCAGGAGATTTACTTATCATTTTGAGCGTAAGTGGTAATTCGCCTAATGTTGTAAAGGCTATTTCATGGGCTAAAGACAACGGAATTAAAACTTTGGCATTGGCTGGTGGTCAGTGTGGTAAGATTACAGAGATTGCAGATGAAAGCCTAATCATTGATTCAAAACATTATGGACATGTTGAGGATGCTCAAATGACAATTGCTCACATTCTTTGCTATGCATTTATGGAAAATAATGATCTTGTGGATTAAGGGATTTTGACTCTCTTTTTAAAGTAAAATTAAAGAATCTGAGATCAGAAATGCATCAATTCATGACCAATATTTGAACATGGTCAGGGAGGACGCTTTGGCATACTTTAGCGATCCAGGTCGTTGCGAAGAAATTAATTGTCCTGCATGCTCTTGTGATCAAACCGTTTTTGAGTTTGAGAAATTTGGATTTAATTACCATTCGTGTCCGGACTGCGGTACACTCTTCGTCAATCCTCGACCCAAATTAGTTTTTTTGGAAGACTTTTATGTTAATTCACCTTCGAGTCGGTTTTGGGCAGAAGAATTCTTCAAACCAGTTGCAGAGGCAAGGAGAGAGAAAATCTTTCGGCCTCGTGCTAAACATTTCAATAATTTAATTACAACAGACGATGAAATTACCGTAGGTGATATCGGTGCTGGCTACGGTCTTTTTTTAGAAGAATTGTCAAAACTCAGAAAAAATGTTCGTCCATTTGCGATAGAGCCAAGTCCTGAAATGGCGGCAATTTGCAAGACTAAGAATTTTGAGGTACTTGAATCTATTATCGAGAAAATTGAAGGATATGATTCAAGCTTTGATTTTTTATGTTCTTTTGAATTATTTGAGCATTTACACACCCCAGCAACCATGCTGACTGCAGCATTTAAGTTACTCAAGCCAGGAGGATCTCTGCTATTAACCACACTTAACGGCAAGGGTTTTGATATTCAGCTTTTGTGGGAGAAGTCGAAATCTGTATTTCCTCCCCATCATTTAAATTTTTGTAGCCCAGATTCTCTATCTCTTCTTCTAAATAAAGTTGGATTTGAAGTTCTCGAGGCCGAAACACCCGGTGTTTTGGATTGGGATATTATTGAGGGAAATATCAAAAGAGATCAGTTTTCTGCCGATCGATTTTGGAACTCAATTGCTGATCATGCCTCAATCGAGTGCAAGCAGGATCTTCAGTCTTGGATTACTAAACACAAGCTCAGTTCACATATGCGATTAGTTGCCAGAAAGCCGATCCAATCATGAAATCTAAAATTGTAGCTGTAATTCCCGCTCGCATGGCTTCTTCTCGATTGCCAGGGAAACCTTTGTCTAAGATTTGTGGTTTAACTATGATTGAGCATGTTCGCAGAAGGGCAGAACTTTCTGAATTTTTGGAACAAGTAATCGTGGCCACTTGTGATCAGGAAATTTATAAAGAAGTAAAGAGACACGGGGGACAAGTTGTAATGACATCTGATCGCCATGAGCGCTGTACGGACCGAGTTGCTGAGGCTGTTAAGAACTTCGAAGCGGATATCGTTGTTAATATTCAGGGAGATGAACCATTCCTGGATCCTCAGCATATAGATGCATTAGTTAAACCCTTGTTGGCAGATAATTCCTTAGAATGCTCTAACTTAATTGCTCAAATTCCGTCTGAATTTGCAGATAACCCAAATCTTGTAAAAGTAGTTTTTGATAAGCAAGATCGTGCACTTTATTTCTCCAGAGAAGCTATTCCATCACGAAAAAAATCAGGAAATCTTCCTGTTCAATTTTTTAGGCAGCTGGGTATAATAGCATTTCGAACTGCATTCCTTGATCGTTTCTTGACTTTGAATGCCACCCCTCTAGAGGCAATTGAATCATGTGATATGATGAGAGCTGTGGAGCATGGGATTGAAGTGCGAACGGTTGCAGTTAAATTTGATAAGTTTGGGGTGGATACTCCAGAGGATCTTGATTCAGCCAACTTGGCAATGCTAACAGACCCCATTTTAAAACTTTACAGTTCTTGATTTGAGAAAGCAATTTAAGGTTGGTATTGCTGGCTACGGTGTAGTTGGCAAAAGAAGGCAAAAATATATTGAGCAGCACCCTGCACTTGAAGTGGTTGCCGTATGTGATGTAAATTTTTCAAGTAAGGGCATCTTCGATAACGGAGTAAAATTTTTCACTAACTACACTGATTTAATTAAGGAGTCCTTGGATATTTTATTTGTGTGCTTACCAAATTTTCTCGCAGCAGAAGTAACAATAGCCGGACTCGATGCGAATTTTCATGTTTTTTGTGAAAAGCCGCCTGGTCGTACACTTGATGATATTGCTCGAGTTATAGAAGCAGAAAAATGCAAAAGTGGTCTTTGTCTAAAATACGGATTTAATCATCGTTACCACCATTCGATTAGGGATGCACTGTCCATCGTTCAATCGGGTGATTTAGGTGAAGTTGTGGATCTTCGGGGTGTGTACGGAAAATCAAAGATTATTAGTTTCGATTCTAGCTGGAGAACAAAAAGAGAACTATGTGGTGGTGGAATTCTTTTGGATCAAGGAATTCATATGGTTGATATGATGCGCCTGTTTGCTGGAGAGTTTTCCGAAGTACACAGTTTCATATCGAATAAATTTTGGAATCATGATGTAGAGGACAACGCTTATGCAATTATGAAAACGAGAAACGATGTGGTAGCGATGTTGCACTCATCAGCAACCCAATGGCGACATCGTTTTCAGTTGGAGATTACACTGTCTAAAGGACAAATTATTTTGGATGGTATACTATCTGGTTCCAAAAGCTATGGTGCCGAAACTTTAACAATTGCATATGCATCTGAAAATGATGCTGGGGAACCCCTTGAAAAAACTACAAAGTATAATGAAGACCCTTCTTGGAAAGACGAAATCGATGATTTTGCCGATGCTATAATAACGGGTAGAAAAGTGGTCGATGGATCGTCTCTCGACGCATTTAAAACTATGCAACTCGTCTATCAAATTTATTGTGCAGATATAGATTGGAAATTAGCACACGATCTATCTGCTGTACCTGCAATTAATTCACAATGATTTATGGTACATTATCCCATTCTAATCAGCTCAGGATGTTATGCAGTAATGAAACTTGGAAAGAGGCATTTGATTGGTTAGGTAATTTACTTCCTGACTCACCTTGCGGCACTGAAGAACGACATGATGGCAAATTTAAACTCAGTATCGATTCTTATTCTACCAAAGCATTTAAAGATTGTAGATTTGAAAGTCATCGTGAGTTCATTGACATCCAGTTTTGTCTGTCGGGTGGTGAATTTATTCATTCTACCAATCATCTTAACTTAGAACTGGATGGTCATTACACAGCATCTGGAGATGTTCAGTTTTACAAAACTCCTGAAGTGCGGAAAGAGGTCGTTCTCCAAATGGTATGGGGAACTTATGCTATTTTTTATCCGGAAGATGCACACTGCCCTCAAGTTGCAGACATGCATAATCAACATTCAAAAAAGGTTGTTCTAAAGATTCATCGCAATTTGCTTGAATCATAAAAAAATTCTTTGTGAAGAGAGTATTAATTACAGGCGCTAGTCGTGGCATAGGTGAAGGAATTGCAAAACGATTTTCTGCCGAAGGTGCCTATGTAGTCGGCACTGCAACAAAGAAACCTGAATTGGAACAAGGATTTATCAATCAATGGATTGAAGCTGACTTTTCATGTAATCAATCTTTGGAATATTATTGTAACTGCTTATCAGGATTGGAAGGATTTGACATCTGTATTAACAATGCCGGTATCAATATTATTAAACCTTTGGAAGATGTATCATCTAAAGATTATTTTAGAATCCAAAAAATCAACCTAGAATCTCCATACCTCATCTCTCGTGCATTGGTAAGTGGAATGAAATCTCGTGGTGGTGGTAAAATCATAAACATTGCTTCAATTTGGGGATGTATTACCAAAAAGCATCGATCTCTTTATTCCACTATGAAAACAGGTATCGTTGGGATGACTCGTGCTCTAGCCGTTGAGCTAGCTCCTTCTAATATTCTCGTTAATGCGGTTTCGCCTGGTTTTACGATGACTGACTTGACTAAAAATTCGCTCAGTATTGAGCAAATTAATTTGCTAACAAAAGATATCCCTTTGGGCAGGTTTGCTGAGGTAGATGAGATTGCATCAATTGTTACTTTTCTTGCGAGCGAACAAAATACCTATTTAACAGGTCAAAATATTGTAGTTGATGGTGGATTTACTACCATCTAATGAACCTTTTTTTATGAACATTAAATCTTACAAAGGTAACTATCATATTCATTTTACTGATTGTTTTTTAAGTAGTCTAAAATCTGAAGCAAAAACGGAAGATATTTTTTTAATTGATGAAAATGTTTGGCATCTTTATCGGAAGCAATTTTCATATTTTGAAAAATCTAATTCTATTATCTGTCTCCCATCGGGAGAGAAAACTAAGAGTTTTGATGCCGCAGGAAAATTGATTTTCGATTTGATGGAACTTGGTTTCAAGAGAAATCATAGACTCATTGCTGTTGGTGGAGGAATTGTTCAAGACGCGGTTGCTTTTGTTGCTTCGATTCTCTTTAGGGGGGTAGAGTGGATTTTTGTACCAACGACCTTATTGGCACAAGGCGATAGTTGTATAGGGAGTAAAACTTCTGTAAATTTTGATAATTACAAAAATCTACTTGGCGGTTTTTATCCACCTTCCAATATATATATTGATGCTGCTTTTCTTGACACTCTAAGCGATCATGAAATTAGATCTGGCTTAGGTGAGATGCTTCATTTTTTTATGATTGGCGGACGGAGCGACTTTGAAATTTTTAGAGATAACTTTGAGCATTGTTTCGATGATAAGAATGCAATTAAAAAGCTTACTGAGCGTAGTCTTGAAATCAAAAAAGAGATGATTGAGCGTGACGAGTTTGATGAAGGACCCAGGAAAGTTTTTAACTACGGACATACATTTGGGCATGCGTTGGAAGGTATTACTAATTATCAGATACCTCATGGTATCGCAGTTTCCTATGGTATGGACATGGCAAATAAAGTATCTGTTTATCTTGGATTACTTGAGGAAAATATTGCTTTGGAGAGTCGAAAACTACTTTCTCAGGTTTGGGGAAATACAGTTTTCCCCAAAATTGATACCAAAGAATACCTTAACTTATTATCTAAAGATAAAAAGAATGTGGGGAGCAAACTTAACCTGATTTTAACCAGCGGATGGGGAAATATGTTCATGCAAGAAGTAATTCCGGATGAAGGATTTTCAGAACTAGTTAATCAAATTCTTAATTTTTACTATTCAAATAATAATTAGAATCGATGAATTTTTGGAAAAATACTGCTACACTTGATGCTCTGGTTCCCGAATTGCTCGATACCGTCGAAGCCGCTGAAGCAGAGATTGCGGTAATTGGCGGTAAACCGATTGACCTTGCATCAATGCCTAAGTTAAAAATCATCTTCAAGTGTGGTGTGGGAGTAGATAATATTCCATTTAAAGAGGCGGAAAAAAGGAAAATAGAAGTTATCCTGCCATCTGAAGCTACCAAAAGGTTTATTTTTGAAGAGACAGCAAACTTCGCGGTACATTTAATTATTCAAGCACTTTACAGAGATTTGGGCTCGGTTGAAATATGGGAGAAAAAACTGAGACCTTTCCTTGGTGATTACAAGGTACTTGTACTTGGGCAGGGAAATATTGGAAAACAGGTCGCAGATAAGTTAAATCCTTTGGTTGCCGTTAGTACCTACGATCCTCTACAAAACTCTGAGGAAGAACTCGAAGAACTATTTAAGCAGTCAGATGTTATATCTCTTCATATCCCTCTAAATGAGCATACCTTGTCTTTTGTTGATGAAGAAAAGCTTAGTTGGATGAAAGATGGTGCTACCCTTGTAAACACTGCAAGGGGGCCAATTGTTAACGAAAATGCACTACACAACGAAATTAAAAACGAAAGACTTTGTGCCGCATTTGATGTGTTTTGGGACGAACCATACGGTGGGATGTTGAAAGCATTTCATCCTGATGGGTTTTATATGACTCCCCATGTGGCTAGCAATTGTAGTAATTTCCTTGAGGGTCTTGCGGAAGATTTCAAGAATCTTCAGAATAAGTTATGAAAATTTATCAATCAAGTTTCCACACTGTTAAATTTACAGATCTGGAGGTTGACTGGGAGAGATACTATTTACAAAGACCTGACAAAATTTTTTTTGAGAAAGTATACGAGAAGTGGGCTTCAATCGATAATGAACTATTGGATGAGAAAAACTTCACAAGGGCGAAAAAATCACATGCAGTGAAAATTCATGAGCTTTTTCAAAATCAAAGAAAAATTTTATCTATTGGGATTGGAAATGGAATCACCGAATCCGAACTACTAAATATGGATCCATCTTACGAAATAAATGGGGTTGATTTTGTTCGAGACAAAAGATGGGATTCTAGAATTCAATATTTTAATAATTTAAAGGCATGCAATGGCTTCTCCTATGAAGGAATATTATTAAATAGCGTCATATACAATTTTTCAGATACAAAGTTAAGTGATCTTGTCTCTTCCTTGCATAAGATTGTTGTTGAAGGAGGTAAGGTCATTGTTTGGGACCAAGATCTACCAACATTAGCTGATTTAAAGGAGATTAAACGCAGGCACTCTAGGTTACCCAAGAAAGGTAAGGGAGTTGTTCTCTGGGGTGAATTAAGATCACCATCTAAAATAAAAAATTTTTTTAGGAAGAAGTTCCGTCATATCGAAAGTAAATACTACTATGTCGGTCATGATCTCCAGGATCACGAGACCAAACCCTTTTTTAGAATAATGGGTTATAAAATATGGCAGAGTAAAGATTTTCACGCTAACACATCACAATTGCATATTTTTAAGAAAATTAATTAATCCTATTGAAAATAATTGATGTTTCAGGATTTGGTCACTCTGGAAAAACTGCTGTTTCTGATCTCCTTCGTGAAGTTAAAGGTGTAGAGGCACACGATCATAGTTTTGAATTTGGTTTGATTAGGTATGCAGATGGAATATTGGACCTTCATAGCAACTTAGTGGATAACTGGTCACCCATAAGGAGTGATCGTGCAATCAAGAGATTTCGCGAACTTTGTCTGAAATTAGCAAGCGGTTATTCAAAGCACCTTAATCCATCTTTCCTTGAAATTTCTGATAAGTATATAGAGTCACTTATAGATGGTCGTCTTTTTATAAATGGTTGGTTTGATCCTTTATATGACCAACAAAAATTAGATATAAACAGAGAAATTCTTAAAAAGTTTGGACTGCTAGAAATAGCAAAGGTATTTGCCAAAATTCTGCGAAATAAAAAAGTTTACGAGGCTAAAAAAACTGAAGTATTTATATCAAGTGGGTCTGATTTTATTTTAAAAACAAAAAAATATTTAGAAGAAATATTTATTTTAAATAAGTCGATAAAGTCTGAATTTATCTTAACGAACAATATGTTTGAACCTTTCTCTCCTACATCTGCCCTTGACTATTTTGAAGACGCTTATTGTATTGCAGTCGAAAGAGATCCACGAGACATATACGCATCTGTCATAAATTATGATCAGTCATTTATCCCTGATTTTGAGGAGAATAACAAAACCTACAGTAAAAATTATCTCAAGGGGCTTAAAGAAGATATGCTAGGGATTATGAACGTTCAGTCTTTTATTACTCGGCAGAAAATTTATTATCAAAGAACAAACTCTTCTATAGATGATGATCGGATAATTCGCATCAAATATGAGGATTTGGTTTTAAGTTATGAAAGTACTGTTGAGTATTTGTTCCAACGATTAAATATAGACCCAAAGAATCATTTTAAAAAGAATGTATATTTTGATCCAAATCGATCATCAATAAATGTTGGTTTGTGGAGAAAATTTGCTAATAATGATGAGATTCGCATGGTTGAAGAAGAATTATCTGTACAACTTTATTCATTCAATTGATTGGGGATATTATTGAAATACCCAAAATATTTGTTAACCGTTAGAACCTTTCTATTTTTTACTAAAACTTTGTAATCAATAATCTTTTATAAATTTAGCTTCTATAATAGCAAGCTACTGTGTTCTAAAAATGAAAACAATTAATTCCTGCGAAATATGTAATAATACTGATCTGACAAGTGTTCTTGATCTTGGTTCTCATCCACTTTGTGATGACCTTGTTCAGATTGGGTCAGATAGAATATGCAAGGAATACCCTATAGAAATATTGTATTGTAAAGATTGTAATAGTGCACATCAGAAGTATCAGGTACCAAAGGAGGAATTATTTCAGCCAGATTACCACTATCGAGCTAGAATGACAGGCAGTGTTTTGACTGGTATGTCAGATCTTGTTGAAAGCTGTTATAAAAGATTTGGTGATTTGGAAGGTAAAATAGTTCTAGACATTGGTTGTAATGACGGAAGTTTGTTGAATTTTTTTAAGAAGAAAGGATGTCGCACTGTAGGAATTGACCCCACAGATGCGGCAAAAGATTCAATCCATCCAACGATTCAGTCATATTTCGATTTAGAATCTGCCAAAAAAGTTTTATCCGATTTTGGTAAACCAGATATAATTACTTTTACTAATGTATTTGCTCATATAGATGATTTAGGTGGTTTGCTATCGAATTTGTCCTTATTGTTGAAGGGAGAAACAAAAGTTGTCATCGAAAATCACTATTTAGGAGCGGTCCTTGACACTGGACAGTTCGATACTTTTTATCACGAACATCCTCGTACTTACAGTAGAAAATCTTTTGAGGTTATTGCCAAAAGACTTGGACTAAATTTATTACATGTTCAGTATGTCAGTCGTTACGGAGGAAATATTAGAGTTTTCTTAGGGAAGGGTTCTCCCAGTGATGAAGACTCCAAGAGTGAATCAACTTTTTTGGAAGAATTTTCTGCACTAAAAGAAGATGTTGAACTTTGGCAAAAGGATATGAAAGTAATCATTCAGGATTATGTGAAAAAGTATGGACCTTTGAGAGCAAAGGCTTTTCCTGGGAGGGCAGCTATTCTTGTTAAAATGTTAAAATTAAGCCATGCTGATATATCAGCCGTATATGAGATAAAGGGTTCAATTAAAGTAGGGCATTATGTACCAGGCACAAGGATTCCCATACTGCCTGAAGTTGAATTATACCAACTTGATGATCAATCACTTCCAATTTTAAATTTAGCTTGGCATCTGCCTGGAGAAGTTAGGGCAAATCTAGAACTTAATGGATATGCAGGTGAAGTTGTTGATATTAAACCAATGAATGCAGGAAGTTAATTTGATTAAGTGAATGCTTCTTTTATACATCGCTTAGCTGATGTACAAACATCAGAAATAGGTAAAGGATCTCAGATTTGGCAGTTTGCAATAATTCTCGATGGTGTCTCGATAGGAGAAAATTGTAACATAAACTCTCATACATTTATAGAAAATGATGTTGTGATAGGAAATAATGTTACAATTAAGTGCGGTGTTTATCTTTGGAAAAGAACTATAATCGAAGATAATGTATTTGTTGGTCCAAATGTAACATTTACCAATGAAAAATATCCCAAGTCAAAAGAATATTCTGATAAATACCTAGGTGCTATCCTAAAATCTGGTTCGTCAATTGGTGCGAATGCTACAATTTTGCCTAATGTGGTTATTGGTAAAAATGCTATGGTAGGTGCTGGTAGTGTTGTTACTAAAGATGTTCCTGATAGATGTTGTGTTGTTGGTAATCCAGCAAGAAGAATGAGTCACTTAACTTGAGTTTTGATGATTACTAATATGATAGACTTTCTTGATCTAAAAAAAATTAATTTCCGTAACAGTAACGAAATTCGAGACGCAACACTTCGTGTTTTTAACTCAGGTTGGTATATTTTGGGGAAAGAAGTTGATGAATTTGAGAAAAGATTTAGTAGTTATTGTGGAGTTAACCATACAATTGGAATGGGCAATTGTCTTGATGCATTGATTTTAATTTTTAGAGCTTTTATTGAGACAGGACTCTTGAAAGAAGGAGATGAAGTAATAGTTCCTTCTAATACCTACATCGCCTCTATTTTATCAATTACCGAAAACAGATTAGTTCCAGTTTTTGTGGAACCGAATATTGATTCTTACAACATAGACCCTCAACTCATTGAAGACAAAATAACTTCCAAAACTAAAGCAATCCTAATTGTTCACCTTTATGGACAAGTAGCCTTTTCAGAAAAACTGAAGACTCTTGCTAAAAAGTATGAACTGAAAATCATTGAAGATTGTGCGCAGGCACATGGGGCATCGCTGAATGGAGTAAAAACAGGGAACTTTGGAGATGCTGCAGGTTTTAGTTTTTATCCTTCGAAAAATTTGGGTGCATTAGGAGATGCGGGTGCAGTAACAACCAATGACCAGGAGCTCGCTGATGTTGTAAGGGCACTTGGCAACTATGGTAGTCACATTAAGTATGAAAATCTATATAAGGGACAAAATAGTAGACTAGATGAAATACAAGCTGCGATTCTCTCTGTAAAATTGGAGAGTCTCGATGGCGACAATGACAGAAGAAAGCAAATCGCTAATTATTATAAAAAAAATATCCAAAACGATAAAGTAATCCTGCCCAAAAGGGTACATGAAGATACAAATTCTCATGTTTATCATTTATTCGTGATTAGAGTTAAAAATAGAGAAAATTTCAGAGAATTTTTAAAGCAGAAGAATATTGCAACAGATGTTCATTACCCTATCCCGCCGCATAAACAAAAAGCATTCAGTGAGCTTAATGAAAATAGCTATCCATTATCAGAAAAAATACATAAGGAGGTCGTAAGCATTCCATGTGGATTACATTTAACCGATGATGAGGTTGAATACATCGCATCTTCAATCAATCAATACTGAATAAACCTTTGGATAATCTTCCATTAGTGCTTTACTTCCCTTATCCTTCAGTGGGTGGGGTTTCAACGCTTTTTCTACGGGTTGCGAAGCTGTATTCTGAATCGCAAAGGATTATTCTTATGGATTACATCGATGGTTATATGGCGAAAAATCTTCCTCTAGGGGTTGAGTTTCTTGAATACGATAAGAAAGAACATATTCCATCAAATTCTATTATAATTTTCCAGGGTGTTTACCCATGGAGAATAAAAGATTTTAACCTTTTTCCGAGTACTTGTAGAGTCCTTTTTTGGCATTTACATCCTGAGAATTTTCTTCCTTATCAAAGGCTTCTTTCTGATAAAAAATCAAATTTTGTTACAAGAATTTCTTCGATTTTAAAAAAAAGAGCAGGCAAAAAATTAGTTAATTCACTTTTGTTAAATAAATCTCTATGTTTTATGGATTTACCTAATAAAAGAAAAACATGTAATTATTTCGGTTTAAATAGAGTAGAAGATGAATACCTACGAATATTTTCTGCAGACATAGACTCAAAAAAAAAAATAGTTTTAAAAGCTTTAAATAAAGATTTTTTAAACTTTGGGTGGATAGGACGAATAGAAGATTTTAAAACACCAATACTATTACATACATTAAATAGATTAAGTAGAGTAAAGGGTATTCAATTTGACTTTACCGTAATTGGAAAAGGTAGAGATACCCGCAAACTTGAAAAGTTTCGTCAAAGATGCACAGACTACGAAATAAAAATTGTAGAAGAGGTGCATCCAAGTGAGATAACTTCTCATTTGTCTAGATTTGATATTTTGTTTGCTATGGGAACATCAGCTTTGGAGGGTGCAAAAATCGGTAAACCCACCATACTTTTAGATTACTCTTTCGAGAAAATAAATAGACTGTACAGATTTGAACTGATATATGAAAAGAAAGGCTTCAGCCTGGGAGAATCGATTACAAAATTACATTTTGAAGAAATATGTTCTTTAGAAAAAAAGATTTTTTCAATATTAAATAATTACTCTGAAGTATCCAGTGAGTGCCAAAACTATTGGAAAAAAAACTTCTCTTCCGAAGTCTTTATTTCGAGTTTCTCGAACGCAATTTCTAAATCTTCAATGCAAATCAAAGATTTATTATATTTGAATTTCCATAAACCCGATCTTCAAACAAAAATCATTTACAAACTTAAAAATATTCCTGCTAGTGTTGCAGGACCTGCTTGGCAATATTAATGAATTGTTTTAACAACAAAAAAGTAGCAATTACAGGACATACCGGTTTTAAAGGCTCTTGGTTGTCCGCTTGGTGCAAGCTTCTCGGATCTGAAGTATTGGGTTTATCTGACAAAATCCCAACGAATCCTTCGCATTTTGCTATTGTTGAAAGAGCAGTTGATCACGATGTACGTTTTGATGTCAGGAATTGTGATGAAATTGTTAAGTCTCTTAATTCTTATTCACCTGATTTTGTTTTTCATCTTGCAGCACAGCCAATCGTCTTTGATGCATACGAAAACCCATTTGATACTTTTGCAATAAATACCATGGGCACTGCTAGTGTTCTTGAATATTTAAAACAGGCAACAAGTAATTGTGTGGCTGTTTTTATTACCAGTGATAAGTGCTACGATAATGTTGAATGGACATACGGATATAGGGAAACGGACCGCTTGGGCGGAAAAGATCCTTACAGTGGTTCTAAAGGAACCGCGGAATTAGTGATTAAGAGTTACTTTGAGTCCTTCATATCAAAACTTTCGCCACAAATTAAATTAGGAATTGGCAGGGCTGGAAATGTTATTGGTGGCGGTGATTGGGCCCCCTTCCGCATTGTACCTGATTGTGTACGATCATGGTCCATTAATGAAAAGCCTGAAATTAGATGTCCGCAAGCAACTCGCCCTTGGCAGCATGTATTGGAACCCCTAAGCGGTTACATTTCACTCGCGACTAATTTGTACAATGAAAATAAGTTAAACGGAGAAGCCTTCAATTTCGGTCCCCCTGCTGCTCAAAACCATTCAGTCAGAGAATTAGTTGAAGAAATAATGCTATACTGGGAAGGTACAGGCTGGCTTGATAGTTCAGAGGGTAACGATATGCCAGCGGAAGCTGGGCTGCTCAAGCTATGTTGTGATAAAGCACTCCATAAATTACACTGGAATTCTACCCTTAATTTTCAAGAGACGGCAAAATGGACTGCTGACTGGTACCGCACTTTTTATCAATCAGGTCAAGTCCATGCCAGCAAGTTGACATACAAACAGATTACTGAATACATGAAGCTTTCTCAAGAAAGGCAAACATCTAAATTTTAATTTTAATGGCTAATCCTATTCTAAAAACTGATCTCAAGATTATTAATGCTGAAGAAGGTTCAGTTTTTCACTTTATTAAGAATACCGATGTAGGATTCAAAAATTTTGGTGAGGTTTATTTCTCTAATGTTGAAAAAGACTGCATAAAAGCATGGAAAATGCATAAGGAAATGACTCTTAATTTAGTAGTGCCGGTAGGGCGTGTCTTATTTCATTTTATTGATGGAAGAAAAGATTCTGAGGAGTTTAATAAATTGCATTCCGTAGTTCTCTCTCAAGATCCTTACTTCCGATTAACCGTTCCTCCTATGTTTTGGTTCGGCTTTAAGGGACTTGCGGATGGACTTAACCTGATATCAAATCAAGCAGATTTGGTGCATGACCCTGAGGAGGTGGATAGAAAGCCAATTGATGCTTTTGATGTTAATTGGAACATGAACCTATGAAAGTTGTTATATTAGCGGGCGGTTTTGGTACTCGCCTTTCCGAGTATACAGAGTCAATTCCAAAGCCAATGGTGACCATCAGAGGAAAGCCTATTCTTTGGCATATAATGAAGAGGTATGCATCATTCGGTCATAAAGAATTTATTCTTGCCCTTGGATACAAATCCGAAGTTGTAAAATCCTATTTTTTATCGATGCGTTCTGTTCATTCGGATTTCACATTAGACATGTCCAATGGCCAGATTGAGATCCATGACAAATCAAATATTGATTGGAGGATTACTTTGGTCGATACAGGGCAGGGAACTATGACTGGCGGTAGGGTAAAGCGATTAGAAAAATATATTGGTAACGAACCGTTTATGCTAACCTATGGTGACGGCTTGTCTGATGTTGATTTTGATAATTTAATTAAATTTCATGTGTCGAAGAGTAAACTGCTTACAGTAACTGCTGTACGGCCCATTGCTCGATTTGGTGAATTATCGTTGGATGGAGATTTAGTTACCTCTTTTCAGGAAAAACCTCAAGTTACTAGAGGGTGGATCAATGGTGGCTTTTTTGTCTGCCAACCAGAAATTTTTGAGTACATTGAAAGTGATAAAACTATACTTGAGCGAGAACCCTTAGAATCTATTTCTAAAAAGGGTGAACTTATTGCATACAAACACGAAGGCTTTTGGCAGTGTATGGATACCAAAAGAGATAAAGATTATTTGGAAGAACTATGGCAAAAGAAACAAGCTCCTTGGGTGATTTGAATAAAAATAAATTAATTCGGCTCTCCAAGTCATGCATTGGAGATGCCGAAAAGAATGCAGTTATGCGTGTTTTAGACAAAGAGTTTTTGGGCATGGGAGAACAGGTTCGAATCTTTGAAGAAAAGTTGAGTCACTTTTTTGGGAGAGAAGCAGTTTGTGTTGTAAATGGGACTGCGGCATTGCATCTCGCACTACAAGCTTGCGAAATAGGTATTGGCGATGAAGTACTTGTTCCATCAATTACTTATGTTGCTTCTTTTCAGGCAATAACTGCCACTGGTGCAATTCCTGTTGCTTGTGATGTAGAGGAAACCTCCCTTTGTTTGGATTGGCTTGATGCAGAAAAAAGAATTACATCAAAAACAAAGGCGATTATGCCAGTTCATTATTCAGGTGGAGTAGGGGAATTAGACAAAATATACAAACTTGCAGAGAAGTATAAATTAAGAGTTGTTGAAGACGCTGCCCATGCTTTTGGAACTACTTACAAAAATCAAAAAGTAGGGGGATTTGGAGATATTTCGTGCTTCAGCTTTGATGGTATTAAAAATATTACCTCAGGAGAAGGTGGATGTATTGTAACAGACGATGATAAAGTTTTGGATCTGGTTAAAGATGCTAGGTTACTTGGGGTAGAGAAAGACTCAGACAAAAGATATAAGGGCCAAAGGAGTTGGGATTTTAATGTAAGCAAACAGGGCTGGCGCTACCATATGAGTGATATAATGGCTGCCATTGGAATTGAACAATTGAATAGGTTCGATACTATATCAGCTCAACGAAAGGAGATTGCGATTACATATACAAATGAATTGGGTAACTGTGATCAGATTACCTATATTGATCACGACTACGAAGAAGTTGTTCCTCATATTTTTCCAACCATATTAGCAGATGGAAATTCTCGAGATGACATATCTAAGGCACTAAACCAATATGGAATACAAACTGGAATTCACTATATCCCTAACCACTTACATTCCTTTTTTAAGAAGAGTACAAAATCAGAAACAATCTTGAGTGAAACAGATAGTATTTACCATTCTTTACTCACATTACCTCTACATGAAGAAGTCAGTAAAAGTGATGTGAAATACATAGTAGGAAAACTAACTGGAATTCTAAAGTAGCATATATATTTGAGTCTGTAATCGAAACATCTCCACTAGTGAGTGTGATTATGAATTGCTATAATGGAGAAAAATTTCTTCGGGAGGCAATTGATAGTGTATTATCGCAGACCTATACAAACTGGGAAGTTATCTTCTGGGATAACCAATCAACGGATTCAAGTGCAACAATAGTAAAATCATACAGTGATAAAAGGATAAAGTATTTTTATGCTCCTAAGCATTCTGCACTTTACGCAGCAAGAAATTGTGCCGTAGAGAAAGTTAATGGTGAATATATAGCCTTTTTAGATAGCGATGACATTTGGTATGCTGAAAAGTTAGAAGAACAACTAAAACTATTTGTTGATAATGAGGTTGGGTTTGTGTGTAGTAATTACAACATCTTAAACACACATTCCAACCAAATTAGAAAAGCGTTTACAAAACCCATTCCTTGCGGATATGTGTTCAGATTATTGGCACAAGACTATAGAGTAGGTTTGCTCACTCTAATTATAAAAAAAAGTGCTTTTGATTCTCTAAAAGAAAAATTTAACAGTAAATTTAATATTATTGGTGATTACGATGCTGTTTTCAGATTAGCAATGAATTTCAAAATGAATGCTTCACAAGAAACACTTGCTATTTATAGAGCTCATGCGAAAAATTACTCAAATGATAGCGAACTTCTTTTTCATGAGTTAAATTTTTGGTTAGATTTTTACGAAAAAAAGATAATTGACTACGATAAAAAATCCTTTGAAATTTTGAAAAACAAATATCAATCACGTCTTTTTAAGTATTATTATTCAATTAATAAAAAAAAAGAAATAATTAAGCTCTTTAGTGAATTCAATTTAAAGCTAAAATTTTTTTCAATACTTTCATTATTAATTCCATATAAATTTGTAATCATTTCTTTAAATATTAAAAAATTTTTGAATTAATGTTCATATTGGAATGATGTTTAAGATACGATGTCAGTATGTGAAATTATTCATTAATTTTATGTTTATAATTGTTGGATTTATGTTTCTTACTACCCATTATTTTGCATTTTTAGTTCGACTATGATAGAGCTAATTTCGTAGCTATTGCTAATGTCCTACCTTCGATTTTTTTCATGGTGTTTTACACTTACCTGTATCTTAAATTATTATCACTACCTTGTTCTCTTTTCTTATAGCATTAATTTTTTTTCGTAAAAAAATCCATAAATCATAATAATGAGACCAATTGCCTTTTTTATTCCAAATTTGTCTGTTGGTGGTGCACAAAAAGTGGTTGTAAATTTGGTTAATGGTTTATCTTTAATTACTGACCACCCTATCCATGTGATAACTCTAAGAAAAGAGGGAGAATTTTTAAGTCATATTAGTCCTAGCGTTACAATTTATGCGTTGAACAAAAATAGGGTCTTGTCCTGTTGCTTTGCTTTGTCATTTTATATTTTTAAAAATAAACCACTAATTCTGTGTTCTAGTTTATTTTATTCAAATCTTTGTGCCGTAGTATCATGGATGATTTCTTTTTGTTCATGCCGGTTGATTTTAAGAGAGGATTGTCTATTCGATAATACTATGTCTCATTGTTCTTTATTTAAAGGGAAACTTATTCGTTTCCTTATGAAGTTACTTTATCGTTATGCATATTCCGTAGTTGCCATTAGTAACCCAGTCAAAAAATCCTTAATAGAGAACAAAATTTGTAAAACTAATTTGATATCCGTCATTCCGAATCCAGTAGATATTAATTTTTTCAATAATTTTGTTAAAAAATATAAATTAAGTCTGTCTGAACATGACAATTATATTTGTGCAGTTGGTCGGCTTAGTTTTGAAAAAGGATTTGATATACTTCTAAAAGCGTTTTCAGAAATAGACAATACTCATATTCATTTGGTTATAATTGGCGATGGTAAACTCAAGAAAGAACTTTTAGATTATGCTAATGAATTTTCTATATCCGATAAAGTTCATTTCACAGGTTTTATTAATCCTTACAAAGTACTTCAAAATTCTTCCTTATTTGTTTTACCCTCAAGGTCTGAGGGTTTTGGGCTTGCTCTTCTTGAGGCACTTGCTTTGGGAGTACCAGTTGTCGCTACTAGTTGTCCAGGTGCACCTCGGGAAATACTTTTAAATGGGAAGTTAGGCCATTTGGTCGAAACTGAGAATGCTAGTGCTCTTACTTCTGCTATTAATGATGCTCTCATCAACCCTAGATCTAACTCAATAGACAGAAAATTACGAGCACAAGAGTATTCTACTCCTGTTATTTGCAAGAGGTACTTATCCGAGGTGTTTAATATTTAAAATCTATTTTTAGATGAAAAAATGCATATCATTACCAGCCTGAGTGATGGAGGTGCTAAATCAGTACTTTTTCGTTTATGTACTAATGACAATGAAAATCAGCATATAGTTGTTTCTTAATTTAATCATAGTAAATATCCTCTATTTATCGAAAAAAATTATTACACAGGCATTGAATTTAAACTTCGATTTACATTTAATACTTTCATTTTTAATTTATGCTAATTAACGGTAGACCCAAACCTTATGAATTGTAATATTGGATTTATAATGCAGATCTAGGTGCTTCATTCGTTCCTTCTCTTTTAGGCATAAGAAATTTTGATTGGGGAATGAAGAAGTAAGTAAAAGAGGTGTGAATTGTATAATAGAAAACTAACCGAAATTCTAAAGTAGAATATATGTCTGAGTCTGTAATCAAATCGTCTCCGTTAGTAAGTGTGATTATAAATTGCTATAATGGAGAAAAATATCTTCGGGAGGCAATTGATAGTGTATTATCGCAGACCTATACAAACTGGGAAGTTATCTTCTGGGATAACCAATCAACGGATTCAAGTGCAACAATAGTAAAATCATACAGTGATAAAAGGATAAAATATTTTTATGCTCCTGAACATACCGTGCTTTATGCAGCAAGAAATCATGCTTTATCAAAAGCAAAAGGTGATTACATTTCATTCCTTGATTGTGACGACTGGTGGGATAAATCAAAACTAAAACTACAGATTATTTTGTTTAATAATGCAAATGTGGGATTAGTGTACAGCAATGCTCGATTACATTATCAAGGTAAAGGAAAAAATAAAATAATTTTTAAAAGTCTTCCTGAAGGATATATATATGGAAAATTGCTTAAAAGATATTGCGTCGTTCTTTCCACTATTGTTGTAAGTAAAGAAGCCATTAATTTGTTAGAAAAAAAATTTGATAATAGATTTCAAATTATAGGGGATTTGGACCTAATTTTGAGACTCTCAACTATCACTGTGACCAAATGCGTAAATGAAGCAGTTGTTAACTACAGATGGCACGGTAACAATTTATCGATTAAACAGATTGATAAGAAGATTTATGAAGTTAATATTCTAATTAAAGACTTACTGAAAAACAAGAAAATAGCAGAACACAAAAATTTTAAATTCTTATACAGTTTGATTCAAGATATTAAAATTGAAGAATTTTTAAGAAATAAAAGAAGATTAAAAGTTATTATGGAGTTATTTAGTTATCCAATTTGTTTTAAAAAATTGAAATATATTCTTGCAACAATTTTGCCCTACAGTGTTACTAATTACTTTATGAAGTTTAAAACATGATAAGTAGAAATTATTTAATTTTTTATGGTATTTTATTATCTTATTTTTTTGCTTTCTCTGATTTGTACATGTTATCACTAAATCTTTATACAAGTGGTTTTGAAACTAGTACTTTATCATTCATAAAAGTGTTCAAAGACGTTTATTATATCTTAATTTTATATTTTGTTTTAATTAAAATAAATAACAATCAATTTGTTTTTATATTTGTGATATTACTAGTTATTTTACCATCTCTAGCGTACACAGTATTGGGTAATGGTCTTTTAACTGTATTGTTTGGTTTAAGATGGATTTTACCATTCGTTGTAGGAGGCAGTCTTCTGTTTAGTGATTACAGGGAAAAGTTTTCAACTAAAAATGCATATTTTATATTAAGTTTTATGTTCTTTAATATTGCAATCCAATTATTACAAACTTACCTTTTCACTAATCACAGATATTTCAGCGAAGAACTTGGTGTATTACGTTCACCTGGAATGTTTTTCCTACCTTCCGCCTCATCTTTTATTATGTGTTTTTCATATCTATATATAAAAAAATGCCACATTAATAAATTAGTCAGTACGAGTTTGTGTAACTATTCACTATTCATTTTTTCTTATTCAACTTTCCTTGCTGACTCTGCATCTGTTATCGGTATTGTAATTATATGCATAATGTTCCATTTCAAAATTTTAAAATCTAACATAAAAGGTTTCTTAATTTCTTTTTTGTTAGTTATTATATCAATATTGACTATTGTTAATTTTTCACCAAGAGGAATGGATATTCTTAATCGTTCTCTACTTGCTCGGATTGATTTATTTTTAAATAATCTCCCAAATTTTAATGTAGTTTCGAACAACTTCGGTTTAGCAACTTCTGCAGGAATACAACTTAGTGATTTCAATGGATATATTACTCTAGAATCCTCACTTAGTACAATTTTTTACAATGCTGGTTACTTATCTGGCTTTGTTTTAATGTTTTTCTATATTCTTTTTTTATATGTAGCTTTTTTAAGAAACAAAGTATCTCAAAATGTTGTCCCATGTTTATTGCTTTGTGCATCAAGTTTCATTACGCTCAATTCCTTCGAGTTCTTCCCACTAGGTGCTTTAATATTTGTTGGAATTAGGAATTATTAATCTCAAACACCAATTTATATAAATTGCGAGTTATTATCATTCTTTTTTTATGTTTGTTTAACTTATAATAAATTTTAACATAGTTTTAATATTTTAACGTCGTAATTAAATCTTACTTTTATGAAATTATTAAAAAAACTATTTACCAACAATCTTACTTATAATTATAATCTTTTTTATTCATATATTCTTACAAAAATATTCTATTTTAATTGTCGGTTAATAAGGTATCCTATTTTCATTAGGGGAAAACATAAGATATATTTAGGAAAAAATTTTACATGTGGTCGTTTTAATCGTATAGATGCTTTTGGAGAAAACGCAGAAATCAAGTTTGGTTCAAATGTCCAAATCAACGATTATAACCATATCTCTGCTGTATCAAAAATATCTATTGGTGATAATTGTTTAATAGCGAGTAATGTTTTTATTAGTGATCATAACCATGGAATATTTTCAGACGACTCACTTTCTAGCGGTATCAGAACATGGGATCATAAGTATATTAATAGTAATGATATAAAACATTCTGATCCTTCCATCATATTTCGAGAAGCAAATCTTTCCGTTAAGCCTGTATATATTTACAATAATGTATGGATTGGGCAATCAGTTGCTATTCTACCAGGAGTTACGATAGGGTGTGGAGCTGTAGTAGGGGCTAATTCTGTAGTTACAAAAAATATAAAACCTTATACTCTTAGTGCAGGGAACCCTGCCAAAGAAATTAAATACTACGAACAGAAATCACAAAAATGGTTACCAAGCCTATAATTTGATTAATTAGAAATATAAAAATATGAAAGATATACTGATTGACGAAATCGCAAATAAGCTTAGCACGCATCTTCAAACTTTACAAAAATCCTTCATGCAATCTGGCAAGATAAAGTTTTTTTACCTAGATAATTTAATTTCAGAGTCATTTTTAAAGCAGATTTCCGCAGCTTTCGATAAAAATATTTCAAAGTTGTTCGATAGAAAATCTTTACGAGAAAATAAGAAGGTTGGTGTAAAATATGATGACTATGATCAAATTCTAAGCGATTTTACCGCTGCAATTCATTCACCAAGAATTATTGAATTGATTTCACATATTACTGAATTAGATGGGTTAGAACCTGACTCTAGTATGTATGCTGCAGGTCTAAGTTCAATGGGTTACGGAAATTTTCTTAATCCTCATTTGGATAATTCTCACAACTTTGACAGATCCAAATATAGATGTCTCAATCTGCTTTACTATTGTACTCCTAATTGGGATGAAAAAAATGGTGGCAATCTTGAGCTATGGCCTGAAGGTCCACAAACAACTTCATTAACTATTTCTTCATTATGTAACAGACTTGTTGTTATGAAGACCGATAGGAATTCATGGCACTCAGTTTCTAAGGTTATTGTAAATAAAAATCGTAACTGTATATCAAATTACTACTTTAGTAAATTCTCACCCGATACTTCTGATTACAATCATGTCACAAGTTTTAGAGGAAACAAAGATCAGAAGTTTGTTGATATTCTTCTTAAATACGATGCTAAATTTAGAAATCTGTTAAGAAAAGTTTACAAGAAACAACATACTCGCCATATCAAAGATTAACTTTTTTAGATTATCTTCGATAACTTTTCTCAGAATCTAATACATCTTTGAAGTATTAAAAATTTCCAACAAGAAAAATTAATTGTTGTTTCAGCAATAAACTTTATTGAAGGTGGACCATTAACTGTTTTACATAATCTCTTAGATGCTTTCAATTCAATAAATTCTAATAATTTTCGTATAATTATTTTAATAAACAACAGAGAACTTTTAAAAGATTATCAATTTGATTATATTGAGTTTAAAAACTCAAAAAAATCATGGTTTTTTCGCCTTTATTATGAATATATACATTTTTATTTTCTGTCTTCTCGTTTAAATCCTTATATGTGGTTGTCTCTTCACGATATATCACCGTTTGTTAAATCTTCTCACAAATTAGTATATTGTCATAATCCAGCACCTTTTTATAAGACAAATCTTAAAGATTTTTTCCTTTGTCCAAAGTTTTATCTTTTTTCCAAATTTTATTTATTTCTATACAAATTCAATATTAAGAGCAATGACTATGTAATAGTTCAACAAGAATGGCTGCGAAATGAGTTTTCAAATTTTTTTAATAAATCTAATATTGTGGTATCACATCCAGTTTCAACTACACAGAAAAAAGTTACTATTTCTATCGAAAAATCTTTCGACGACGAAAAACTTATTCTTTTTTATCCAGCATTTCCAAGATCTTTTAAAAATTTTGAGGTCGTTTGCGCAGCGATATCTTTACTAGAAAAAAAATTACAGGAAAACTTAGAATTACGCTTGACGATACATGGTAACGAAAATCGTTACTCACGGTTCATTTACAGAAAATATAATTCATTAGATTCGATCAATTTTATTGGTCTTAAAAATAAGGTTCAAATCATCGATGAGTACAATAATGCATCTTTCATTATATTCCCTTCTAAACTAGAAACATGGGGTCTACCTATTTCTGAAGCTAAAGTTTTAAACAAACCTTTGCTTGTTTCCGATCTACATTATGCCAGAGAAACTGTTGGTAATTACGAGTTTGTCTCTTTTTTGCCTCCTGATGAACCTCAAAAATGGGCTGATTGTTTCCAAAATATTATCGATAAAAATTTCCAATTTACAGGGAACACTCTTGAAACCCCTGCTGAACCTTTTGCAAAAGATTGGTATTCGCTTTCATCATTTGTTTTAAATCTGTAATACGATAATGAGAACTTTATTTACTTTTTCAATTGTAAGTCATAATCAGGCAATTCTTGTTAACAAGCTTCTTGACGACTTAAATAATATTAAAGAAAGGTGTTTTGATGTTATCGTAACTTCTAATATTCCTGAAATTGTACCAATAAACCAAGTACACAGCTTTTCATTTACACTACTTAAAAATATTGATCCTCTTGGGTTCGGAGCAAATCATAATCAAGCATTTCTACACTGTAAATCAGACTATTTCGTAATTTTAAATCCAGACATTTCAATTGACGAAATCAACATGAATAGTCTAACATCACACTTTCAAGACAAAAGTATCGGCATTGTTGCTCCTGCAATTGTTAACCCTCTTGGTTTTGTAGAAGATAGTGTTAGAGATTTTCCTACCCCATTAAATTTACTTTTAAGAATACTTCGCTTGCGAAAATGCAATATCCCTTCCGATATATCTATCGTTGATTGGGTTGCAGGAATGTTTATTTTAATTAAAAGTGATGTTTTTGTTGGAGTGAATGGTTTTGATGAAAAAAGATTTTACATGTACTTTGAAGATGTTGATTTATGTAAACGTGTTAATAAAAAAGGATATTCAATAATATATGATCCTTCCCAGAAAGTTATTCACGACGCAAGGAGATCCAGCAGGAGGAACATCCGACATATTTCCTGGCATCTTTCAAGCATGCTACGATATTTTACAAATTATTAATTAAGGTTTTGTCGAAAATTTGTTTTTTAAAATTCTCGTTATTTATCTATTATAAATTATGAAATACCTTTTGATTGGAAAGAATGGTTATGTTGGAAAAAAGTTTTGCTTAATTTCAAAACTTAAAAATAACTTAATTTCAATTGGAAGGGATACTTTAAACTACTACGACAAGGCACTTATAAGTAATTTTATTACACAAAATAAAATTTATTTTTTGATTAATGCAGCTGGGTATACCGGAAAGCCTAATGTGGATGCCTGCGAACTGGCAAAAGCAGAATGTTTATCTGGAAACGCGGTATTGCCGGGGATTATTCGTGAAGTTTGTGAAGATTTGAACATACCATGGGGTCATGTTTCCAGTGGTTGTAGCTTTTCCGGAAGAAGGCAGGACGGTAAGGGTTGGGCAGAAGAAGATGAACCCAATTTTTCATTTCGATCACCTCCCTGCAGTTTTTACAGTGGTACCAAGTCTTTAGGTGAATAAGTTTTGGAAGGATCAAGAAATTGCTACATTTGGAGACTATGTATTCCATTCAATGATGAGAGAAGTCCGAGGAATTACCTTAAGAAATTACTGAATTACGATTCCTTGCTGGAGGCTGAAAATTCAGTTTCTCATTTGTAAGAGTTTGTTCAAAAGTGCATAGAATGTTTCGTGAAAAAAGTCGAACCTAGGATATACAATATGACGAACCCTGGATCCGTGACGACCAACCAAGTTACGGAATGGATGCTGGAAGAGGAGGTGACGGATAAACAATTTCAATTTTTTGAGAATGAAGAGCAATTTATGAGTAATCCGGCAATATCTCCTCGTTCTAATTGCGTTTTGGATACAACTAAAGCAGAAAAGGCCGGAATTGGTATGAGACCCGTTGAGGAGGCAATGCATGAATCCATGCAAAAATGGTTAAGTTAGCCGCAGTATGAAAAATATTTTAGCAACGGGAGGTCTCGGGTTTATCGGGTCTAATTTCATTCGTCTTCTACTGAAAAGCGGTAATTTCGATCAGGTCATTAACTTCGACAAGCTTACCTATGCGGGGAACCCGGAAAACCTGCAAAATCTGGAAAAAGAGAATTAATATCATTTTATCCAAGCATATATATGTGATGAGGATGCTGTGCTCCAAGCACTGGAAGGCTACGAGGTTGATGCAGTAGTAAATTTTGCTGCGGAGAGTCATGTTGATGGCTCGATCGATGGCCCTGAACCCTTCGTGCATACAAATGTTGTGGGTACCCTTCGACTACTTGAATCCACCAAATCATACCTAGCTGAAGTTGCCGGAGATAAAAGGGATTCCTTTCGTTTTCTGCATGTTTCCACAGATGAAGTGTATGGATCATTAAAACCTGAAGATCCTGCCTTCAGTGAAACCAACCCATACGCTCCAAAGAGCCCGTATTCCGCTTCCAAGGCATCGGCAGATCATTTAGTTCGTGCGTATCATCATACTTTCGGACTGCCTGTGCTCACGACTAATTGCTCGAACAATTACGGACCCTATCAGTTTCCTGAAAAGTTGATTCCTTTGATGATCTTGAATGCCTGTGAGGGAAAAAATCTTCCGATTTACGGCGACGGCTCAAACATCAGGGATTAGTTACATGTGGAAGATCATTGCTCCGGGATTTTAGCAGTTCTTCAACAAGGAAGGGTGGGGGAAACTTATTGTATTGGAGGAGCTTCAGAAAAGACAAATATGGAAGTCATTGATATGCTATGCAATATTTTGGATCGGCACCATCCTAGTGGTGCACCTCATAATCAATTGAAGACTTTTGTTACCGATCGCCCGGGGCATGATCATCAGTATGCGATTGATTTATCTAAGATTAAAAACGAGCTGGGTTGGCAACCTTCCTATTCCTTTGAAGAAGGAATGGAGCAAACTGTGGAATGGTATCGCATCCATCAAGAATGGTGCACAAATGTGACTTCAGGTACGTATCAAAGAGAGAGGCTAGGCATCTAATGAGCAACCGAAAAGGAATTGTATTGGCTGGCGGATCAGGAACCCGTCTCTATCCACTGACGATGGCGGTAAGTAAGCAGTTGATGCCGGTTTATGACAAGCCGATGATTTACTACCCGATCTCAATATTAATGCTTTCTGGGACTCGTGAAATTCTGATCATCTCCACTCCAAGAGATTTACCTATGTTCAGGCAACTATTGGGTGATGGGTCTCGCTTTGGAGTCTCTTTTTCTTATGAGGAACAACCCAGTCCGGATGGATTAGCACAGGCTTTTCTAATTGGGGAACAATTTCTTGGAGATTCTCCATCAACTTTAATATTAGGGGATAATTTCTTTTACGGACATGAATTGGAGAAAACCCTCTATGATGCCAACGCTAAGGAGTTGGGTGCCATGATCTTTGGATATCATTTTTCGGATCCTGAAAACTACGGAGTGGTTGAGTTTGATAAATCCGGAAAAGCGGTGTCGCTTGAAGAGAAACCCGAAGAACCCAAATCCAAATATGCGGTCCCTGGGCTCTATTTTTACAATCAGCAAGTATGTTCGATTGTCAAAGAATTAAAACCTTCCGCTCGGGGTGAACTTGAGATTACCGATCTTAACCGGGTTTACTTGGAGGGAGGAAATCTATCAGTTGAAGTAATGGGACGAGGTACAGCTTGGTTGGATACGGGCAGTCATGAGAATTTGGCATCGGCTACGGAATTCGTTAAAGTAATCGAGCGACGCCAAGGATTGAAGATCGCCTGCCTGGAAGAAATCGCCTTTTACAAAAATTGGATGTCTACTGATGAGCTGGAAAAAGCAGTTACTGCACACGGTTCTTCCAGTTATGGGCTATATTTGAAGAGGATTTTGAATAATGCATCCGAAACTAAATAAGACTTTCAGCAAATTATAAACAGGTAGCCGGAATTTCTGATGTCAACATGACTACCGATCAGATAATGAATTTAACTCGCGATTAGTTTGGTTATTTTGGTCGATTCAAATGTTTTGTTAGATATTTTTACCCGAGACTCCAATTGGTTTGATTGGTCTTTAAAGGCTTTATCTGATGCCTCAAGCATCCGCAGACTTGTCATCAACCCGATAATTTATTCTGAAATCTCTATTGGATTCAATTCAGTTCAAGAATTAGATTTATTGCTTAATGAAATCGGTTTATTGAATGAGCCACTCTTAACTGAGGTTTCTTTCTTAGGAGGCAAAGCTTTTATGGGATAGTCAAAAGGGAGGAACTAAGAATTCTCCATTAACAGATTTTTATATTGGAGCACACGCTTCGAATGCAAACTATAAATTGCTAACCAGAGATAAACACAGATTTTTAAATTACTTCTCCCAATTGCAAATCATTGGACCCAATAATTAAAGTTTTCAACATCTGTCTAAAGAGCATACTGTAGAGGAATGGGGCGGTTGTTGAAGATTAGTTTGATTGGAGTACTACATAATTTTATAGCTTAGAGAATGGTTGTTTCAAACCAAAATTTAAACCACCTTTCAGAAATTGACTAATTTGCAATTTTATGTCATTCAATCTCTAGTAATGTGATTCCATCCATTTACAGTTTATTTGTTTTAGGAGCTATTTTCACCTGTATCATTACTCCAATTATCAGGCATTTGGCCATGCGTAAGGGGTTTGTGGATTGTCCCCAGCGTGCCCGTAAAGTCCATCAACAAGCCACTCCAAGACTTGGCGGTGCTGCGATCTTGCTCTCTTTTCTAGCGGTGATGTGTTTAGGAGGATTTTCTGTTCCTCAAATTCGTGAAATGATGTGGGGGAACAATCCGATTATCGGATCTATACTCATTGGATCGATTGGGATCTTCGCAATTGGTTTTTTGGATGATTTAGCGCGTTTATCACCCAAAACGAAGCTTTTTGGTGAGTTTTTGATTGCAGGACTTGTTGTTTGGGGTGCTGAATTATCATTTTCCACTGTCCAGTTTCTTGGTCTTGGATCGATTGACTTCTCTGCGTGGGTTGCGTTTGGTTTAGCCTGTCTGTGGATCGTGGGAATGGCAAATGCCATCAACTTAATTGACGGATTAGATGGTCTTGCATCAGGAATAACCGTTGCTGGTTTGCTTGCAGTTTCATTAGTTGGTTATCTTGCAGGAATTACAAGTGTCACTTGGATGTCGACCCTTCTAATCGGTTGCTTGCTTGGTTTCTTAGTCTACAACAGTCGCCCAGCCTCTATCTTTCTTGGAGATTGTGGTAGCCTGACTATTGGATACCTGGCCGGATGTTTAACCCTATTGGCGAGCTTCCGCGAAGGAGGTGTGCTTGATGGTATCTTCCCAGTGCTTGCATTTGCCCTACCCATATTGGATTGCGTGTTCGCCATTATTCGGAGAACAATGCGTGGCCGATCTCCATTTTCTCCGGACATGGAGCATTTTCACCATCGCTTGATGGCGAAAGGATTATCTCATGGCAAGGCAGTGCTTGCCATGTGGGCGATGGCTTTTGCTTCTTCATTAGTTGCGATTGCGGCCGCTTTCGGAAAAGGAGATCAATTGTTTGCGGTTTTTGTCTTTTTTGGATTGGGCGGTTTCATACTGCTGCGATATCTTGGATACTTTCGTTTTGAGTTTTTCGGCGAAGGTTTATCTACACTTATGCACGATCGTAAAAGTGCTAAGTCTGTTGAGTTGGCAATTAAGGAAGCTGAGAGTATGGCTTGCGGTTTAGACTCTCTGGACAAAGTGCATGCATGCTTGGGTAAAGTAGGAGAAGCCATGAGATTTCACGATGTGCAGGCATCGTTTTTTACCTCAAATGGGAGGCTGGGTTCAGACTTAAGTTTAGATGATCCAAATGTTGGAAGAGTTGTTTCATGGAAAGATCCACAACAAAATGGATATTTTTCCAGAGATAAAGAATTTGTGGTGGAGTTTCAAATTTCCGGTAGAAATTATTCCTATGGAAAAATCCGATATGTTTTTATGGACGGGCGTAGCAATTTAAGCGTTCAGGATGAAGTACTCTTAGAACGGGTTCATGACGCATTAGCCATATTGGCTGGTAGACTTCGAAAGACTGAATATAAAATTTAAAATCCAAAAAACATCAAAGATTTCTGAAAAAATCCAACCTATTTTTTAGTCTAATTTTGAAACTAGAAACACCTCTCTTTTATTTGTGAACTAAGCTACCGGCAAATTATTATCATAAATTTTGCAACCCGATAAGTGCTTCAATCTAATCCATTAATCCATCTTTTCACTCATGAATATCCATATGGAAAAGCTGAATCATTTATTGAAGAGGAAGTACGTCGACTACAAAAATATGGTGTTGTGGTTGTAGTTCCTGCGTTTTGTAAAAACACAGAAAAAAGAACCCTACCTCATGGTGCTAAACTTGAAAAATCTCTCTCCCAGTACAGTTGGTTTCAAATCTTTAAATCGCCCTACATACTTAAGAGTGTAATCTCAGAATTACCAAAAGAAGTTTTTGACAGAGGACTTTTGATTTTTCGGCTAAAGTCTCAGATTGCTATTTGGTCTTACATTTTCCGAGTTGCTAGGTTTATGTGCTGGATTTTAGGAACACCTGCAGGTCAACAAGTTCGAAAGGCAATGAGTTTTTGGTCCAACTCAGAGGCTGTTGGTCTTGCTGTTGCAAAAAAACACAGAACTAGTCTTCGCTTTGTAAGTCGTTCGCATCGTTTTGATATTTGGGAACAATACAATCCTTATAGCTACCTTCCTTTTCGGAGTTTACTTGCCAGTCAAGCATCATTTCTCTTACCTTGCTCTTCTGCAGGTGCTGAACATATTAAAAAGAAAATAAGTGGTTCAATGCGTGTGCTAGTTGCTCCTCTTGGTGTTGACCGCCTTGTAGAGCCCAATCTCAATGAGTGTAGGCAAACTGTAGATCAAGCCGTTATTTTAACTTGCTCAAGTGGAGCAGTCGTGAAGCGATTGGGGTTGATTACTCAATCAATGATTTTGGCAGCAAAAAAGGACCCAGATATATCGTGGAGATGGATACATCTAGGCGAAGGAATTGAACAGATTAAACCTATATTAGAAATGTGTCCAAAAAATCTTAATGTTGAACTTCCCGGTCCGGTATCTCGTTTAGAAGTTTTTCATTATCACCGAGATCACAAACCAAATGTATTCGTAAACCTTTCATCTTCAGAAGGTGTCCCAATAACGGTAATGGAAGCACTGTCTATGGGAACTCCAGTGGTAGCCACAGCAGCAGGTGGAACAGGAGATATTGTTGATGCAGAGGTGGGTGTACTTTTACCAGTTGAGATTGATTCAGCATCAGCAGCAGCATCGATTCGGTATGTTTTAGAAACTTCAGAATCCAAGCGTGTTGCGGCTATCGATCGATGGCAAAAGACTGCATCAAGTGAGGTTGCTCAAGCAGTGCTTGATTTTGTAATACCTAAACTTCTAACTGATTAGCGTTCAAGAGTGAATACGACCTCTTTTTTTTTGTGTTAATTTGTAAAATAATATGTAGCTCCAACTCATATTTTTTTTAGGAGCTTCAGTTGGCTTTGAATGTACTCATTAGAATCATCCTTAGCGTTATTATCGGTATTAAATTATAGAACTCAGCTTATATGCTTTATGCATAAGTTTTTAAACGAAATGGCTAAAAACAAACAAAAAAAGTATTTTACTTTTTGCCAAGATATATTTTTTAAGATCTCCAAAGTTCAGTTTTTTTAAAATAGGGCTTTTGTACAAAAATATGTCATAATGGTTGTTCTCACAGTAATTGGTGCACGTCCTCAATTTATTAAAGCTGCTGTTGTTTCAAGCGCTCTACATCATAGAAATATAGAAGAATTTTTAGTTCATACTGGACAACACTTCGACGAAAATATGTCCAAAGTCTTCTTTGATGAAATGGGTATTTCCGAACCTCAAGCTAATCTTGGAATTTCCGGCGGTACTCATGGGAAAATGACTGGAGAGATGCTGGTTAAAATTGAGGAGGTAATCCTTGAACAACAGCCTGACTGGGTGCTTGTTTATGGTGATACCAATTCAACATTGGCAGGTTGCCTTGCAGCGTCAAAACTAAATATTCCTTGTGCCCATGTGGAGGCGGGACTACGTTCTGATAATCGTAAAATGCCGGAAGAGATTAATCGAATCCTTATTGATCATGCTTGCGATCTCTTATTTGCCCCTACGAAAATAGCTTATGACAGACTTCTATCAGAGAGAATTGAAGAGAATAAAATCGTGAGGACCGGAGATGTCATGCTCGATGCGGCATTAACTTTTAAGAAGATTGCATTGTCGAAATCCAAAATTATTTCTGATTTAAATTTGGATGGGCAAAGGTATGCATTATGTACCATCCACCGGGCTGAGAATGTGGATGATATCAATGTCCTGGATTGGATATGTAAAGGTTTGAATGGCCTGTCAAAAGAACTGCCCATCATCCTTCCACTTCATCCACGTACCAAATCCAGACTCGAAAAATTTTCTTTACTCGATTTAATCTCCCCTTTGGTCAGGTTAATCCCCCCTGTCGGTTTTCTCGATATCTTGGCCTTACAATCATTGTCATCCTTAATTGTTACTGATTCTGGCGGTATGCAGAAAGAAGCTTTTTTTCAAAAGAAACCTTGCGTCACGGTCAGATCGGAAACGGAATGGACAGAACTGATGGAGGGTGGGCACAATCGACTGGCCAAACCCTTAAAGGACGAGATCAGGGATAAAGCACAACTGGCCTTGAATACCAACCTTGACTGGTCCATTAATTTATACGGAGATGGTAAATCATCGGAGACGATTGCTGATTCTCTTCTGGAAAGAACAGGTTGAGAATAGCCGTCGTAACTCCTGAATTTCCGCCAATCAATGCGGCCGCATCTGCAAGGATTGGGCCGTGGGTAAGAGAACTCAGCAAACGGGGTCATGAGGTGAAGGTGTTTTCCTCAAAAGGCTCACAGCGAATGGAAGGTGCTAATCATTATGCCTCCCCATTTTCGGTTCCATCTAATCGGGTAGGGGTTTTCAGAAGATTTTTTCAGGAAATGAGATTGGCCTGTGATCTTGGCTTAAGCATTCGCAAGGTTGCTAAGAAATTGGATGGAGTAATCATTACATCTCCACCCTTTTTTATGGCAGCCTACATCGCGAAAATCTCAAAAGGAAAAAAAATTCCTTATTTGTTTGATATTCGGGACCGTTATCCGAAGGTATTATTTGATTTAAAGGTAATCCCGGAAACTGGTTTCTGGGGTAAGCAATTGATTAAACGGGAAAAGTCATGCTATCAAAATAGTTGTTTGCTAACGTCGGTAACCAAAGGAATAGATAGACAAGTCAGTTCCTTCCAAAGACCCCATGCTCATGTTTCTAACGGCTTCGACCCCCATCTTTTTGATCACTCTAAATTCAAGAAAAAGGATAATGTTTTCCGAATTGTTTATCATGGAAGATTTAGCCGTCTCCACGATATAAGTGCTTTACGTAAAATCTCCCTTAGGATTAAGGAACTGAATCCTGAAATTGAATTTTTGATTATCGGACCCATTCCACAATCTTACAAATCACAAGAATGGGGAAATGCACGATTTGCAGGAGAAAAAAAACGAGGGGAAATTCCGGAACTTTTATCAAGTGGTTCAGTGGGAATCAGTTTGATGAAGGAAATGACTTCCACCCAGATAGCCATGCCGGCGAAAGTCTACGAGTATATCGGTATGGCCTTGCCATTAGTGGTCGCACCGGACGGCGAGTTAAACGAATTTGTAAAAAAAAATAAACTCGGGATCGGATTTGAAAAAATGAATGTTCTGGAAATAGCCAAAGAAATCGTTGCCTTGGAGCAGGACCGACAAAAATATTCGGCTTTACAGGAAAGGGTGATTTCCATTCAAGCACAATTTGACCGTAGTTCCCAATCTGCAGTCTTTGCAGATTTGGTTGAAAAACATTTCAATTTTCAGGATGTGTAAGAAGCACTTTTGAATAGATGGATTCGAGACTGGAAAAATCATGCAAAGTTTTTTTTGACCTGCTTATTGCCTTGACGGTTGTTCTAGTCGTCCCGTTTTTTTTCTCACCGGTAAGTGAAACCTTGGTTTTAGTTTCAAAGGAGCGCGTGTTGATCTATGGGTTGTCCTTTAGCTTATCTTTTCTTTTGTTTGGTGAATTTCTCGGAGTCAGGGAGCCAAATTTTCAGATTGGTTTGGCCAAATCTTTTCTGCTTCCTTTGTTAAATGCATCTTTAGCGACCCTGACTCTTCTTGTTGTGGTTTGGGCCGTAGAGTATTCATTCATTGGCAGATTTGCACTTGGTAAGATTCTCTTGGGTACTGCGATCGGTTCGTTCACATCCAATCTCTTAATAAATAAATTTTTTTCCAATCACCCCACCAGGTGTTTACTTCTTCTTTCCCCCCAAAGACGCGATCAAATTATTGAGGCAAGCCAAGACAGACCCCAACTTTTCAAATGGGTTGATCCTCATTCCACAGATTTCCAAGACAATCAAAGTATTGAAAGAATTTGTAAGGCTAAAGATGTCGACCTACTTGCAATTGATGAAGAAAATTCAGATATCGATTTTGATATTGTTGAAATTCTTTCACAGGGAACACAAGTTATCGGGTTGCTCGATTTTTGGCAGAAATATTTGGGCTGTATTCCTCCCGCTGAAGTGAATCAGTCATGGCTCACCAAATTGGACTTGAGAATGCGAAACCCAGTCGCTTTAAAACTTAAACGGAGTGCTGATGTGATTTTTTCAGTCATAGCTTTGATTCTCACTGCACCTTTGCTATTTTTCGTTTTTTTCTTGGTCTCAATAGAATCGGGTTTTCCCCTCATTTTCCGACAAACTCGAACTGGCTTCCATAATAGAAATTTTACCATATATAAAATCCGTACCATGAAAAAGGATGCAGAAAGAGAGGGTGCTACCTGGGCGAGAGAAAACGACATTCGTATTACTAGTCTTGGCAAAATTCTGCGAAAGTTAAGAATCGATGAGATTCCACAATTCTGGAATGTCATTAAGGGGGATATGTCGATCGTGGGTCCAAGACCTGAGAGGCCGGAGTTTCAGCAGGAACTTCTTTTAAAAGTACCCCATTGGAATACGAGACACTTGGTCAAACCCGGAATCACCGGCTGGGCACAGATCAAGTACAGGTATGCTTCCAGTATGGATGCATCGGAGCAAAAACTGGCTTTTGACCTTTATTACCTGCGGAATCTTTCCTTTGCCCTGGATTTCGAAATTATTCTGGCCACTCTGAGATCCATTGGAAAGGGCAGTCGATGAGTAAGGTCTTAGTAACCGGTGGTGCGGGTTACATCGGAAGTCATACCGTGCTTGCACTCCTCCAGTCAGGTAAGGATGTGATAGTTATTGATAATTTTTCAAACTCTTCGCCAGAATCCCTGAAGAGGGTTTCGAACATATGCGGAAAGAGTCCGCTTGTTGTGGAAGGGGACATCACGGATGGAAAAAAACTTGGGAAAATTTTTGCAGAACATGCAAATATTACATCCGTGATTCATTTTGCTGCCCTTAAGGCGGTGGGAGAATCAACTGAATTTCCATTGAAATATTATCGTAATAATGTCTCAGGCTCTGTCATTTTGCTTGAAGAAATGCAAAAGGCAGGAGTTAAGCAACTTGTGTTTAGTTCATCCTGCACAGTATACGGGGAACCTAAAACAGTTCCCATTTCCGAAAGATTTCCAGTAGGCGTGGTTTCCAGTCCGTATGGTCGTACTAAATATGTAATGGAAGGAATTATCGAGGATTATGCCAATTCTGATCCTGATTTTTGTTGTGGAGTTCTTCGTTATTTTAATCCCATTGGTGCCCATCAGAGCGGAGAAATTGGCGAGGATCCCCATGGCATCCCCGATAATCTTGTGCCTTTTGTCTGCCAAGTGGCTTTAGGAAAGTTGGAAAAACTAAAGATTTTCGGAAATGATTACCCCACTTGTGATGGCACTGCAGTGCGAGATTATTTACATGTGGTTGATTTGGCGGATGCCCATCTTCAAGCTTTGCAGGTATTAGAATGCAGTGGAGAAAGTTTTGTCTGTAATTTAGGTACTGGAAGAGGTTCTTCAGTCTTGGAAGTGATTGACGCTTTTGAAAAAGCCAATGAAATCCGAATTGCCTATGAATTTGCTCCTCGACGACCTGGCGATGTGACCGAAGCGTGGGCGGATCCCGCCTATGCTAAAATGAAGCTTGGATGGGAATCAAAGTACGACCTGGTGGAGATGTTGCGTGATGCGTGGAATTGGCAAAACAAGAATCCGAACGGTTACAGCTAGAATTTATCTTTACAAGTTGTAGTCTTTAGGGTTCAAACCACATCCATCCAGCAATTTCGAGACATCTTCTAGTGAAATTCGTGTACCAATTGGGATGCCCAATTTTTTGTAAGCTCCAGCATTTAATTCTAATACAAATTTAATGTCATTGGATCGTGAAGGAACTCCAGAAATGTCAAGTGGTTTGGCTTTGTGTATTTCAAGTAAAATCCCAGTTGTTGAGATATAACCAATATCCAGTGGTATTCTTGTGTTTTTCATCCAAAATCGTTGGGATGTTCCTTCCGCAAAGATAAATATCATGCCTTCATTCAATCCCATTGAGTCTCGAAACATTAGGCCCTTGGCTCTCTCCTCAGGCAAGGCAGCCACTTCGACTCGTAAGGGCACGCCTCCTATTTCAAAGTTAAAAAAACGATTTTCGCTTCGCTCAGTTTTTTCAAATTCCCTGTTTCCTTCAGTTTCCTTACATCCCGGATAAAAAACAATTAAACAGAAAAAAATTGCCTTGGCTTTGCTTAATTTCACCATCTTCAATACTTACAGATGAAAGAATTATTTGAACGAATCAAGAGCCTAAATGTCCTCGTTATCGGTGATGTGATGTTGGACCGTTATGTTATTGGAGAGGTTAAACGAATTTCTCCGGAAGCACCGGTGCCGGTTTTGGCAGTTAAGGAAGAAAAGTCTGTTGCCGGGGGAGCGGCAAATGTGGCTTTAAATATCAGAGCTTTGGGAGCTAAAGTGGAGACTATTGGCTGGTTCGGAAGTGATGATCGAGGCGATGAATTGGTGAAAATATTAGGCCAACAAAAAATTGAGGTGGATGCGAGCTATCGTTTCTCATCTGCTCCAACCATATGCAAATCCAGGATAACTGCATCAAATCAACAAATTTGTCGGGTGGACCGGGAGGCTTCTCAGCAATGCTATTCTCCCGATTTAGAAACCCTCAGTAATGACATTATCGAAAAAGTTAGCCGTTCGGATGGTGTGATCATATCTGATTATGGTAAGGGTTTTATCAGCAGTCAGCTTTTAAGACTAGTCAGTGAGCATGCAAAATTTGTTTCCATTGATCCTAAACCCAGTCGTTTGCTTGAATATACAAGTCATGATTTATTAACTCCAAATCGTTTGGAAGCCCTTGAGTTGGCAGGATATTCCAGGCAGAGTATTGATCCTTTTCCCTGGCAGAAAGTGGCCAGTAAAATTTTTGAAAAATTTGCTCCTAAGATGCTTGCGGTGACCCTTGGATCAGAGGGTATGCTTTTGGCGGAAGATGGAAAAGTAAACGGAATCATTCCAACCTCTGCAAGGGAGGTTTTCGATGTTTCAGGAGCGGGAGATACAGTTATTGCTGCCTTGACCCTTGGTTTAATCACGAAATTGGATTTCCAGCAAGCTGCTGAGTTCGCCAACATCGCCGCAGGAGTGGTGGTTGGAAAAGTGGGAACTGCAACGGCATCTCCAGCGGAAATTCTGCAATTTTTCGAATAGATGACTGAAAACCGGGCAATCTTTCTCGACCGAGATGGAACCTTAATTCGGGATGCTCATTACCTGAAAGATCCTGCAAAAGTTGAGATTATTCCGGAAATCTCCAGGGCGTTAGAAAAAGTCAGGCAATTAGGGTATTTTTTGTTCATGCACACTAATCAATCGGGCATCACCCGCGGTTACTATGGGTGGTCTGATGTTTTTGCTTGTAATAAAAAGATGTTACAAGACTTTGGCTGGTCGGAAGACTTTTTCACCGAAGTGTGCATAGCCCCCGAGTCACCTGAAGAGAAAGGAAGATACCGCAAGCCATCTCCAAAATTTGAAAATGAGATGACTAAGAAGTTTGATCTGGATCCAGCGAAATGCTGGGTGGTCGGGGATAAATGGATTGATCCGCAAACAGGAATGAATGCAGGTATGAGGGGTGCACTGGTGAGGACCGGAAAACCGATTGATGAAGATTTATTGAGCAAAGCACAAATTAGAGGTGTCCCTGTTTATGAGGATCTTAACGAATTTGCGGAAAAGGAGATTTTATTAAGTGAGTAGTCATTCTCCCAGTCATTGGGATTTGAAAGAAAATCATTTGCATGCGGATTGCCGGATTTTTGAAGTTTATAAACAGCGATTCCGTCGAAAATCTGATGGGGTGGAGGGAGATTTTTTTGTTTTGGATACAAATTCATGGGTCAATGTATTAGCCATAACTCCTGAAAGGGAATTGGTCTTGGTGAAGCAATTTCGATATGGAACACGGGAGTTTTCGCTCGAGCCCCCTGGCGGAGTGATTGAAAAAAATGAAAATCCCATTGATGCGGGTTTACGGGAATTGAAAGAGGAAACGGGCTTTGTTGGTGAGAACCCGTCCTTGATTGGGAGTGCCCGACCCAACGCTGCTATTCTATCCAATCAATGTCATTTTGTGCTTGTTGAAGAGGTGAAGAAGACCGCTAAGCTTGCCTTTGATCAACACGAAGAACTTGTGACTGAATTACATCCAATTGAGAATCTTAAGAGAATGGTGAAAGAAGAAAGAATCACTCATTCAATTGGATTAAATGCAATTTTTCGCTTACTCCTTCACCTTGGCATCTAGTTTGGCCTTTGCTTCTTTACCTTTGAGTTGTCTTGGTTACAATAAATCCTTTTCACAATGAGTGACTTACTCAAAATTCTTCAGGAAACCGCAGATCCTGATTCTTCCAAGCTTGCGAAAATCCTCGATCTTGGGGAAGAAGATGTGGAAAGACAACTGCGGGAACTTAAAGAGAGTGGAGTCTTATTGGGTTGGGTTCCCCTGCTTCACCCATCTAAAAGTTCTTCCAACGCCGTAAATGCTTTAATTGAGGTGAAAATAAGTCCTGAAAGGGAAGGGGGATTCGACCGCTTGGCCCATCGAATTTCAAAATTCGATGAGGTGGAAGCCTGTCATTTGATGTCAGGTGCCTACGATTTGATGGTGATTGTCCAGGGTGAAAACCTGCATGCGGTAGCTTCCTTTGTATCCGAGAGGCTTTCAACCATCGAAGGTGTACTTTCGACTGCTACCCATTTTTTACTCAGATCCTACAAGGAGCACGGACATCTTTTATCTGTGGAAGGAGAGATGAACGAAAAGCCTCCGGTAAGTGCTTAAAGATTAATGAACCCCCAAGATTACATTGCAGAACACATCAAAAACCTACCCCGTTCAGGGATAAGGGACTTTTTTGCCATCGTGTCAGAAATGCCGCAGGCTATTTCCTTGGGGATTGGAGAGCCTGACTTTATCACTCCTTGGAAAATCCGGGAAGCCTCTATTTTTGCTCTGGAGAAAGGGAAAACTTCTTACACGGACAACCGGGGACTGCTTAGTTTGCGGAAAGAAATTTCATCTTATGTATCATCGTTTTTTGGTCCTGAGTACAATCCGCAATCCGAAATTCTCGTTACAGTCGGAGTTTCGGAGGCTATTGACATTGCTTTGCGGGCGATTCTCAACCCCGGGGACAAGGTGCTCTATCATGAGCCTTGCTATGTTTCTTATGCTCCCAGTGTCAGTCTTGCTTTTGGCGAAGCCATTCCCGTGGGCACCATTCCCGAGCAATCCTTTTCTCTCGATCCGGAAGCTTTCGAAAAAGCATGGGAACCTGGTTGTAAAATTCTCTTACTCAATTTCCCGACCAACCCAACCGGAGGAACAGCAGACAAACAAAAGCTCGAAAGGCTGGCGAAATTTGCGGTGGCAAAAGATCTTATTGTAATAAGTGACGAAATTTATGCCGAGCTGACCTATGAGGGAGAGCATTGCAGTATTGTTGATCTTCCAGGAATGAAGGAAAGAACAATTTTGCTACACGGCTTCTCCAAAGGCTTTGCCATGACTGGATTTAGGGTTGGGTTTGCCTGTGGGCCCGATTGGTTGATCGAAGCGATGATGAAAATTCATCAGTATTGTATGATGTGTGCCCCGATCTTAAGTCAGGAGGCTGCCATCGAAGCACTTCGGCATGGTACCGAGGATGTCATGCGTATGCGTGAACAATACCAAAAGCGACGCAATTTTATCGTCCGGAGATTTAATCAAATGGGATTAAGTTGTCATTTGCCCAGAGGTTCCTTTTATGCTTTTCCGAGTGTCTTGTCCCTGGGAATGAATGAAGTAGATTTCTGCCATCGGTTACTTCGTGAGCAGGAGGTAGCAGTGGTACCAGGCACTTCTTTTGGTCCCCATGGCCAAGGCCATGTCAGAGCCAGTTTTTCCACTTCGTATGATAAGCTGGTCGAAGCAGCGGATCGTATGGAAAGATTCGTTGAATCTATTCACGCGGAAACAGATAATGTTTCCGCAGTGGTTTAGGATTCGTTGTTAACTGATCATGGGTGGACAGGTAAGCGTAGCAATCGTGGGTAGGCCCAATGTGGGGAAAAGCCGATTGTTTAACCGTTTGGCGGGCAAACGTATTTCGATCGTTCACGATCGGCCGGGAGTCACCCGGGATGTGGTGGTGGCTGATTCACCGGATGGTTTTGCCCTGATGGATACGGGAGGGATTGGGATGTTGCCCGAGATGACTCCTCAGGAAATCCAGGATGCTACCGAAGATCAGGCAGAGTTTGCCATCGAGGCAGCCAACCTTCTCTTGTTTGTAGTGAATGGCCGTGAGGGATTGCTGCCGTTGGATGAAACCCTGGCTGTGAAATTTCGAAAAATGGGGAAATCGCCGGTGCTTGTGGTTAATAAGATGGATGAACCGGAGAAAAACTATGCCGCCGCAGAATTTGGAAAACTTGGTTTTCAGCATGTGGTTTATGTTTCGGCAGAGCACGATCATGGCATCGATGTACTTTCCCGACTCCTTTTGGAATTACTGCCAGAACTTCCACTCTTGTCTGGAAATGGGCAGGATTTTCGTACCAGAATTGCTTTTGTCGGACGTCCTAATGTGGGAAAATCATCCTTATGTAACCGATTGCTCAATATGGAGCGCCTAATTGTAAGTGATGTCCCCGGAACCACCAGGGAAACGGTTGAGTTGGATCTTGATTATGAAGTGGGAGAAGGTCAGAAAGCATGGAAATTCAGACTGTTTGACACCGCGGGCTTAAAAAGAAGAAAACGCATCGATACTTCCCTTGATTACTTTTCAGCCGTCCGTACCAAGCATGCCATTGAGGAAGTTGATATTGTTTTCCTTGTTCTTGATGCTAGAGAAGGGGTTACCAAGCAGGATAAGATACTGGCTGGACATATTTTAGAGGAGGGCAGGGCTCTGGCGATTCTTGTAAATAAATGGGATCTTGCCCTTGAGAGCTTTCGTAAAAACCCGCTCCCCGGCTATGAGGATGAAAAAGATTTCCGCAAAAGTTATCTCAAATCAATCCGCAAGGAACTCTTCTTTATGCCGGATTCCCCCGTATGCTTTGTTTCCGCTCAGACTGGACATGCAATCAAGGATTTCCTGCAAATGGGACGCGATCTAAATTCTAGATTAGACAAGTCCATTTCAACCTCCGCCCTTAATAAATTGATTGGCGAGATGTGGGAGCATCGTCCCCCGGCTAAGATTAAAGGGAAGAGATTCAAAGTGTTTTACGCTGTGCAGGTGGAGAATCGACCATTTCGAATAAAGCTTTTTTGTAACCGGGAGCATAAGTTAGGAGATCCCTACCGCCGCTATTTAGAAAAAGGAATTCACCAAAAGTTTGGTTTATCCGGGTGCCCGCTCAAGTTTTCCCTTGCAGGCAAAGAGGCGAGGTATAAGGAAGAGACGAAAAGCTAGAAATCTTTTAGCCACTTTCAAAAGCCGCTAAGCGGCTTTTTTTGTTTCTAATTTGCATTGAGTGAAAACTCCAAGTCATTCATAATCATTCGCTTGAAAAATGCTAATTTGAAAAAAATTGTCTTTTGTGGATCAGATGCAATCTCTATCCCGATGCTGAATCATCTTTTCCAATTGCCTGAAATTGCTCTCGTTGGCGTTTTATCACAGCCTGACCGGAGGAGTGGTCGGGGCAGGAAGTTACAAGCAAATCCAATCAAATCATGGGCAACGGATTTGGGTGTGGAAGTGAAAACTCCGGCTAAACCAGGTGTACAGGAAAATGAGTGGTTAGAGGAACAAAAAGTAGATCTCACTCTTACTATGGCTTACGGACATATATTAAGTCAGGGTTTTCTTGATTCCGCAAAAAATGGTTGTTATAACCTGCACGCCTCCCTGCTTCCGGCATATCGGGGTGCCTCACCAATTGAAACTTCTCTGGCCTGTGGTGAGAAAATAACAGGAGTGACCCTGATGCGGATGGTCAGGAAAATGGACGCTGGTCCAATAGTTGGTCAACAACTTGTACCCATCGATAAGGATGACACCGGGGCTTCGTTACGAGAAAAATTAGCGAAAATATGTGTCCCATTGCTTGATCGTTATCTAGCGAACTTGCTTGTTGGAGATGCTCCGGAAAAAATACAGGATTCAAATCAGGTCTCTTACTGCCGTAAGTTGTGCAAAGAGGATGCGTGCTTGGATTTTTCTCTAACCGCAGAGCAACTGGAATGGAGGAGTCGTGCATTTAAGGCATGGCCAGGCAGTGTGTTTTTTTACGAGGGCATTCCCCTGCGTGTGGGCGAATGTGCCATTCAATCAGAAATAAATAAGAAGCCAGGTGAAATCCTAGTCAAGGATTCGAAGCTTTTTGCTGGCACCGGGAAAGGAGCTTTAGATATTACTCAATTGCAAAAGCCTGGAGGGAAAATGCTTCATACATCTGAATTTCTTCGTGGGTTTTCCATCAAACAAGGCTATCAAATAACTTTTCCTCCCAGTTTGCCATTGGTATCAAAAAAGTTTCATTAATCTGCGAAAGATTTCTTGAATCCAATTCAATCTACATTTACTTTTACAAATGTGGTGGGTTATGAAAAATATATTGGTTAAATTCTTTTATCTGCATGTGGTGGTTTTGCCTTTTAGCACCTCAGCTAATGTTCAGGTAGCAAACCTTAAACAAGACTTAGAGTTGATTTCCCGTGAAGTGGCTGGACTGCGAAGTGAAGTTGAACTGCTAAGAAGAGAAAATGCACAGTTACGAGTGGTGGTGCAGAGTTTTTCCAAGAAGGCAAACTCGGATCAAGGGATCTCTTCTGCTCAAATGGTTCAAGTGAATGGAAGACTTTCTTCCATCGAAAAGAAAGTGCAGGAAAATGCTGGATCCCAAGTAAAGATGCAAACCAATGTAAACCAACAGATGCAGGAACTGATCAAGCAGATGAATGACGGGTTTGAAAAAATCTCTCAGGGTCCAACCACTCCTACTCCCGCAATGTCTTTCTCCACCGACTATCCACAGAAAGGCTTTGTTCATAAAGTGGAAAAAGGAGAAACGGTAAGCAGTATTGCCAAAAAGTATGAATCCAGAGTGAAGTGGATTATTGACGCGAATCAGATTACGGATCCCACCAAAGTATCTGTCGGGAAAGAACTTTTTGTGCCTCAGAAATAACCATGTCCAAGCAAGAATCAAGATTGGGAAGGGGACTGGGCAGCCTGATTTCAGGGGGCATTCA